>JAZRYT010000143.1:0-43389 GCA_045600905.1 Bacteroidales bacterium
CATCCATAAAAAGCAAAACTATCTATTACAGTTACAGCATCCGGTATAACGATTGAAGTCAAGCTGCTGCAATTGTAAAAAACCGCCCTCGCTATAGAGGTCACTCCGCTCGGGATATTCACCGAGGCCAAACTGCTGCAACCATAAAAAGCGTGCGACCTAATTTCAGTTACGGCATTCGGTATAACGATCGAGGTCAAGCTGCTGCAACCATAAAAAGCAGAACTATCTATTACAGTTACAGCATCCGGTATGTCTATTGAGGTCAAACTGCTGCAGTTGTAAAAAACCGACCTCGCTATAGAGGTCACTCCGCTCGGAATATTCACCGAAGCCAAACTGCTGCACCCATAAAAGGCACGGGAACCGACTTCAGTTACAGTTTCCGGCAGGATCATTGAGGTCAAGCTGCTGCAGTTGTAAAAACTTCTCAGGCCGATGGACGTCACTCCAGCGGGGAGGGTCACGCCAGTCAAACTGCCGCAACCAAAGAAGGCGGAATCACCGATGGCAGTGACATTGTACGTAACGGAATTATACGTCACCGTGGCGGGAATATCCACCGTTCCAGAATAGGGATTGCTAATATCGCGCGTCACCTCAACATTGCCGTCGCCTATGATGTTGTAATAAATGCCGGCACTCTCAAAATCCTGTGCCATAACTGTAAAACCCATTGCCACGAAGGCCAAAAACAAAAAGATCTTTTTCATGTTTAATGTATTTAATTATAAATTGCTAATTGTTCATCACCCAGTTCTTCATCATTCTGCAATCAAACGCCTATCCCGTTGATTCGTTTCCACTCCAAAAAAAACTCCGGAGTGTGCAGAACGAGATTATAATTAAGATCTAAAAAAACCTGTGTAGATTGGCCCGTGGCCATCAATTCGCCAGTTTCCCGATTGATGATTTCGTAATCGAAAATCACCTTGGCAGAATCAGAATCGTGGTACGTAATCGCCACTTTGATTTTGTCCTGATAACGGATGGCTTTCTTATAATGGAATTTCAAATCCACTAACGGAGCGTAAAAGCCCAACTCAAACATGTGAAGATATTCCAAATGGTATGTCTTTCCGAACAATTCCCGCGCATCCTCAAAATAAAGCGCGTAATTGCCGTGCCAAACAATTCCCATCGAATCCACCTCACTAAAACGAACGTCTATATCTTTTTCAACTCGTAACATTATGGGTTAATGGTTAAAGGTTAATGTAAATGTCCTATATCACAATTGTTAATTGTTAATTGTCAATTGTCCAACACGAACACCTTCATATCGCAACGTGCGATAGGTTCGCCTTGCACTGTAGATTCCGCGTGAACGATGATGGCATCAAACACCACAGACTCGACCGTCACTTCTGTTTCTAATCGATTTCCCACTTCGGGTAATCTTACCACTTCGAAATTGCTGATAGAGCCAATTACGCCGATACGGACGGGTTTGTCCTTGTTGAGCCAACCAATGCGCGTCGCACACGTCTGCGCAATATTTTCCATCAGCCCGGCTTCTGTAAATTTGCCATCCTGCACAAACAAATTGTCGGCGGGAATTTGAAAATCCGTGCGGACGACAATCTCGTCGCACGACAGCAGATTATCCACCATCACAAATGGAGGACGTTGCGGGATATAGGGTAATGCTGTAATCATTGTGTTAATGCGGTAATGCGATAATGCGATAATGCGATAATGCGATAATGCGATAATGTGCTACGCAGTCAATCTTTAAACTTTAAACTTTAAACCTTAAACCTTAAATATTCGCCCTCAAGCACGACATTTTATATACGGAGTGACTATACTTGAAACCTGGAGCTACCTCACGCTGCACTCCATTATACTGTGTCCCAGTCCCAGTCCGTCGTGAATGGTGTCGATTTTGAGGCCGGCGGCTTCTACGCAACGCGCCATATCGCCGGAATAATACATCTTGCTGTTTCCATTGGCAATGGCCGTGAAATAGATGCTGATTTGTGCCAAACAATAAGAAGCCGTTTCAAAGCGCTGCCTATCCCAGAAAGTCTCCATAATGTACAGTTTGCTGCTTCCGTCCATAGATTGGGCAGCGCGGGAGAGGATGCTGGTGACTTCCTCTTCGGAAAAGCAGTCGAGGAACTGGCTCATCCAGATGGCGTTAAATCCTTTAGGGAACGGCACGCTTTTGTCCAGCAGATTGCAGCCGTGTCCGTGGATACGGTTGGCACCATCCAAATCCTTGGTTTGCTCGCGCATCATCTCCAACTGCTGCGGCAGGTCCATAATGGTCACCTCGACCTCCTGATTGTATGTCACGCACTGGGTAGCCCAACGGCCGGTGTTTCCGCCCACGTCCAACAATGTTTTGGGGTGCTTGGCAAAGACGATTTCCAAAGCCTGTTGAAAGGAGTTGTCGGAATAGAAATGGTCAAAACCGAACCAGCTCTTCTGCACTTGCGGCGGGAGTTGCGAAAGTCCTTCATAAACGGTCGGCCACGTGCCGAAGACCTTCAGTCCCTCGGGTTTTCCATTGAGAATCGCCTCTTCCAAATTAAAGAGTCCCAAGTAGTTGACATCGTGATTGAAATCCATATTCACACGCGCCATATCGTCATTAAGCAAGAACCAGCCCGCCTTTGCCAAGAAGAACTTGTCATCGCGCATCAAAATGGTACCAATCGTCAAAGAAGACTCCAACAGCACTTTCGCGCCATAGATTGAAAGATTGGCCTTGTCGGCAATCTCTTCCATCGTAAGCCCGTTTTTGGCGTCATCCAACATCTTGAAGATGCCGAATTTGACCATCAATCTGGAAACCTGGAACACGATAGGGCCGAAGGCTATTTCCTGTGCCAAACGCTGCGCCTGAATGGCTGTAAAACGCTCTTTTGCGTACATTTCTTTTTGCGGAGACTCGAGATTCATTTTTATAATGTGTTAATGCGGTAATGTGATAATGCGGTAATGCGTTATTGTATAATAAATTAAATGGTATGTAATGAGACTATTCTTGAAACTTTAAACCTTAAACCTTAAACTTTAAACCTGAAACCTGAAGCTGACGCAATAAATTGCGTCCCTACAACCTGAGACCTACACTGAAGGCCAGAACTCATAGTAGTTGAACCATTGTTCCGGGTATTTTCGAAGTATATTTTCTATAGATTGAACATATTGAGACAACAGGCTTTCGACTTTTTCGGTGACAGAGGTTGCGGTATCGGGGACTTCCAACGGGACCAGATATCCGGCATATCGGCTACCTTTTTCCTTCATAATGAAGACGGATACCATCGGGACTTCCAGTTGGGCGGCCATTCTAAACGTGCCAACAGGGAAATCAGCAGGATGACCGAGGAAGTTGACGCTTTTCTTTTTGGGGCTTCCAAAAATGCGGTCGCAAAGGACAGTTACGATTTCGCCATTATCCAATGCATTTTTTATGGCAAACAGATGCGACATATCCGGCAACACGGGGATGAGTTTGACATTGTTCTCGCCAAAGGTCTCCATACGTTTCTCCTGCATCGCCTGCGTTTCTCCGCCAAAGATAATGCCGTTGATGGCTTTGCGATCCTGCTTCATACAGTGCCCCAGCAGCTCAAAATTCCCAATATGGGAACCAGCCAAGATAAAGCCCTTGTCCTGCTGAAGGAGATTCTCGAAGATTTCCGGATTGCGCACATCCACCTGGAACTGTTCGCTCCGTCCTGCCAATAAGGCAAACTTGTCAATAACAACACGCCCGAAGGTGAAGGCATTGCGGACATTTGCACGGAAGGCTTCCCATCTCCCGTATCCCAAAATACGATGGAAATAATGATAGATGGCATTGTTCGTCTTGCGCGCAAAAATCAGGCAGAACGGGATAATCAGATACAACACCGGATAGAGCGTCTTCGCCTTGACATACTTGAGTATGAAGAACAAAGACTTCTGTCCGAACGTACCACCGCTCGTTTTTCCCTGCCACTGTCTGGCCTCAGACATCCTTAGTTCACTTTACTGACAATGTAATCGTAGAATTGTCCCAACGTGCGAACATCCTTCATCTCTTCCGGCTTGATTTTGAAACCGAACTTCTTCTCTACGATGACAACGATATCTACAAAATCAAGACTGTCAATGCCTAATCCTTCTTTCAAGAGGGCATCCTCTTTCAACAAGTTTTCTTCAATTTCAATCTCTTCTACTAAAAATTCGTTGACGGTTTTGATAACTTCTTCTCTTTGCATACTGGATTTTTTTGTGATCAGTGATCAGTGAATTGTGATTTGTTATAATATTATTTTTTAATTTTCTTCACGACAAGTGCGCTGTTGGTTCCTCCAAATCCGAAGGAGTTAGACAGGTAGATGTCTATGTTTTTCTCCTGGGTTTGGTTGACGATGTTCAAGTTTTTGGAATACTCATCGGGGTTCTCGAAATTGATATTGGGTGCGATGAAGGAGTTGAGCATCATCAGGTTGGAATAGACGATTTCGCTGGCACCGGCCATCCAGCACTCGTGTCCGGTCATAGACTTGGTAGAGCTGATGGGCGTGCGGAATTCCGCAAACATTTTGTCCAACGCCTTGGCTTCCAACTCGTCGCCTTGCACGGTGGACGTTGCGTGGGCATTGATGTAGTCGATATCCTTGGCTGCCACTCCCGCGTCTTTAAGCGCGCGTTCCATCGCAATGACGGAGCCGGCATCGCTGGGTTGCGAAATGTTGACGCCGTTGGAGGAGAAGCCATAGCCTACGACCTCGGCAATAATGGGGGCGCCTCGTTTGACGGCGTGCTCGTATTCTTCCAAAATGACAGTAGCCGCACCGCCACTGGGCACAAGCCCGTCGTGGTCGCGGTCAAAAGGACGGGAAGCCTTGGTAGGTTCATCCACACGCGTGGAGAAGGCGGCAATGCCGTCGAAACTGCCCATTGACAGATAGTTGGTTTCTTGTGCGCCACCGCAGATAATCATATCCTGCAAACCAGCGCGGATGTACATCAGACCCAAGCCGATGGAGTGGGAACCGCTGGCACACGCCGCACTGATGGTCAGATTGATGCCTCTCAATTTGAATATGGTCGAAAGGTTCATCGTCACGGTGGAGTTCATTGATTGGAAAATCGCACCGGAGCCCATCATCTGCGTATCCTTGTATTCCATCGCCGTGGTGTGTGCGTCAATCACGGCCTTCGCCGACGAGTCATTGCCGTACAAAATACCGACTTCGTTCTTTTCCAAATATTCTTGGTCAACACCGGCATTTCTCAAAGCTTCAGCCGTTGCCATATAGGCATATTCACCCTGTTCGGGCAGACAGACACGGGAACGACGGTCCAAAATGCCTTTCAGGACAGGACGTTCCAATATGCCCGTCAGCGGGGAACGGTAACCGTATTCTATTCTTTTCGGGTCAATGCCGATACCGGATTTGCCGGCACGCAAAGAAGCAGTCACCTCGTCCAAGTTCTTACCTAAACAAGAATAAATGCCCATACCCGTAATTACTACTCTTCTCATCTATAACAAATTTATATATACTTGTTATCCAATATTTTATAAAAACTCAAAACAAACTCACATCTGATCACAGATCACTGTTCACTGTTCACTTTTACGTGTAAAGTCCTCCGTTAATGGAAATCACTTCGCCATTGATGTAGGCGGCGTCATCGGAGGCCAAGAAGCCAACCAAAGCGGCCACTTCTTCCGGTTTGCCGAAACGTCCCGCCGGAATCATCTTCTTGAAGTCAGCCTCATTGAAATCCTTGGTCATATCTGTGGCGATAAAGCCGGGAGCCACCGCATTGACGGTGATTTTGCGAGAACCGATTTCCTGAGCCAAAGCTTTGGTAGCGCCAATGAGCGCGGCCTTGGCTGCGGAGTAGTTGGTCTGCCCACCCTGTCCTTTCAATCCGGACAGAGACGCCATATTGATGATACGGCCGTCGCGTTTGGACAGCATACCCTTAATCAAACGGCGCGTCGTGTAGAAAAAGCCATTCAATGTGGTATTGATGACACTCTGCCAGTCTTCGTTCTGCATAAACACCATCAGGGTGTCCTTGCGGATGCCGGCATTATTGACCAAAATGCCGATGTAGTCTTCGGGATGGGCGGCCTGCCAACCTTCGATGGCGGCATCCACCTCTTCGGAATTAGTCACGTTAAAAGGCATCAGTTCCGCCTTGCCGCCGGCAGTTTCTATCAGCTGCTTCGTTTCTTCAGCAGCCTCCTTGTTGGATTGGTAGTTGATGATTACAGGATGACCCATAGCGGCCAATTTCACACAAATGGCGCGGCCAATGCCTCTGGAACCACCAGTTACTAATGCGTATTTCATACTTATAGGATGTTTATTTTCTTTGTTCTTAAATAATCGATTACGTGTTGGATGTCCGCATCTTTAGGTGTGTCTTCAATGAATTTCGGCACGATGTTGCGAACCTCTTTGTAAATTTCGCGGGTGAATGGCGACAACTTATCGGCAATCTCCAAGCAGTCAACTGCTTGAGCCAATGCGACATAATGGATAGCCATCACCTGATAGCTGTTGTCGATGACACGTTTGGCCAAAATGGCGGAGTTGGTACCCATACTGACAATGTCCTGATTGTCATTGTTGTTGGGTATGCTGTGGACGTACATCGAATTGGACAATGTCTGGCATTCTGCCGTCGTAGAGCAGGCCGTAAACTGCATAGCCTGAATACCGTAGGTCAATCCGAGTGCACCCAAATTCAGGAACGGAGGCAGGATGCCGTTGATACGGTCGTGGCAGAGGTAGTTGAGTTGGCGTTCCATCAGCATCGTCAGTTTGGTGGTGGCAATTTTGAGTTTGTCCATCTCGAAGCTGACATAGTCACCGTGGAAATTGCCGCCGTGATAAACCGTGTTCGTATCCATATCGACCACCGGGTTGTCGTCAACCGCGTTGAACTCCTCGACAAGGATTTTCTCTGTAAACTTGTATGCCTCATAAATGGGGCCGAGCACCTGCGGGACACAGCGCAGCGAGTAATAGGGCTGCACCTTATGTTCGAAGACTTGTTCCTGATGGGGTTGGAACATTTCGACGGCGCGTTTGCGCATACACTGACTGCCGTCGGCCATCTGGAGCATCAGTCGGGCGACAGCGCTTTGGCCTTCGTGGTTTTTGAGGTCGTTGAGCACGGGCGACATAAAATCGTCATAGGACGAAGCTATTTCGTTCATCATCACGGAAGCGATGACGGCGTATTGGAGAAGCATCTTAGCATAATGCAGATTGACGATGCCGACGCCTGTCATCATTGCGGTGCCGTTGTTGAGGGCCAGGCCTTCGCGCAGGGACGGGGTAAGCGGCGTGATATGGAGTTCTTGGAGGACTTCCGCCGTCGGGCGACGTTTGCCCTGGTAGAAGACTTCGCCTTCGCCGATGATGGCCAAGGCCATGTGGGCCAGCTGCACAAGGTCGCCAGAAGCGCCCACGCTGCCGTGCTGCGGAATAACCGGGTATATGCCTCTGTTGATGTACTCCTGGAGAATATCGAGCGCACGCGGATCGACACCTGACTTGCCGGAAGCGAAGGTGAAATAACGCGCCAGCATAGCGGCCCGCACGTACAATTCGGGGAACGGCTCGCCCGCACCACAGGAGTGACTGCGTATGATGTTATACTGCAGTGCCTTCACGTCCTCATCCTTCACGCGATACTGAGCCATCGGCCCGAATCCCGTATTGATGCCGTAAATAACTTTGTCTTTTGCAAATTCCGTCAAGAACTGATGACTTTCCGCAATACGTTTCTTTATATCAGATGAAACGAAAAGAGGTTTATTTTCAAATAAAACTTCTTCAATTTCAACAAGTTGCATTTCTACTACAGTTTAAATAATCGTACAAATATACTTTCAAAAAATAAGGCGGCAATTATACACAAAATTCCCGTAACGGAGGAATGGGGATTTCGCAGGACTGAGGGGCGCGAAAGAAGGCGAAACAGAGGAAGAGACATCTTCAGAGAACTCAAAGTAGCTTCACGTCTAAATGAAATTTCAACATTTCTATCAGTCTTTATGTAAGCTACCAAAAGTCCTCAAATCATATATTTATCTAAAATCCTATCTAAAACCCCCACATAATAGAAAGGGATGTTAATCAGTCGGAATGGAATTTTCTTGGTAGCTGACAACAACTCATTGACAGAAAATGGTCCTGACCACACTCTAATGGCAGTTACTGGTTCTTTACTATTTTCCACAAACACGTGAAGAGATTGCAATCTACTGTTGTGACCATTTTTCACTTCAATCGGAATGATGCGATTTGAAGTTTGCCAAATGAAGTCCAATTCTGCCGAAGCACCGGACTTGTCACGGACCCAAAAATATTGATTTTCTTTAGATTGTCTATCCAAAATAACGCGAAGTTCTTGCGCAACTATGTGTTCTGCCGCTTGTCCTCTCCACGTATCCAATAAATCTTTATTCTGCATATATTCCAACTGTATGTCTGCCAAATAATTGACTATTCCATTATCCAACCAGACGAGCTTTGGCGAACGATTCATCGCCGGCACCGCCGGGGCCGCAGTACTCGTCACGGGGTAATCAAGTTGGAGGACAAAAGCTTTCTGTAATAAATCCATAGCCTCGTGTATCTGCGCAGAAGTGTAGGTGCTATTCCCAAAATGGGAAAAAGTAATGGCCTTCCCCGCTTCCACCCAACCATAGTCAAGTACGTGTTTCAGGATTCTCACTTGAGTCTCACTACTTACATAATCTTCCACATCATCCTTATAACTTGTAACAATTGATTTATATATGGGCTGCAATGCTACAATATCACCGGTTTGAACATATTGGCTCACTGCTTCTGGCATACCACCAATCAAAGCATAAGTGTTAAATTTTGAGACTAAATCAGCATGCAGTAATTCGCTCACACTCAAATCCATAATCTGCTCGCACCACATTTCATATCCACAGGCCGACAAATATTCTATAAAAGAGAATGGCCGAAGATTCAGATATTCCACCCTACCCACAGGAAAGCTGTGCCTAAAATCTTGGTCATCCCCTAATTTCTTTGATTTTCGCAGAAGTTTCTGCAATCGAGAACCAGCCGCTATGACATATAAATCTGGATACTCTTCATAAAAATAGCGTAACATAGTAATGGCCGGAATAGAGTCCTGAATTTCATCAATAAACAGAAGAGTCTGTTCGTTCTTATTATAAACGATACGTTGACGAGCATATAGGTAATTCACCACTTCTCTGACCTGATCCGTTTGCATAAAAATGCCTCGGTCTGCCGCCTTCTCCATATTCAGACAAATATAATGGTCAAACTCTTTTCCAAACGCATCCACCAGTGTTGTTTTGCCCACCTGACGGGCACCGCGAAGCACCAAAGGTTTTCGATTGGATTTCACCCTCCACTGCCTCAATTGCTGCAATAAATTTCTTTTATACATAGCACTCTCTTGAAATCAGGCTGCAAAAATACAATAATTATTTGAAAATCAAAACTTCAAGCCAAAAACACTTTCTAAAACATACCCTCAAAACATCATTTTCACTTCTAAAACATACCCTCAAAACGTCATTTTCACTTCTAAAACATACCCTCAGGTTTCAGGTCTCAGGTCTCAGGTTTCAAGTATAGTCTCTCCGTATATTAAATGTCGTGCTTGAGGGCAAATGTTTAAGGTTTAAGGTTTAAAGTTTAATGATTGACTGTGTAGCACATTATCGCATTACCGCATTATTCAATGCAGCACGCTCGCTAAAATTTCCACCGACTCGATGTCGCGGATTTGCTCGTTATGGACCTGATAGTATTTAATCAGATAATGCAGCAGGTTGTTGCGCGTATGGCGGGGCACCTCCTGAACCTCTTCGCTCTGCAACAGCCGCGACATATAATGGCTCTCCATTTGTGGAATTTCATCGTTCTCATCTATATAATATGATTGGAAACGATTCTCGCTCAAAGAGAAATAGCAGTCCTTGTCCGAATAGTTGTTTTCTGGGAAGAAGCCCAACACAACGCTGAGACGCAGCAGGAAGCGCAACGGGAGTTCGACCAAATCCACGTCTGGGGCTGAGATTTTGAGAATTTCCTCCTGTAGGAAATGGAACAGAGACTCGTCTTCGCCTGAGTCGAACAATAGTTTGTACAGCAACTCATTGTAGAACATCAGGATAGAGCTTCGTGCGGGGTCAAAGAGGCCTTCCGCTCCGATATCGCTTCTACTTATGTCTTTGAGATACATCAACCGGTCACAATTACGGTCGTCGTATGTGATACTGACCAGTGCCAACGGTGTGAAGAGGCTCGCCCTGAAACGGCTTTTCTTGCTAAAAGCACCTTTTACGATAAAGGACTGCACGCCGCGCTTTTCGGTGAAAATCTTCACAATCAGCGAAGTGTCAGAATACTTGGTGCTATGTAGGACAATGCCGGAGGTGGTGAGGAGCATAAGGTTTCAAGTTTCAGGTTTCAAGATGTAGGGACGCAATTCATTGCGTCCGATAATCATTCAAAGTTTCAGGTTTAAGCATATAATGGGGTATTCTGTAAACTTTATCGGTTATGGCATACGTGTTTTTTAATTCACGAATAGGAACTTCGTCACTATTTTCTCTTTACCGGTTTCATTATCCGAGCACATCACGTAATAAACACCGGTAGCCGGACGTTTCCCGAACAAATCCACGCAGTTCCATATCAGTTCGCCGCCATTGCTGTAACCTTGCCAGACCAATCGTCCGGAGGCATCCGTGATTTTGCACAAAGAGTTGGCTTTTAAGCCATTGACTGCCACAGGCCCACTATAGCCGTGTCGCACGGGATTCGGATACACGGGCAATTCCTCGTACGTTTCAAAACCGCCTGTTGCCGTACCCCTATAGCTTACCAAACCTTTTGACGTGCCGAAAAAGACTTCGCCACTCAACGGATCGACACTGATAGCCGTTATCTGATTGCTAAATAACGGATGGTCTTCGGCGGTGAAATGGAGCAGTTGTTTTTGTCCGTCGTCGCTCATCAAAAACACGCCGGCCTTGCTCGTTCCTATCCATTTGCGGTTGGCACCATCCACGGCAATCGCCGTAATCTCCTCAAATTCAAGAAGGACGGACACATAGCCATCCTGTTCCAACAGGATATTTTTAGGATAGACCGTGCCATCGAAAATCTTGGATGGGTACTTGATATACTTGATACCTTTGTCCGTACCGATCCAGATTTCGCCATTCAAATCTTCGGCCAGGCAATACACCGTCGAGGAGTTCACCTCGGCGGCGGCATTCATATCCACGCGGGCGAATTTGTCATCTCCAAGATTGTCATACGTGCCATTATCGCTGAACGCCACCAGATGATAGCGGTTCAGGGCATCCTCACGAGGATAGGTTATCCATTTGTAACCACGAGAATCCACGAGCAGGTGCTCAGCTATGACATTCTGGAATCCGGAGGTCACCACCCCGCTTCCGATATTATAGGAGTGCCACGTGCCGTTCGGTTCCAACATTTTCAGCATCTTGGCGCAGCAGCTGTTGGTCATCCAAAGATTGCCCTTTTTATCAAAGCCCAAACCGGAGACAAAAGTTTTACCACCTTCGGAAGTAGCTTCCAGACCGGAATTTTGATAGTTGAAATGCTGCACCACGTGCTGGTCCTTGCAGCGGAAGAGGCCGTTGCCCCACGATGCTACGAACCATTCGGTTTCATCTTTGGGATTGATAATCACGTTGTTCAAGTCATACGAGGCGCTTGCCGTGTCGTAATTGAGGAACTCGTAGGGATTGGAGTGCCACTCCTGGTTGCCGAACCAGCTGAGCGACGGATGGAGCCAGCACGGCGCATAACCGGAGCCCTTGCGCGAACCGGGCACCACGGCGGTAATCCCATTATAACTGCAGATAGCCTCCGTAGCCGATGAGAACGGGCCGTTTATGATGTAATACCGATAACTGAAATATGTCCTATTATACTGCACTAGACCATACGTTTTATCGGCAGCCCAAAGCAACTCTCCGTCTATCACCGTCTCCTGACAGTTCGGATAGTTATTATCCGAATACCAGAAAGCCAAAAACGTAGGATTCATATCTGCGTCCATTGTCTGCACATAATCCCAGTTGGTGATAGCCATCTCGGCATCCGTCACAGAAAGGGAATTCACCAAGTTATACGCGCGGCCCGTAGATTCCCAACCGCCCGGATTTTTCACATAAAGCGTATCATCTTCATTTCCAGATGTATTGTGCTTGATTGCATAAACTTTGTCATTAAACGTTGCCAAATGGCTATACGTGCAATTTTCAATATCAAGGTCCAATTCCCAGTCCATAAAGTTAGCCGGCGTGCTGTGATGTTTGGGCAAACTGAAAATGCCGTGGTCGGTACTGACGAAATAACGGTCGTCCGTAACGGCCATATCGTACGCAACATACTGTGCCCCATCCTTTTTGGTAAACCAGGAATCCTCAATCACTAAGTCTTCGGGATTGAAAATCACCACGCCGAAAGGATAAACCAAATAGATTTGTCCGTCATACATTCGGATGTGCGACAACACTTTGGATCCCGTAATCTGTTTGTCCTTCACATTGCTCACGTTATAGAGTTTGTCCTCCTTCACAACGTCGATATTGCCGTTGGCGTAACAGATGATCAGTGCCTGATGGATTTTGTCATAGAAAACTTTAACGATGTCGATATCGGAAAGGCCTTCCACTTTGCTCCAGGATGAAAGCGCCGCATGTTCCTCATTCATAGTGGATTTTTCCAACAGAAGGAGTCCGTTGTCGGCCGCCGCATAGACGTAATCTTCTGCCACAGCGACAGAGTGGAAGGACATCATCGGGACGTGCGCGCTGAATTTGCCGATGGGTGTTTGCGCGCCCAACGACACAACCGTTATCAAGCTCCAAAATACAAGGATTATTCTTTTCATAATGACTGGTTTAAGAAGGATGTTTTGAGCTTCCGGGCCGGAAGTATCGAGGTCAGCAAGCTGATTACCAAGACCGTCAGCAGGACGACTCCAAAGTCTGCCCAATGCATTTGCACGGGATAATACGGGATGATGTAGTTACCGTCCGCGCCACCCAGTTTGACGATGTGGAAAGTCTGTTGCAGCAGGCATACGACAGCACCGAGGACCATACCGCCGACACCGCCGATGGTGGAAATGGACATTCCCTCATACAGGAAAATGCGCCGGATGAGTTTCTTGGGCGCGCCCATACTGTTCAACACCGCCGTATCTCGCTGTTTTTCAAGGATAAGCATTCCCAATGAGCCGATAATGTTGAACGCGGCGACCAGGAGGATGAATGCTAAAATCACGTATATGATGAGTTTTTCGGACTGCATAGTCTTGAACAGGGATGCCTCCTGCTGATATTTGTTCTGGATTTTAAACTTGTCACCGACTATCTGTTGGATTTTCTGCTGAACCTTATCCACATCCGCGTTTTCTTTGAGCAGCACTTCCATCGAAGTAGCTTCGTCCTCATATTGCATCAGCGCGCGTGCGAATTCAATCGGGCAGAACACGTACTCCTGGTCGTAACTGGTATTTGTGCAAAACACGCCCGTCGGGAAGAGGAACTCGGTATTGAAGGCTTCTGCCGGGTTGGCAAGGTTCTTTTTCGTACGCTTAGGATAGTAGAGTTTCATCCGGTCGTAGGCATTGAGATGGATGAGCAGTTTGCCGGCGACACCCGTGCCCAAAATCGCGCAGGCCTGCCGCCCGCGATAGAGGTCGAACGTGCCGTCAATCAGCATATCCTCGTAATTGTTCTGCTTCACATAGCCGTGCTCTACACCTTTGATTCTCAACAGTTCCTGACGGTCCTGATAGGTGGTCAGCACCATATCGCTCACCACATCACAGACAGAGGAGACCTCTGGAAGAGCGGCTATCTCCGCTTTGGGAAAGGAATCGACGGCAAAAGATTTGCCTTCCACCAAAGTGATTTCAAAATCGGGATTGAAGGCGTTAAACCAGCCGCCGATCATCTCCTGCATACCGTTGAAAACGGAAAGCACCACTATCAAAGCGGCGCTGCTGACAGCAATGCCGAGCATAGAGACAATAGACAACACGTTGATGATATTGTGTTTCTTTTTAGAAAACAAATATCTCATCGAAATAAAGAAGGCTGTCTTATGGAGGGCGGTTTTCACAGCTACTGTTTCAATAGTCGGTCAATGTTTTCCATATAGTCGAGTGTGTCATCAATGAAGAACTCGAGTTGTGGGACCACGCGGAGTTGGTTTTTGATTTTCTGACCGAGGCGGAAGCGGATGTCCTTGGTATTCGCGCGAATGGCACCGATAACGGCGTCTTTGTCGTTGTTAGGAGCCAGATAAATGCTCAGATAGGCTCTGGCTATGGAGAGGTCGGATGTGATGGTGGCATTGGTCACCGTAATCATACATCCATATACGTTTGTGCTGTCCTGTAAAAAGATATTAGCCAATTCCTTTTGAAGAAGAGATGCTATTTTCTGTTGTCTTGTAGAATTCATAGTCTGTTTTTTAAAGTCGGCAAAAATACGAAAAAAGGAGTTCTCTATCACGCCAGGAAATATAAATTTTCTCCTCCGGATTCTTGCGTATGCAAGTTTAAAAATCCCTATGAAAATCCACAAAAAAGCCGCGCGAGCCGGTTTCCGTTCGGTCGTCATCTTTCAGACTCCTTAAAATCCATTGTAAAATCCACCTCGAAAATATATTATTGGGTCAAAAGAACTTACAAAAAACGTCAATTTCAAAACCCAACAATATACCGAATGGAATCAACTTGCAAAAACTTGAATTATTCTATTATAACATCCTCTGACAAGAATTTGGCACGTTTGTCCCACATCTGTACCTTAAACTATTTTTTGTATGTTTGCGCTCTTTTTAAAAAACACATACTATGCTAAAAGACAAGAAGATATGCGTGGTTCTTCCCGCCTACAACGCCGGCCAGACGCTCGAAAAGACCTATCACGAGATTCCTTTTGATATGGTAGATGAAGTGATTTTGGTGGATGACTACTCCAATGACGACACGGTTGCCGTGGGCAACGCCTTAGGCATCCGGCACATCATCCGGCACGAAGCCAACAAGGGCTACGGTGCCAACCAGAAGACCTGCTACAACAAAGCGTTGGAATTGGGCGCCGACGTGGTCATTATGCTGCACCCCGACTATCAGTACACCCCGCAGCTCATCGAGTCGATGGCATACGTTATCGTAAACGGCGTATATCCCGTCGTGCTCGGCTCACGCATCTTGGGAATGGGTGCCCGCAAAGGCGGAATGCCCCTTTACAAGTACGTGTTCAACCGCGGTCTCACGCTTTTCCAAAACATCGTCATGCACCAGAAATTGTCAGAATACCACACCGGCTACCGTGCGTTCTCCAGCGAGGTCCTGCGCCGCATCAACTATATGGCTGACTCCGACGACTTCGTGTTCGACAACCAGATGCTCGCGCAGATTTTCTACGCCGGCTACGAGATTGCGGAAATCACCTGCCCGACCAAATACTTCCCGGAAGCCTCGTCCATCAACTTCCGCCGCAGCTCCAAATACGGCTGGGGCGTGCTTTGGACCTCCCTCCAATACCGCCTCCAGAAATGGCATCTCGCCAAATTCTCAATCTTCGAACAGCTCTGAAAGATCGCAATTTGTAGTATCCGCCCTGCCCAAAGCTATCCGATAACACGGCGACAATTCATCAAAAAACGACTTATCGCCATACTAACGGCAATTTTTGTGATTTTCTTAAATCATTAACCCTTAACCACTAACCCTAAACCCTTCATCAAATAATGAAGAACCTATTTTTAAAGATATACCACTACTTTGAGCAGAAGCCCGCCGCTATGTGGGGAATGCTGCTAATATTCATCGGGCTTTGCATCTTCAGCGCCTTACGTCTCCACTTCGTGGAAGACATCAGCAGTTTTCTACCCTCCAACAAACAGAACGAGCGCGTGAACTACGCGTACGAGCATCTCGGCGGTGACAATAAAATCATCGTCAACATTGCCATGGCAGACACCACGCAAGAACCAGACATCGATTTACTGTCGCAGGCAGCAGACCTTTTTGCAGAAACGTTGGAGCAACAGGACACCGTTCACAAGGAATTGCTCTCTTCTATTGATGAAGCACAAATCACCGAGGTCACCGAGTTCGTGTTGGACAACCTCCCCTACTTCCTCACGGAAGAGGATTATGCCCGAATGGACAATATGATTTCGCCCGAATATATCAGCCAGCAGCTCGCCAACGACAAGCAGCTGCTCGCCTCCCCCATTCCGATGATGCGCACGATGATTCAGCGCGACCCGATGTTCTTCTCATCCGAAGTGCTGCAATCGCTCAACGCCTTCAAGATGGACGACAGTTACCACACGGACAACGACCATATTTTCAACAAAGCCGGGAACGAAGCCCTCGTCATTGTCAGTTCCCAATATCCGCTTAGCGAGACCAAAAACAACGCACTGCTAATCCAGCACATCGACCAAGCCGCCAACCAGGTGATGAAGGCTATGGACGGCAAAGTGCAGGTGCACAGTTTCGGAGCCTCACAAGTATCATTGACCAACTCCCGACAAATCAAGAAGGACAGCTTTTCCGCCATCGGGCTGGCGCTCATACTCATTCTCGCCCTGCTCATCTACTATTACCGTAATGCGCGAAGCATCATTCTCATCTTCCTCTCCACCCTCTTTGGCGTAATCTTCGCACTCGGCCTCATCGCCTTAATCAAGAATCCCGTGTCGGTAATCGCCATCGGCGTGGCCTCCATCATTATCGGCATTGCCATCAACTACCCGATACACGTCCTGTCGCATTTCAAGCGTACCGATGACAAAGAACAAATCATCAAGGACATCGTCACGCCTCTGCTGATTGGCAACATCACCACCGTGGGCGCGTTCATCAGTCTGCTGTTCATCAGCTCGCCCGCTATGAAGGATGTAGGACTGTTTTCCGCGCTCCTACTGGTCGGCACCATCCTCTTTGTGCTCATCTTCCTGCCACACCTGATGGGCAAGCACTTCCAAGGCAAAGAACGCGGCTTAGCCTTCCGTCCCGTTGCCGAGTTCCGACCCGAAAACATCAAGGGCATCTTCCTCGGCATCGTTGCCCTCACCATTGTTTTCGCCGTCTTCAGCAAACGCACCACCTTCGACACCAATATGCACCATATCAACTATATGACGAAGGAGCAGAAAGTTGAGTTCGACAAACTGCGCGCCGAAGCGGACACTACCGTCAACACCGTATATTTCATCGCCGAGGGCAAGACTTTGGAGGAGGCGCTGCAACACAACGAAGAGGTGCAGCAGAACCTTGACTTCTTGCAGATCATCGTCTTCCAGTCCGCCGTCAAGAACGTCAGCGGCATCGGACGATTCCTACCATCCAAGGAGTTGCAACAACAGCGCATAGACCGATGGAACCTGTTTTGGGATGAGCATCGCGACCAGTTCTGCGCCGACCTTGACCGCGCCGCCACTGCCAACGGCTTCAATCCGGAGGCCTTCCAACCTTGCAAGGAGCTCATCCAACGTGAGTACACGCCGCAGGAGGTCAGCCACTTCGACCTCATCCGTGACAACCTGGCCAAGAACTACATCACCGAAGATGACGGGCGCGTGATGGTCTATAACATCTTGAAAATCGACAAAGACAGTTCCGACAACTTCATCGCCGATTTCAACAAGTTAGCCGCCAAGAACAACAATGTTTTTGCATTCTCTGAAAGTTCCATCGCCTCACGCTTAGTTGACGCACTGTCCAAAGATTTCGACCACGTGCTTTACATTTGCGGTATTATCGTCCTTCTATTCCTATATTTCACCTTCGGGCGCATCGAGCTTTGCCTGATGGCCTTTCTGCCGCTTGTCATCGCGTGGACGTGGATTCTCGGCATTATGGGAATGACGGGCATCCAGTTCAACATCGTCAACATCATCCTCGCCACCTTCATCTTCGGTATGGGCGACGACTATTCGATTTTTGTCACGGAAGGCCTGATTTACGAATACAAATACGGTCGCAAAATGCTGTCGCAGTTCAAGAACAGCATCATTTTGTCAGCCTCCATTATGTTCATCGGCATCGGTATGTTGATATTTGCCAAGCATCCGGCTATGAAATCCCTGGCAGAGGTCACCATCATCGGGATGTTCTCCGTGGTGCTGATGGCGTATGTAGTCCCGCCGATCATCTTCAAATGGCTGACGATGCGGAAGGGTCGTCCGCGCCGCCAGCCCGTCACCATCGACAGTCTGTTCCGCAGTGTCATCGGTTTTCCGTACTTCTTCTTCGGTGTGTGTGTGCTTTCGTGCGGCGGCTTCATCTGGCTGACCTTGGGCAAGCGCAATGACGAGAACAAGCTCAAGTACCACAAGTTGCTCAAGAAGATGATGCTTTCTACGGCGCATCGCATTCCTCGTTCCACCTTCAAGGTCATCAATCCGCACAACGAGGACTTTGAAAAGCCCGCTGTCATCATCTGCAACCATCAGTCGCACTTCGACCTGCTCTATACCCTGTCGCTACATCCGAAAATCATCGTGCTCACCAACGACTGGGCGTGGAACACCCCGCTATACCGCCGAATCGTGCGCAACGCCGACTACCTGCCCGCTTCCTACGGTATGGACTCCAACTTCCCGAAAATCCAGGAGATGGTCGAAAAAGGCTATTCCGTGCTCGTGTTCCCCGAAGGCACACGCTCTGTTGACCACGACATTCTGCGATTCCATCAGGGCGCGTTCCACTTGGCCGACAAACTCGGATTGGACATTCTACCCATCATCACGCACGGCATTGGCGACCAGTTCCCGAAGCACGACACCTGCATCCATCGCGGGGACGTCACCGTCACCATCCGCGAGCGCGTAACGCCTGACAACGAAGAATTCCGCCAAGGCAAGTCCATATTGGAAACCACACGCCTGTTCCGCCATTACTACGTGGAGGAATTTGCCAAGCTCAAAGAGGAATGCGAAACTCCCGAATATCTTACGGACATCGTCTATCACAACTACATATACAAAGGTTCAACAGTAGATTTCAAATGTAAAGGCAAGCTCAGCTTTTTACCTTTTCTCACAGACTACCTTGAAACGGTGCCGCGCGGCAGCAAGTTGCTGTATAAGAACTGCGGCAACGGCGAACTTTCCCTGATGATCGCGCTTTTCCGCAAAGACCTTACTGTCACCGCATACGACAGCGACACGGACAGCATTGAGCTCGCAGCCCACTGCTTTTCCGTGCCCCGTAACCTGACCTACACTACAGAGTTGCCAGACGAAAGCGGCTTCGACTGCGTCTTCGACGAAACGGAGATGTAACTTCTCTCGCCCTCATTGTTTTAACCGCGGAGGACGCGGAGTCTCGCAGAGGGGTGCCTACGGCGCGGAAGACACACTTTTTAATTATTGAACTATGATAATAATAATGACATCATGAAAACCCCGTAGAGACGGTGCACCGCACCGTCTCTACAACAGTGGTGTTGGCATCCATTATTCATTTCGGGTGGAGGCAAATCAGGGCTAATCGGAAGTAAATATTTTATTACTTTCATTACAATTCAACCGCGGAGGACGCGGAACACACCTACAATGCGAAATAACACATTAAGAATAATGTGACAAACGTCCCATTATTCCTAATCATTGTACATTGTATGGGGGAAAAGAAATTGTAAAATCCTAAATTAATTGGAGAACACGTATTGAATGATGTTGGCACCCATCTGCAACGCTTTGGTACGCGTGGCCTCCGAATCCTTATGAACGACATAGTCTTCCCATCCGTCGCCCAAGTCACACTCGTACGTGAAGAGGAACACCATACGGCCTTCCCAGAAAAGGGCTAACGCTTGCGGCGACTTGTTGTCGTGCTCGTGAATTTTCGGCAAGCCGTTCGGGAAATTGTACTTCTGATGGAAAATAGGATGATTGAACGGAACCTCTACCAGGTCCAACTCAGGAAAGACTTTCTTCATCTCCTTGCGGATGAAATTGGACAAGCCGTAGTTGTCGTCCGCATGAAGGAAACCGCCAGACATCAAATACATACGAAGATTATACGCCTCAGCATCGCTTAAGACCACATTGCCGTGGCCCGTCATGTGGACGTACGGATATTGGAAGATGTCCGCACTACCCACCTCTACCGTTGCCGGCTTGGCATCTAACGACATACCCAAATTGGCATTGCAGAATTTGATGAGATTGGGCAGAGACGTAGGATTGGCATACCAGTCACCACCGCCATTGTATTTCAACAGGGCGATTTGCTGCGCTGACACATTCGCCCCAGCAAACATCGCCACTAACAGCAATACTATATTTCGTAAGTTCTTCATTCTTAATATCTATTCTACGTTCTCTTATTATATTATATCTTTCTAACAGGAGCCTCAAAAACATCCATACATCCAAAAACTCCGTCATCAATCCCCCACAAAACCACCTTTTAAACATCTATCACCTAAATAAGCCCCCCTATTCCCTATTCCCTATTACCTATTACCTATTACCTATTACCTATTCCCTATTACCTATTACCTATTCTAATATCCTCCATTCCACTTGCGCAAGAACCATTCTGCGCCGAGCAGAAGTACGATGGCGAGCAAATACCACGGAGAATTGAGCAGCATTGTATATTTCTTCTTATAGGAGGCTATGGTTTTGATATTCTCATTGCGCTTGATTTCCTGGGCGACCTTCTGGATGTCTTTTTTATCAAAGAACTTACCATCCGTGGCTTTGGAAATGCTCTTCAGCAAATCGTGGTCGGCTACCAGATTGGCAGTCTCAATCATAATGGCCTGGACAGCGAAACGGCCGCTCTTTTCGAAACGTTTACTGCCCACCTGTGCGGTGGCAGTCCACGTGTAATTGCCCACAGGAAGCTCGCCGACATTCAGATAATAGCTGTTATTCTGCTTGGAGAACTGTTCCTCGTACGTTGTGTCGCCACTGCCCTTGATGACCATCTTGATGTCGGGTTCGTTAATCAGCTCATAACTGTCATTGTATAATTCGGCGGCAAATTCCACAGGAGCATTTTCAGCAAAAACGCCTGGATGTTCTACGCGGAACTGGCTCTTATCGCCTTTTGCGGCCAAATAGAGAACCATTTTATCCACAAACTCATTGAAAGCCTCGTGGTTCTCTGCGTGCAAATAGTTGTACAACTTCCAAGACCAGAATCCCGTACCCGTGACAACGCCCGTGCGCGCACCGTTTTGGTCATTGAAAACCACCAACGGGTATTTCGTGTCCACACCACTAATCTTCTGATACATAAACACGTTAGCGGACACGCTCGTCTTATACGTTCCGAATATCGTTTTAATGGGAGGATAGAACGGAATCATACTCTGTCCCTCTTCCGAAAAAGTAAACGAGGTGAAATTACCATTATACAACGGCATAGCGTTGTTGGTCATCGTTTTGCTTTGCGTGATCGTGACACCCGTATTCAATGTGTTGAAAACTGACAAGTTGGTCTGCTGTCCCACAACATACAACGCGGATGTTCTCGAATTGCGGATTTGAGACAACAAATTGGAAGCGGAATTGGCGGCAGACGGCAATTGGTGCAAGATTATCAGACTATAATCTGCAGGATTACCGTGGAACTCATTAATCGTGGACACTTCAACATCATAGTTGTCCGTAAGTTCCAAAGCTTCCTTCATAGCAGCCACGTCGGGATGCGGAGAGTTATAGACTATAGCCACCTTGTCGCGGGACTCCACCACTTCTACAAAGAATCTGCTGTGATTGTTCTTGTGCGTCACCTCACCGTCCAGTTCAGTCAGCTCGACTCGGTATTGATGGATGCCCTTGCTTTTAGCTTCCAAGCTGAATTTCACCGTTTCGAAATAGCGGTTGCCACTCAAGGCCAAGGACTTATGGAACACTTCCGTTTCTCCTTCAAACACACTGAGTTCGGCGCTCTTACCTGAAAGTTTGTTGGCGGCAACCTTGATTTCCACGGGGAAGAAGTTTCCCTTGAGTGCCTGTCGATTATGAGAAATATCGGAGACGAACAAATCCTTGGTCAGTTCCGTGCTACCCAGCCCCACGGTATAAACGGGGCAGCTCAAATTCTGCGCCTTATAATACGGGCTGGCGCCACTATTGAAAATACCATCCGTAAGCATTACCACGGCTCCGACATTCCGGCCGGAATAGAGCATACTCACCTGGTCAAACAGAGATGACAAGTTCGTGGATTTGTGGGAGAAATCAATGGTAAAAGGTTCTTTATCGCCCACAAGATGGTCTTCATCACCCACAAGATAGGTTTTCACTTCATATTTATTGCCCAATTCGGCAATCAGTTTCTGCACTTGTGCGGGATAGTCTTTTTTATAGAAAGCCGAATCCTTGTTGGACTTCACGGACTCGCTATTATCGACGGCCACCAAAATCATCGGTTTTTCAGATTTCTTCACGGTCAATTTCAGCATCGGAGCCAGAAGCAGGAATGCTATCAACGTGATAGCCAAACCGCGCAAAACGGCCATAATGGTACGGGGTCGTTTTTCAAATATTATATTTTCATTTTTATAATATAGGAAGAACGCGTAACCGACGCCCAAAAGGACAGCGAAGATGGCGAGCCATAGAGGATGTTCAGTAAGAAGTGCCATTGTGCAAAGATTAGAGAGCCTTAAAACCTATGATTTCGCGAACGTCGCGTACGGTTTTGGATGCGCTTTCGCGTGCTTTTTCCGCACCTTCACGAGCCACACGGCTGATGTAGTCGTCTTTGGAACGCAATTCCAAAATACGCTCATAGATAGGTTGCATAAAGGTAATCATATCGGCAGCCAGTTGTTTCTTCATATCGCCATAGCGGATTTGGCAGGCCTGATATTGGTCTTCAAAGAACTGAACAGTTTCGGGTGCGGACACGGCCTTCATCAAACTGAAGAGGTTTTCCACAGCCTGGGACTTGGGTTGGCCGGGTTCTGTAGGGCCGCTGTCGGACACAGCGCGCATAATCTTCTTGCGAACCACTTCTGGGGCATCGGAGAGATAGATGCAGGAAGCCTCGTTATCAGATTTGGACATCTTGGTAGAGCCATCCAGTCCGGGAATCTTCACCAAGTCGTTACCGAAGTTGTAAGCGACCGGGAGTTTGAAATATTCGTTGTTGTAGATATGGTTAAAGCGCTGTGCGAAATCGCGCGTCATTTCCAAATGCTGTTCCTGGTCTTTGCCTACGGGCACCTTGTCGGCGCGATGCAGCAGGATGTCAGCGGCCATCAAAACGGGGTAGTTGAGCAGCCCGGCATTGACGTTGTTAGGTTGGCGACGGACTTTCTCCTTGAAAGAAGCCACGCGCTGGAGCTCGCCGACATAAACATTCATAGAGAGCAGAAGGCTCAGCTCACAGACTTGCGGCACATCGCTCTGCACATAGATAGTAGCCTTCTCCGGGTCCAAACCGGCAGCGATATAATCAATAAGCACATTCTTCACATTGGTCCGCAAATCCGTAGGATTCGGATGAGTAGTCAAAGAATGGTAATCTGCGATGAAAAAGAAGCATTTGTTCTCATTCTGCATCTTAATAAAGTTTCTCAGCGCGCCGAAATAGTTGCCGAGATGAAGAAAACCGGTAGGGCGAATGCCACTTGCTACTATATCCATATTCAATTTTTTTAAGGGGCGCAAAAATACAAAAATAATGTACAATGTACAATTTACAATGTACAATGAACAATTGGAGAGGCATATTATTTTAATCATTTTAATTATTTTAATGTGTGAATCCGCGCCGCAGGCACCAAATTCCTCCCAAACGAGTGTTCGTTTCTTAACTATTAATTGTTAATTTTTCAAAACCACATTTATAACAATCTAAAACAAAGCATAATAATATTTTTCATTTTACTTTAATTTATGCGCAATTTCCACTATCTTTGCCTCGGATTTTAAAAAAGTGGGAAATTTTAACAATGAAAAGAAAATTAAAAAAAATAATTATTTTTGCGGCTCCAAAAAAGGCGAAACCATGATACCGGAAAAATACGTCAGATTCGACTGGGCAGCCAAGAACCTGCTCCGCGACAAGGCCTCCTTCGGCGTGCTCGAAGGATTGATCAAAGTATTATTGAACGAGGACATCAAGATCGAGGAAATCCTCGAAAGCGAGGCCAACCAGGAGTACGACGTTGACAAGTTCAACCGCGTCGATATCAAGGCCAAGAACTCCAAAGGCGAAATCATCATCGTGGAGGTTCAGCAGTCCAGCGAGACCGACTTCCTAAAGCGCATCCTCTACAGCGTTTCCAAAAACATCGCGGAGCACATCGCCCTCGGCGACGAGTACGAGAACGTCAAGAAGATCTACAGCATCAACATCCTGTACTTCGACTTCGGAATTGGCACCGACTACCTCTACCACGGCCGGACCACCTTCACCGGCGTGAACACCCACGACACGCTGAAAATCTCCCTGAAGCAGCAGAACGCGCTGACCATCAAGACGCCCGAGGAGATCTTCCCGGAATACTACATCGTCCGCGTCAACGAGTTCGACAAGGAGCCAGCCACGCCGTTGGAGGAGTGGCTCGACTACCTCAAGAACGGCCGCATCAAGGACGACACCACCACCCCGGGCCTCGACCAAGCCCGCGAAAAGCTGCTGTATATGATGATGGACCGGACTGACCAGCTCCGCTATTTCCGCCACGTCGATCTTATGAAATCCGCCCGCGACTCGGCACGGACATACCGATTGGAAGGCGTCTGGGAAGGCAGGGCCGAAGGTAGAGCGGAAGGACTGAAGGAAGGGATGGAGAAAGGAATGGAACAGGGACGTAAAGAAGGGAAGGCAGAAGGATTGGAAGAAGGTATGGAGAGAGGACGAACAGAGGGGTTGAAGGAAGGTATGGAAAAAGGCATAGCGGAGACCAAACTGTCCATCGCGAAATCAATGTTAGAGCAGGGATTTGATATGGAAACCATTGCCAAGGCCACCGGCCTCACAACGGAAGATTTGAATACTTAATGCTCCCAAAAACGGCGAGGCGAATACCGCATTTTTTTCTATTTTCGCGGCCTTAATATTTGTACAGTGACTCACTATGCGAAACAACAATGAAACAAACCTTAAGGATTTGATTTACAATTTCGTCAACCAGTCTGGAAAACAGAAGATCTACGCTGAACGGATGGTTATAGACAAATGGCCAGAGTACGTTGGCGAATTATGCGCCAAGCATTCCCAATGCATATCCCTAAAAAACGGGGTAATGAAGGTACAGGTTCCCAATGCCGCGATGCGCTTTGAGCTGGCCGGACAGAAAAGCACCATCATCGAGCGCATCAATGCGGATTACGCCATTCCCGTCGTCAAGGACATACTGTTCTTCTAGCTTCATTCCAGATTTTCCAAGAGGCATCCGCCTGTAACGTGAGCATACGCAAACCGTTCTGGATTTGCGCACCGCGCGTTTTTCCCTCCCGAAGAAATGACGTTTCCTCTGGATTATAGACCAAATCGTACAGAAAATGGCGGTTCGTGATGGCCTCGTATGGAATGTCCGGTTTTGCTTCCACATTGGGGAACATACCCAATGGCGTACAGTTGACAATCAGCTCGGTTGCCGAGACAATGGCAGGGGTGAGTTCGGAATAGCCAAGCGCTCCGTTATGGTTCGTTCGGGAGGCCTGCCGGCAATCGATGTCCCAGTCGCGCAGCACGTGCATAACGGCAGCAGCAGCGCCGCCCGTGCCCAGAACCAGCGCACACGCGGGTACCTGATGACCGGCCAACGACAGGCGGAAGCCCTCCACATCCGTGTTAAAGCCCACCGTATGTGCCGCATTGCCGTCGCGGAAAATCCGCACGGTGTTGACGGCCCCCACCCTGACAGCTTCCACATCCACCTCGTCCAACAACGGGATGATAGTCTGCTTATAGGGGATGGTGATGTTGAGTCCGAGCAAATCCGGATGGGACCGGACCAACTCTTCAAATTCGGAAATATCGGAAAGTTCGTAGAGGGAATAACGGCAGTCGGGGCGGTTCTCCGCCGCGAACTTCTGCGTAAAATACCGTTGCGAGAAGCTGTGCCCCAGCATCTTCCCTATCAGGCCGTAATCTCTCATTGGGCGATGTTTTCTCCAGTCGTCGCTTCAGAAGAGGCTTTGGCTTTGGAGGCCTTTGAAGACTTTACGCCTTTGACGACCAGATAGATGACGAAAGCGGCGCACAATCCCCAAAGGGCGATCTTCAGTTCGCCGTTGTACTTGTCAATCAAGTCCTTCTGTCCGTGTGCGAGATAACCCAAGAATGCCAAGATGGTATTCCACAGTGTCGCGCCAATGGCGGTAAAGAGTAGGAATACGCCGACATTCATCTTGGCCAAGCCCGCCGGTATGGAAATCAATTGGCGTACAGCCGGAATCAGGCGGCCTATCAAAGTGGAACTTTTGCCGTTGGCGATAAAATAGTCTTCGGCCTTCTTGACCTTTTCGCTATTCAGCAGCAGCAGGTGTCCCACTTTGCTGTCGGCGAACCAATAGACGATGGGACGGCCCAGGAGCAGGGCGAGCACATAGTTGATAATGGCACCGATCATCGCGCCCAACGTCGCAAAGAGGATGACAAAGATGACATTGGCCACTTTGGAATCCGTTTTATACAATGACGCATTGTCACTGTTGCAGGCCTGATAAGCGGCGGGCGGCACAATCACTTCGGACGGGAATGGGATAAAGGAGCTTTCCACCGCCATCAGCAGGGTTACCGTTCCGTAATTCAGATGTCCATTGTACCAGGAAATCACCTTGTCGGTAACGGACATTTTGTTCGCCACGGTGTCTGCCTGCGCGAAACAGTGCAGCGACAATACAGCCAACAACAGGCAAGAGAGTATTTTCTTCATATAGGAGTGTTAATTGAAAAATTTCGTCAAATCGTGGGCATCGCGATCTTCGTCCTTATAGAGCGTAAGCAGTTCTGCCACTTCGGGGATGGTTTTGAGTTCGGGATCCATTTCCTCAAAATCGGAGAAGCACAAGTTGGGGTCGGCCTGTAGGGCGACTTCCAAATACTCGCAACCTTTTTGAATCTGTCCTTTTTTCAAATAGAGGGCAGCCAAAAAGTACGAAACATTCGTGCACAAGTCCGGGTCGTATTCGTATTCCGAACAGATTTCAATGCCCAGATCCGCGCCATCGGTATGGCAGCAGTAAAACACGAAATAATTCAGAAACGGGTATTTCGAGCAGTTTTCCGTATGCAGAGCGGCGAAGCACAGGTCTTTGATTTCCTCCACGTGTTTTTGAGGGTTGAGCAAATCTATCAATTCCTCAATCGCATCGATATTGTGGGGATCCTTGTTAAGTTGGTCGCGGAGATAGGCGCGTGCCTCGTCATATTTCCCCTGTACCTTGAAAACGCGGACGATGTCGGAAATAACAAAGGCGTATAGCGGATCATCCTGTTTGGCTTGGAGGAAATGACACATAGCCTGATCATAATCACCCATATAGAAATAGCAGCGTCCCAGCTGCACATCGAAACGCAGGATTTCGCTTTTGTCCTGGGCGATTTTAAAATTTCCGAGGGCGTTTTCGTAATCTCCCGAAGCGAGGTAAGCTTCCGCCAGATTGACGTAGGAAAGGGAGTCATCCTCGTCGAGTGAGAGTTGGAATTGGAAAGCCTCAATGGCGCGGTCAAATTCGTGGCGGTTCATATAGACGAGCCCCAGCCCGCTCCACAGGCTGCCGCACATCGGGAGTTCCTCGGTCATACGCGTATAGAACTCTTCGAGAGGACCGTTGTTGGGTGCGAAGAATCCTTGGAAATCTATCGTGACGATTTTGAGGTCCTCAGCGGCGAGGACATCCAGCTGTATGGCACGGACGGCGTGATGGACTGCTTTTTCAATATCGTTGTCGGAAAGGTACTCATGCGTCAACAAGAGATGTGCTTCGGGAATATTTTCATCTAAATCCAGCGCCTTGTTCAGCAGTTCTATTCCGTTGACTTTCTGGTTAAACGCGTGGGAAATCAGCACTTTTTCTATATAGAATTCAGGAATAGGCGTGAAATTCGCCTCAAGATAGTTCAATTCGCGTTGGGCATCCTTATAATTCATCATCAACGCATAATACTTAGCGTATTGGATTCGGAAATAGGGCTCTTCGGGAAATTCGGAAATGGCGCGTTGGATGGCTTTTTGGGCATATTCCATCTCACCGGATTCCAAGAACAATCCGATGACGTCCTGATAGTCATCCTCATCAAAGAAGAGAGGGGTACCACAACTTTCCGCCTGCTTGAATTGTTCCGCAAGTTCTTCTATATCATTATCTTCGTTATCGTCGTAGGGATTCATCATTGCTTTTTTGGTTAGGGCCGCGAAAATACAAAAAAAAGCGCTGTGCTTTCGCACAGCGCTAACAATAATTATGAAAAAACTACTCCTTTTTAATACATCTAACACTATAGCCATTGTGTTTGTCTTGGCTGTAGTTGATCATTTCAGGGCAGTAGTGTGTGATAGCGGAGCACTTGCCTTGTGAGACAATAGCACCCGTGTTGGAAGTCCAGAAGTAGGTTTCACCGAGGAGGTTCATATAACGGCCGGTGGCTTCGTCATAGAAACCGGCACCGCGGGCATTGAATCCTGTGTTCGGGGTTGTGCCAGCTGCACCCGGCAACCAGAATCTGGTATCTACATCTTTCAAGACATTAGTAGAACCGACAACTGAGAAGAGTGCGTTATAATCTGCATCCGTCGGGATAGCCCAACCGTCAGGGCAGACACCTTGTACATAACCGTTTGTCAACGGAGCATCGATATTGTCGTTGCCTTCCGGAACGCGAACAGCAGAATACCAAGTGTAGAGCAAACCGTAGTTGCCGGTCATATTGCCGTTGTTGTTATAACTACTATACTCAGGAATATTTGCGTTATCAGCATACTGCGTGTTGTGCAAGTTCTCAGCCAACCAGCAGTTGCCGCCGATACGTACAGCAGGATATTCGTAACCATAATAGGTAACAGGATCACAAGGAGGATAGTTGACGATAATCGTTTGCGTATCAACCACAGTGAAGCCGCATTCGTCAGTAGCCGTCCAAACCACATAGTTGATGCCTTCCGGATACCTGTCGTTTTCAGGTTTGTTGTTCGTGATTTCCGGAGTAGCAATACCTCGAGGAATGTTGGTAGCGACAGCCATACCGATATTCTCTAAGAGTGTATCGACAGCACCATAACGCAAAGTGACTTCGATATCGGCAGGAGCAGTCAGCACGTAATCGCTACCGGCGATGCTCGGTTTGATGGAGATGCGTTGCGTGTCAGCGACGCTATTTCCGCAGCTGTCCTTAACGATCCATTCACGACGGATGACCATCAGCGTGTTGAGGGTACCTGTAGTGTCGATGTCACGGAATGTGGTGTGACGAATCATTGTAGCTTCGTTGGAGCAGTTGTCGCTGTAGCCAGTCGGAACGCCCGTCACAGAGATAGGAGCCTCGATTGCGCCGTCAACATTGCGGCAGAGAGTGATGTCAGCAGGTGCGGTGAAGGTCGGTGCCTCGTTATCATCCACGGTGAACTTCACGGTGTCCTTAGCCACACAACCCTTAGCATCCGTAACTTTGACAGCAGCGGTATATTCAGTACCACAGTCGGAAGCACCGATTTGTGCTACCACGGTAGAGGTTGCATTGACATTTGTTGCATTGGAACCCCAAACGTAAGCATTCGTACCGTTACCACCATTCACTGTTACAGAAACAGGATAAGAACCCTGGTTCGGACAGAGAGCGTTCGGAGCAGTGATTTCAGCCACCAACGTATCAGGTTCATTGATGCTGAAGGTTGCCGTCAATGTGGAATCCAAACCATCTTTGAAGGTTACCGTATAAGCACCCGGATAGAGGCCTGTCAATTCAAGTGTTGTTCCGATAGAATCTATCACGCTATAGCTGTTAGGACCAGCCACTGTGTATTCATACTTATCGTTAACTAATTTACCGCCTTCAACCACAATGGTTGCCGTGCCGTTGTGGTTGCCATAGCAATCCACATCGACAGAATCCTTGCTGACGATAGCAAGTGCCTTGTTCACGCGCAACGTGCCATTGACAGTTGCTGGATCAGCGAAGGTGTAGCAGTTGGTAATCGTATCAAAGGTGGTTGCAGATGTCTTACGCAATACGTAGTAAGCGGTAACCACATTGTCGGATGAGCCGACAGCTGTTTGAGAACCAACAACGGTAGCCACGATGGTATCGCCAGCCACGAGGTTGCCGTTCATCGTGTGGGTGTAGCCAGCTTCTGTCAGCGACGTGCCGTCAAAGTTCTTTTCAGCACTCTTGGCTGTGATTTGGATATTGGACTGGATCGGGTTGATTACCAAGTCTTGATCCACAATCGTGAAGGTGACACCGGAGAAGTTACTATTCGTATTTGCGAATTGGGTAGAAAGCACATTCATCGGGTAGGTGCCTGCGTATGTGCCAGAAGCAGTCGTATCGGCAACTTGGCCATTATAGGTGAAGTCAGCCACGTGATAGAGGTTGCTGCTGATATTCGTCACTTCATAACCGGTAACGGAATGTGGAGTACCATCGTAAGTGACGGTGTCAGTATTTTCTGTAATGGTGACAACCACACCGGTGAGCGGTAAGACATACAAGGTATCAACAATCGTGTCACGTTCTCCAACGTAAATCACATCATTATCGATAGTGTAAGTGAACGTATTGGCCACCTTACCGGCATCAGTGATGGATGCAGTGCTATGGATTCTCACCGTGTCGCCCGTAATCGGAAGGATGAACTTGGTGGTATCAGCTTCAAAGCGAGTAGCATATTCATCACCGAATTTCACCGTGTATTTCGGATAGCTGTGAGCATTGCCGTCATACGTCCAGATCATAGTTTCGGAAGAGATAACGATAGGCTGCGGGAAGGCATTGAAATGGATGGTACCCACCAAACCATTCGTATCAATTTCGTTAGCATAGCAATCGGCGTGTTGCAATTCCCAAGTGAAGGTGTTGTTATGTTCGGCAGTTTCTCTTGCATCTATCACATAACCAGTCGGCGTAACAGAGAGTGTGTCACCGGCAGGCAGGACAAACTTCGTAGAATCTTGAGCAGTACACGGCATTGTTTCGCCATTATACGTTACAACATAACTTGGGAAATAATGCGGTTGACCGTCATACTCACTTGCATCGAAGGTATGAGAACCGGAAGCAATCGTGATGACTGCCTGATTCTTCTTAACAACAAAATTGTTATCCGTGATTGCAAAACTGATATTGTTGAAATACGGACTTACATTCTCAAAGTCATTATCATCCAAATTCATAGAATAGGAACCAGCCAAAGTACCTTTCACAATAGTATCGTTGGAAGCACTTGGTTTGAGTCTGAAGTCAGCCGTGGTATAGAGATTGTTGCTGATAGAATCAACGCGATAGCCAGTCAAGGAATGTTCATGACCATCGTAAGTCACCGTATCCGTGTTTTCAGAAATATAGACTGTAATCGGGTTGACGTTGATAATCTTGATGGTATCGGTGCAAGTGGTATCGTTACCGCAAACATCCTTAACCGTCCAAGTGACCAAAGTCTTACCAGTTTTGAAGGTAACGCCGTTCAACGTATTAGCACCCTCTCCTTCCGTAGCACCAGACAAATGATAATAAATTGTATCAATTGCATTGTTATCAGAAGCGGTGACATTCCAAGAATCACTGTCTTTGGTATAAGTATCAGATCCCACATTCGTGTAACTACTTCGAGCAACATCCTTGCATTGGATGACCGGCTTGACGGTGTCGCCAACCGTGATGGTGTGCGTGAAGGTCTTGGACTTGCCGCTGCAGGAGTCTGTCACCTGATAGGTGCGAGTCACTTGCAGACCGCAGGTGCCTTCGCCCGTTGTGTCGGCACGGCTCAGGGCAACAGCATCACTGATGTTGCAGTTCCGGATGAAGTCTGCCTTCATAGCATTGAGAGCGGCCACAGAGGTGAACGCGGCGGGCAATTCGTAATGACCGTTAGCATCCATATTGACCGTACTGTCAGTCCAGTTGCCTGCGATGCTCGGCGTGAGCGTATCCATCACGACAATCTTGTGCGTGAAGGTGCTGCTGTTGTTGCAGCTGTCCTTCACCGTGTAGGTTCTGATATAGTAGTGGTCGCAAGTACCCTCGCCATACTCAACAGAATCTACTGTAATCTCGGTTGCACCGGAAACGTTGCAGTCGGTGATGGTGAGATCTCCGCTGTGAGTGCGAACCGCGCCAACAGTGGTCATAGCCGGCGTAAGTTGGTAAGCATCACAAGTGTGATTATTGAGATAAACGGTGTCGTTGGTCAGCGTGCCGGCGATGGCAGGTCTGGTCGTATCCATAACCGTAATATGCTGTACGCTGTCACTGATGCTTACGTTGCCGCACTCATCAACCACACGCCAGATACGGTCGAACTCGAAGGTGTTGCCGCAGCGTTGAGTGATGTTCGCATTACGATAGGTAACTGTCGGTGTCACGTCGCTGTTGTCATCAACATCCGTAGGTGTCAAAGTGGTTGTCGTGGTGGTATCAACTTGGCAATCGGCGCTCAGATAGAGAACCGTATCGGCCGGACGTGTGAATGTCGGCTTGGTCTGGTCGCTACCGCCAATGAATACGGAGTCAACTTTCTCGTTGCCGCAGTCGTCGATGATGGTGTAGGTACGTCTGATCTTCCATCCGCAGTCGTTGTTGAGCACGGTATCATCCTTGTGGGTAACCTTCAGGTTCGTGCAGTCGTGGAAGAGCTTCTTCACGGAGTCGTCGTTTGCCAACGGCGCAGTGTAAGCATCAGCGAAGAGTTCGTTCTGGTTCAGGCTGTCTTTGAGCCATTCCTTGCCATCTGCGAGTTTCGGTGCGATGGTGTCCAGCACGACAATCTTGTGCGTGAAGGATTTTGTCTTGGTACTACAAGAGTCTGTCACCTCGTAGGTGCGAACCACGTTCCAGCCGCAGGTGCCGACAGCATTGGTGTCAGCCTCCTTCAGCGTGATGTTCTCAACGATATTCGGACCACTGATGAAGTTCGGATTCAAAGTGTTCAGTTGGGAAACTGTTGTAAACGCATTAGGCAGTGTGTAACCGCAAGCAGCAGACAGATATACCGTGCTGTCACCCAACGTGCCGTTGATGGCAGGTGTCAGGGTGTCTTTAACCACAATCGTGTGCGTGAAGCTGCTGTCTTTGCTGTTGCAGGTGTCTTTCACCGTGTAGGTGCGGACCACTTGCAGACCGCAGGTGTTTCTGTTCTGCGTATCGGCCACCATCGTCAGGTTAGGATCAAGGTTGTTGCCCGTGATGAAGTTTGCAAACTTACCGTTCACCTCAGCTATGGTTGTGAATTCCGTCGGCAGTTCGTAAGTCGTGTCAATCTTCAGATATACGGTGTCGTCAACCCAAGTGAGGGCGGCGATTACCGGTTTCACCGTGTCAGCCACCGTGATGGTGTGCGTGAAGGTGTTGGTATTGCCGTTGCAGCTGTCCGTCACCGTGTAGGTGCGGACCACTTTCAGACCGCAGGTGTTTCTGTTCTGCGTGTCGGCCACCATCGTAACCGCTGCTCTAAGGTTGTTGCCCTTGATGAAGGCGGAGCCGTAGGCAGTGTTGATATCAGACACCGTTGCGAATGCTGCCGGCAAGGTGTAGTGACCGGCTGCGTCCATATTGATCGTGCTGTCGGCCCAGTTGCTGATGATGCGCGGCGTGATCGTGTCGCTCACATTGATCTTATGCTTGAAGGTATCGCTCTTGTGGCTGCAGCTGTCAGTGATCGTGTAGGTGCGGACAACATACAAAGCGCAAGAATTGTCATCGTTGGTATCTGCCTCGAATGTCACTGCGGCATTCAAGTTCGGTCCCTTGATGAAGTTGGGCTTGAGTTCGTTCAGCTGAGCCACCGTAGCGTATGCAGCTGGCAAAGTGTAGGTGCCATCCTCTGTCAGATATACCGTGCTGTCACCCCACGTGCCGTTGATGGCAGGAGTGAGGGTGTCTTTAACCACAATCGTGTGCGTGAAGGTTGCTGTGCTGTCGTTGCAGGTGTCGCGTACCGTGTAGGTGCGGACCACTTGCAGACCGCAGGTGTTTCTGTTCTGCGTATCGGCCACCATCGTCAGGTTAGGATCAAGGTTGTTGCCCGTGATGAAGTTTGCCTCTTTACCGTTCACATCGCCAATAGTTACAAATTCCGTCGGCAGTTCGTAAGTCGTGTCAATCTTCAGATATACGGTGTCGTCAACCCAAGTGAGGGCGGCGATTACCGGTTTCACCGTGTCAGCCACCGTGATGGTGTGCGTGAAGGTCTTGGACTTGCCGCTGCAGGAGTCTGTCACCTGATAGGTGCGAGTCACTTGCAGACCGCAGGTGCCTTCGCCCGTTGTGTCGGCGCTAACCAACTCGATGTGGTCGTTGATGTTGCAGTTCTGAATGAAGTCTGCACGCATAGCGTTGAGAGCGGCGACAGAGGTGAATTTCGTCGGCAATTCGTAGTGACCGGCCACATCCATATTGACCGTGCTGTCGGCCCAGTTGCCTGCGATGCTCGGCGTGAGGGTGTCCTTCACGACTATCTTGTGGGTGAACTTAGCGGAATTTCCACTACAGGAATCCGTCACAGTGTAGGTGCGGGTGATGAACATACCGCAACCATCCTTGTCGGTTGTATCCTGCGTCATCGTGATAGCCGGATTGAGGTTCAGACCTTTGATGAAGTCAGCTTTCTGCGCGTTCACATCAGCCACGGTCTTGAGTGTATCGGGCAAAGTGTAAATGCAAGCAGCCGTCAGATAGACCGTGTCATTCTTCCAAGTGCCGTTGATGGCAGGAGTGAGGGTGTCTTTAACCAAAATCGTGTGCGTGAAGGTTGCTGTGCTGTCGTTGCAGGTGTCGCGTACCGTGTAGGTGCGAACCACGTAGAGGCCACAGGTGTTTCTGTTAACGGTATCGATTTTAGTCATCTTCAATTCAGGATCAATATTGATACCTGTTACATTAACGCCCGCATCTGTAATGGTAGCAAAAGCGTTGGGCAGGTTGTAGGCGCCGTCGATGGTTCTGAATGCTTCTGCTTCAGCCACCGGGGTTGTCACCTTCGGGGTGATGGTGTCTTTCACTTCAATCTTCTGAACATAAACAGAATCGTTACCACAACTATCTTTCACGTGCCATTCACGATTGAACGTATAGGCAATAGCGCAAGAATCTGTTTTGGTGTCGATGTGGGAAACCGCAGGAGTCTTTCCAGAGTTGTCAAGCACGTTGGTAGGAACGCCCAATGCGTCGGCAGTGGTATCCACCTCGCCAGTGCGTGACAGATACACGGTGGTATCTGCCGGATGGTCGTAGGTAGGTTTTTTATGGTCGCCGCCGGTGTAGGTAATAGTATCAAATGCAGTGTTACCGCATTGATCTTTGATTTCATAGCAGAATTTAGCCGTCCAGGCGCAGTCGTTGCCGCTGACTACCCTACTGCTATCCACCGTAACATCGCTACAATCGGTGAAGAGTGCTTTTATAGCATCCTTAGTTGAGGCAGCAGGGATTTCGATGATAGAAGCGTCAATGTCATTCTGTCCGTCAGGCATATTGACAGTCAACACAGGTACGTCTTGATCTCTACCGCTTACGGTGTAGGTTTGGTCAAGAAGTTCGTTACCGCAAGCGTCAACCACTTTGTACGTGTAGGTGATGGTCCACTCGCAGTTAGTGCCAGTGATGGTTGAATCGGTCTTCACTGCTGTCACTGTACCGCCATCGTTGTCAACATAGCCCAGAACAGCATAGGTAGGATCAAATGGTTTGGTAGAGAAAGCAGCATCCTTACAACAGTTAATATCCACAATAGGTTCACGTGGATCAGACTCTGGACTTGGCGGTGTAGGAGGCGTTTGGTCGCTACCGCTCACGCTCATCGTCGGTTTCGGCAACAACGTGTCTTGGCAGGCCGTCACGACGGTGTAGATACGGGTGGTCTTCCAACCGCTGTTTTCAGTAGAAGAATCCACCTGAATATGGGTGACGGTGAGGTTGTCTCCGCCGCAATTATCCTGATAGAGCGCTTTAACTTGATCATCGCTGTAGAGGACTGAAGTATCACGATCAGCATATAGATTGTCTTGTCCTTCTATATCAGCAGGCAATAAGGAATCCGGTTTCAATTCGGGAGCCTTATGGCTGATTTTATAGACATAATCCCAAGTAGTATCCTGACCTTTGCAGTCGGTATATTTATAGGTATAGGTACGAGTACCTTCACAGGTAATGTCCGTAGGACTATCCACGTAAGTACCAACTAAGACGCCTTTGAGAGTATCGCCGCAACCGGAGTAAGCTTCCGGAACGAGGCTTGTGTCAGGTTCAGTAGCGTGATTGAGGCAATAGACGATGCTGTCGGCATCGGCCTCGGCAATTTCGAAGCTGTCTGCTGGGATATTAACCGTCAGCGTGATGGTATCTTTAGCGATACAGCCGGCGCCGTCCATATAGGTAGCAAACACTTTGTAGCTGGTGTCGCAAGGTGAGGCAGGGAGGGTGATAGTATGAGCTCTGTCAAGCTCGTCGGCGGATTCGGAGAATGGAACCGTATCGATAACATCATTAATTTCCCAAAGCATTCGACGGGATTCCGTACTTTTAAGATACTTAAGATGAATGGTGCAATTTCTATCTTGGCCAGGACAACCATCATAATTTGTAGAAGCGGTAACTTCTGAGATTTGGACCTGAGGATAGACTTTGAAATCAACCGTGAAATTATCGCCACGGCAACCACCCATATAAGGTGTCAGCGTATATTGAATCGGAACCGTAGTATCTGTTAAATTAATCAATTGAGCACGCAAAGAATCTTGGTGGTCGCCAAGTTTCAAGGTTGCGTTGTCAATAGCCTGATTGGAAGGAGCTGGCCAGGAATATCTGACATTAGTATCTGCACCCTCAGGAACGAATGCGAATGGAGCATCCGTACAAATATTAGGAGCCGTGCAGGATGAAATAATCGGATATTCGTTGACCTCGACATAGAATTTAAAGACACTGTCGCAGCCATTGTTGTCCTTAGCTATAATATTGTAATATCCAGTTTCTTGTGGTAAAATTGCTTTAGTCGTACTGCCGTTGAAAGGATATTGCGTGTCATCAGGATATTCGAGGAAGAATTTGAAATAGGCATCGTCCTTTTGAGAAGTAAAGGTTATTTGCTTGTCTTTACAAATAGCGACCGTATCACCATTATGGGCTGTGGAGGATGCCAACTCTCCCGGTTTCACGTATGTGGCGTATGGCACATTGGCCAGAAGCTTGGCACGTGCCGGCTTGTCGCCGATAACTACCAAGTTGTCAATATTCAAATAGGCAGGGAAGTAACGGTAACGTACGTAATTTCGACCATAACTATGAGATTCCCCTCTACCCTTATTGCCACCGGTAAACACCAGTTTGATATCCAATTCAGCAGAATCCAAGGTGTGCAAACGAGACAGATTGAATTCGATATTACGCCATTGGGTCTTATAGTTTTCAGTTTGACCTGTTTGCAAACTAACAGGAGTGCCCAAACGCACAAAATTGCCATCTCCATAGCTATAGTAACAGGAAACATTTGTAAAGCTATTTTGGACGCTGGTGTATTGGGCGTTTACAGGATCAATGCTCTTATTGTAGTCGAAGCTCAATTTCAAAGGCTCATAGTCAGTAGGATTCAGTTTGACAAGTACGGAAGTGCTGTCCAAAGAGGTCCAGGCTTCAGCTTCCAAAGCGTAATGGGACTTGCCAATACCATTATACAGGGCGATGGCGCTGTTCGTGGCAGCCGGACAAACAGCAGAAGACAAGGTACTACCCTCTTCCGCAGTGATTGCCTTAAAGCCGTTAGGTCCTTCAAAAGTTAAGACGGCGCTTCTCATCACACTTTCCTCACCGCATTGGGGAGTCAGTTTTTTAGGTCCGCCATTCAATGGCCAGGCCACCATCAAAACGTCATCATAACTGGTCAACGTGTGCTCCACGCTGTTCACTGTCAAGTGCAACGTTACAATACTGTCACATCCGGTGGAACAAGATCCGTTATGAGTAAACGTATAGGAACCAACAGAGTCAGGGCTTACGTTGAAGCCATTTTCTTCGTAAGTGCTTCCCAAGCAAATAGCGGCATAAATTGTTGTATCGAAGGATTTCAGAACCGTCAACTGCAAATGAATGATACTATCGCAGGCGGTTTCAGAAGGGATACTCAATCGGCAATCATAAACTCCCGGCTTTTTGCTCAATGAATCAATAGACGGATAGCTGATGCGAGCACCTTCTACACTTTCACCAGATTCAGAATCTTTGAAGAGGAAATTATCCAAGTCATTGGCACACCAAGACTGAGTACGAAGCAGATCGTCATAACGGTCAATAGGTTCTAAAACTGAAATCGTCTGGGATGCGGTTGAATGACAATTCTCCTGCGTACCTACTGTAACCGTATAGGTAGCGGTTTCGGTAATAGGAACCACCAAGGTATTACCCAATTCTTCCAATTCCGTAGTGTTACCATCAACCGTTTTGGTCCAATGATAATAAACCACAGAAGTATCGCAAAGAGTACTATCCTCATCACATTCAACATACGGCTCAGATGCCACAATAGTAGCCAAATGGTTTTTACAAACATCAGAAGGATATTCAACCAATTGTACATCTGTAATACCCTTATGACCGGAAATAGTAATGTTATCCAACAAGAGAGGTTGATTTTCACTATATTGTTCAACAGCTGTAGCCGCTCCATCGAAGGTCAGACGAATATAAAGCTCATCCTTGTCATTCATGGCCATTGGCAAGTTGGGGATTGTCAAAGTACCTGTAGTGGTACCACCGTCTTCCGTTTTGGGTAATTCCTGAACCTCGATACCCGAGCCGGACCACTGGTTGCCATCGGTGGAATATTCGATAGTGATAACACTAAATGACTGGTTGGAGGTTCCTGAAGCAGAACTCGTCTGGTAATCCATTTGAAGAGACAATTGGCCATAATCCTTTGTCTTGGTTTTCAAAACAATGGATTTGCCATTCGACGTACCTGCCGTACTGAGTGACTGACCATTAGCACCCGGACTTGGCAACGACAAAGAGCCATCGTTACCGCCTTTAAAGTTGTTGCCACTTGTGATGTTAGAAGAAATTTGATGGGTTTGTTCCCACAAGATAAAACTATAGGTATAACTCCAGCTATAGCTCCAATCGTCATACGTAATCTGTGAGTTATTACCACCATACTCTCCAGTAATTCCAGAAGAGATTGGAGTGGTAACGTTTCTAAAGTCGGACCAGTTGGCCAAAACCTTGTTCTCATCTTGATAGCCGAATTGGTTGTAGTCGTAATCATTATAGATAAGGGTGACGACGCTGTCGCAGCCGAGGGAAGAAGAGAGGCGGACCTGATAGGTTCCCGGCGTGTTGAACGTACGTGCTTCGGCTCCTTCACCAATGGTTTTGGGTTCGTGATTACAGCTGGTAAAATAGACCGTGGAACGAGGAGAGTAGTGGACTGTTAGATGACAAGGGAATTCAGTCGGTTGAGAGCAGACCGTATTCTGTAATTTTACCGTAAAGCCAAATTCGCCGACCTCAGTGGGCGCGCCACTGATAATAAAGGTATGAGCGGAAGTGTTGGTCACTGCTTGAACACCAGCGGGAAGCGTTCCAATCACTTCGGGGACGGCATCACCGTCAAAGGAGAAAGTAATCGGTTTAATATTCTCGTATTGGCAAGTATCTTGATTTAACGAGTCAGGGTTAGAAGTGAGGGCGATATGCGCAGTGTAACGAACCACCAAGCTGTCGGGCACGCGGGCACTGTTACATCTGCCTTCACCTTCATTGGCCACATACCATACATAAGTGTTTTCTTCTGCTAAAGAATAGGTAAATTGAGATTCATTATCTTCTGCGTCTTCAGTAGTGAAGTTTTCGTACCACAACAAATTGCCGCCAACCGTAACATTGTCTTTCAAATTATGGGTTCCATCTTGAGGACAGGTAACGTGAGTGGTTACCGTAGGAGCAATAATTTCATCAATATAGATAAGGGCATCACCATACGTATGTGTTTCATGATTAGTTAAGTCATCACTATTTGCGTTGCAGCCCAACTCGTTTTCGGCCACAACAATATAAGAAACATAACTCTTTTCACCATCACTAGCGAATGCATTTCCAGGTAAAACAAAATTTGAGACATGAGCTATTTTACCATTGCTTTCATAACCATACGTAGCCTCGTCTGCAACATCAACATATTCATTGGAATTGTTATCAAAAAATTTCCAAATATAATTAAGAGGATAGTCTTCAGTAGAGAAATCAATATTTTTCAGATCGCTGGCAGTCAATGTGACAGCACCGTTAGGACATATCGTTTCAGTTTCATATACACTTGATGCTGGAGCAGAAAGGAAAACCGGATCTTCAACAACGTCAATATGGACAGATTTGGAATATGCTTTACAATCAAGACTTTGATAGGAGAAGACAGCATGAATCTCAGCATTGCCAAATTCCAATTCTACATTTTCAGGATCGTAGGCTGACCAGTGTGATCCGCCATCCACACTATATTCATAGCTGACCGATATGGAAGCCAACGTGGTATCTCTGGTAGGATCATCCGCATTCGGTATCTTGATTTTTGCCTTGTCCCAATCCGGTGTCAAAGTCACTTTACCACCTTCACAAATTAAATCGTAATTGCTGGTCAAACCGCCCACAGTATCACTTGGCGCAACCACGTAAATTTTGAATTCATTGGCTGAAGGTTGAGGCCTCAAATCATCATCACTGGTTTGCACATAACGTGTAAAGACATAGAGACCCGGTTCGGTGATTTGGAAATCTCTCTCTGTAATGCTACTCTTGTTCGAATCAATAGAATAAATTTGACACGTGCGATTTTGAGAATCATCATCATACCACTTTGTGCATTTCCAAGAGTAGGTAATATGGTCTGCTTCAGGAACATCACCGAATATGGTATAAGGCTCATTGCTGCAGATATACTGGCGACCGTCGTTTATGCCGATTGCACCGGCATCCACTTTCCAATGCGCGTAAAGTACGGTGTCTTTCGTAAAACTATAGAGCGCTTGGTTGTTCGTACTGTCGAAAGTGACCTGTGTGCCGTTGACATCATACCATCCGGTAAACACAAAGCCTGTACGTGTGGGAGTGGGAATATTGACCACATCGTAATATAAAACATAGTTGGTATCTATTTGGGGCGTACCGCCGTAGTTGGCACTGGTCAGCACTTGGAAATCGCGAACTTCATAAGAGATGCAGACCTTACCGGATGCGCCGGCACCACCAAAATATTCAGTGGCAGATTCGATATTATTGCGTGCGCCGCCACCGCCGCCGCCGGGGGACGTACCGGCAATACCAGCACTATTAGTTTGGTTATTCACAGCTTGGCCACCGGCACCACCGTTAGCACCGGCACCACCCGCACCACTGGCGGAAATGGTATAAAGATAGCCATAAAATCTGTTTGCAGTAGCTTGGGTTCCTGGGTTACCGTTAGTGCCTCCTTCGGCGGTACCGCCTTGTCCAGAATTTGCCGTATAAGTATTATTATCATCTTGCGCCACAGCCATTTCGCCCTTAGTACCGCCCTTGGCTTTGAAAATGCGGTCGCCGAATTCGACGATAGAGGAATCGCCATCAGTTTCAGCTTCAACGGTGTTGGCCACCATAATGTTAAACGGGGTAGCGTGGAAGTTCTGGGGGGCAGTCATCGAGGTGCTGAGATAAGCGCCGCCGCCACCACCAGAGCCAACTGAATACGGCATTGTAGCGTTACCGCCGCCGGCACCACCACCCCAAAGTTCGAGTTTGGTGATTTTCCAAGTACCAACAGGAGCAGTCCAAGTTGTCATTTCTCCCGGGGTTTCGAAACAGACCACATAGCTTGTCTGCACTGTAATCGTAACCGGTTCGGAAGCTGCCTCTATAGTGTTTGCACCACAACCGGCAAGATAGGTGTAACGGATGAATTGATAGTAACCCAGGTCAACCAAGGTAGGGCCGTTGGTCAAATCTTTAGAGGTTGCGCCGGGAATTACGGTATATTCGGCATCGCCCGCTTTCTTGTATTTCCATTGATAGGTGATATTGCTGCCAGCTTCAGCTACGGCACTCATCACAGAATAGTTTGCACGAGGAACTGTAGTTGCGGGAATTGCTGCAACCACACCACCGTTAAGGAACACATTGACGGTATAAGCGCCGTGGGAGACAACGGAGTCTCCAAGGTTGAGGGCCACGCGGTGGAACTCGTAGGTGCCCACTTCCGTCAAAGAGATATTGTCTTGAGAGAGTGTAACTGCGGTAGCACCGGTAATAAACTGGCTATCGCCGCCATCTTTCGTATAGAACCACTTATAGGTAGAGCCTTCCATTGCGGGGGCAACCTCTGCCACTGAGAAATTGCCGCACGGGAGGATGGTGATTGTATCGGTTTCAATCTCGCCGGGGGCGATTCTCCAACCGGCGTAGAGCATCATATCTTCGGTTTTGTTATAAAGGGCGTAATCACCTATGCTATCGAACACCACGAGGTTGCCGTCTGTAGGAGCATCGTACCAACCGGCAAACTCATAACCCTCACGGGTAGGGGGGGCAGGCAAAGTATCATAATACAGTACCAAGTTGGTGTCATTCACGGCATCGCCGTAGTTGACATTCATCACCACTTGCAGTTCGAGGATTTCGTATGTGAGGCAGACTTGGCCGTGGCCGCCAGCACCACCGGAACGACTAGTGTAATTTGAAGCATTACAGTATGCACCACCACCACCAGCGCCAGGAGAATTACCATTCGAACCATTCACGTTAGTAGTACTTCCAGCTCCACCAGTACCGCCGCCGTGTGGGGCATCACCTCCTTTACCGCCGGCGTTATTTGTTATGTTACCTCCTGGCTTACCATTCTCAACAACAGAACCATTGGTAGAAGTTGCAGTACCAGCAGAGCCAGCACCACCAGAATTATTATTTCTTAATGTAGTACCACCACCGCCGCCGCCAGCTTGAACGTATGTTTCATTGTCAAACTTCACAGATGATGAACCACCACCATTACCCGCATCACCATCGTTACCAGCACCGCCGGCACCGACAGTAATACTAAAAGGTTTGCCGTGGAAATTTTGGGCCGTAATGGTATTTGCCGCATACGCGCCGCTACCGCCACCGCCGCCATAATTATAAGTTCGATTCCCAGCAATTCAAGTCGGAGGCCAAGCGGTC
>JAZRYT010000144.1:0-16253 GCA_045600905.1 Bacteroidales bacterium
TTTCCGACACATCGACAACTGGAAGTCTGAGCGCAACGCCATGGAGACCTCCAGGCAGGACGGCCTTGCAGAAGGAATGGAGAAAGGAATGGAAGAAGGTATGAAGAAAGGCAGGGCGGAAGGTAAAGCAGAAGGACTCGCTGAAGGCTTGGAAAAAGGAAAAGCGGAAGGTAAGGTGGAAATCGCACGTACTATGTTGACTGACCATATTGAGATTTCTGTGATTGCTAAATTCACTGGGTTGACGGAGGATGATATACGCGCACTATAAACCATCGTAGTGCGAAATTTCCCCTAGTCAAACTATTCGGAAAATTTATTTCTTCCCTATCGAAAAAAGTGTATTTTCGCCGCCGTTAGTAAAAGCTCTTACTAATAAGGTAAAAGCCTATACTAAAATAATAAAACCTTTTACTAATTATGGAAGAAAATAGATTCTTTATTTCTGGAATACAGCAAGTTGGCATCGGAACGATGAGTTTTCGAAAATCTTGGAATTGGCTCATCGAAATGTTCGGTGCGGAAACAAAAATATTGGAAGATGACACCGTAGCTGAGAGAATGTTGCCATATACGGGCCTTCAGCCGCAAAAACGTCACGCCTGTATCGCAATGAATTTGCAGGGCGGCGGCGGCTTTGAAATCTGGCAATATTCCGAACGTCAGCCTCAGCCCGTTGCCTTCGATGTTCAGATTGCCGACCTCGGCATTTTCTGTGCCAAAATCCATTGCCGCGATGTGAACGCTTTTCACCAAGCTGCTTCCCAAAAATGGAAGGATTGCGGTCAGGTGCATTCTTTGCCAAACGGCAAAAAGACGTTTTATATAAAAGATTTGTACGGCAATTATTTCCAAGTTGTGGAATGTGACCAGATCTACATTGAGACAAAAAGTCTGACGGGCGGTATTGCCGGCGCAATGGTCGGCGTGAGCAATATGGAAGCCTCTTTGAAATTCTATAAAGAAGTGTTGGGTTATGATAGTGTTGTCTATGATGTGAGCGGAAAATTCCAGGATTGGGATTTTCTCAATGGTGCGGAACAGGAATACAGACGTGTGCTGCTTACAACGTCAGCTCCGCGAAAAGGCGCATTTGCAGAAGTGTTGGGTAATAGCACCCTCGAATTGGTGCAAGCCTTGGAACGCGTACCCCGCAAAATCTATGAAGGCAGATACTGGGGCGACCCCGGATTTATCCAGATTTGCTTTGACGTGACGGGAATGCGCGAACTGGGAGGCTTTTGCGCGTCAAAGGGTTTCCCGTTCACCGTGGATAGCTGCCCGAATGGCGAGCAATTCGATATGGGTGAGGCATCTGGCCATTTTACCTACATTGAAGATCCGGATGGTACGCTGATAGAATTTGTTGAAACCCATCGTATCCCAATCGTGAAGAAATTGGGATGGTATTTAGATATGAACAAACGCGATAGGACAAAGGCACTGCCTAAGTTCGTGTTCCGTATGTTGGGATTGGTATCCAAAGAAACAATTAAATAATAAAGATATGCAAATAGATATTTTTGACAAAATTCGCCACTCATCTGGCGGCCCGATTGGGCAATTTAGAGATAAAGCCGAAGGCTACTTCACTTTCCCGAAATTGGAAGGTGAATTAGGACCTAAAATGATGTTCAACGGACAGGAAGTCCTCTGTTGGAGTTTGAACAACTATTTGGGTTTGGCCAACCATCCGGAAATCCGAAAAGTAGATGCCGAAGCCGCTGCCCGCTGGGGCTTGGCTTATCCGATGGGAAGCCGTATGATGACCGGCCAAACGGCCTTGCACGAGAAATTGGAACGCGAATTGGCGGAATTCGAATGTAAGGAGGCCGCTTTTGAGTTCAATTTCGGCTATCAGGGCATCGTTTCCACCATTGATTCTTTGGTCGGCCGTCACGATGTGATTGTGTATGACGCAGAAAGTCACGCCTGCCTGTTGGATGGTATTCGTCTGCACATCGGCAAGAAGTTCAAATTCCGTCATAATGACATTGCCGACTGCGAAAGGATTCTGGCTCGTTCCTGTCAGATTGCCGATGAACAGGGTGGTGGCGTTTTGGTTATCACGGAGGGCGTGTTCGGTATGACAGGCGCATTAGGCATTCTCGACCAAATTGTGGCTCTGAAACAGAAGTACAAGTTCCGCTTCCTCATTGACGACGCGCACGGCTTTGGCGTGATGGGACCTAACGGTCGCGGCACTTCCGAACATTTCGGTGTGATGGACGGCGTGGACCTCTACATCGGCGCATACGCCAAATCAATGGCCATCGTTGGCGGTTTCGTGGCTTCCGAAAAAGACATCATCACCTATTTGAAATACAATATGCGTTCCCAAATGTATGCGAAGTCTCTGCCTATGCCGATTGTGGAGGGCTGTTTGAAGAGATTGGAGATTATCCGCGGCCCGGAAGGCGATGCGCGCCGTGCCCAACTTTGGAAGGTGACGCGCCGTTTGCAGAACGGTTTCCGCGAATTGGGTTACGATATCGGACCTGCTGAGGCTTGCGTTACGCCCGTGCATCTTGCCTGCGGCGTCAATCAGGCATCTAACATCGCCGTCGATTTGAGAGAAAACTACCACATTTTCTGCTCCATTGTGACGTATCCGGTCATCCCTCCTGGAATGCTGATTTTCCGCGTCATCCCGACAGCCGCACACAGTATGGAGGATGTGGAACGCACCTTGGATGCTTTCCGCGACATCAAAGTGCGCTTGGCAAGAGGCGATTACGATAAGGATATGCCCGATATGTCGTTGATAAAATAGGGAACTGAGAATCGATATATGCGAGTTTAAAAAATAAGCACTGGCAAGTTGAAAATATAGAATTGATGGAAACTATTTGGATAACGGGTGCCTCTTCGGGAATTGGAGAAGCTTGTGCCTATCAATATGCGGAGGCAGGCAAACAGCTGATACTGACTTCTTCACAACGTGACCGTTTGGAAAAGGTGGCAGAACAATGCATCCAAAAAGGTGCGAAAAACGTCTGTGTCCTGCCATTCGATTTCCGAAAAACCGATGGATTGGAATTGCTGGTGAGGACGGCGTGGGATACGTGGGGCGGGGTAGATGTCTTATTCTGCAACGCGGGCATCAGTCAACGCACCACCGTCGAAGATACGTCGATGAGTATGGTGCGGCAGATTATGGAAGTGAACTTCTTCGCTCCTGTAATCTTGTCCAAGATGATGCTGCCTATGATGGTTTCCGCCGGTGGCGGCCACATTGCCGTGACCACCTCTATTGCAGGCTGTTTCGGATTTCCGTTGCGTTGCGCGTATAGCTCCTCCAAACACGCTTTGTACGGTTTCTTTGAAACCCTGCAGGCAGAGTATTACGATAAGGACATTCACGTGACAATGGTGTGCCCGGGACGTGTGCAAACCAATATCTCCCAAAACGCCCTCGACAAAGGAGGCAACCGTCACGGGGTGATGGATCCCGGACAGGCTTCCGGACTTACGGCGGAAAAAGCCGCCAAACAAATTGTCCGTGCCATCCAAAAGGGAAAACGCGAAATCTATGTCGGGAAGAAAGAAATCCTGATGGTTTATGTCAAAAGATTCCTCCCCGGTTTGTGCGCAAAACTGGCAAGAAAAATCAAAGCTGTATAACTATGACTAATCTCTTTGAAGAACTCAACAAGGACTATCGTTTTAAAGAAGGATTCCATACTTGTATAAATTGCGGAACCTGTACGGCTGTGTGCCCTGCTGCGGAATTTTACAAATATGATCCCAGGCAGATTGTGAACACGGTGCAAACCAAAGACGATGAACAGATTGAGGCGCTGCTGAAGTCGGATACGATTTGGTATTGCGGCGAATGTATGAGCTGCGTGACCCGCTGTCCGCGCAAAAACGGTCCCGGCCTCGTCATAATGGCACTGCGGGATTTGAGCATCCGAACCGGCTGCTTCGTACAATCCGAAAAAGGTCGGCAGATGCTTCCGCTCACGCACATTATGACCCGCAACATTCTGGAATATGGATATTGCGTGCATCCTAAGACGTTCAAATGGGCCGACCATTTGGAATCCGGACCGGTGTGGAAATGGCATACCGAACATTTGGAGAAGAGTCTCGAACGGCAAGGCGCCAACTATATGGGTGACGGCCCCGGCATTCTTCGTAAAATCCCGCAGGAGTCTTTGGATGAATTGCAGGCCATTTTCGATGTGACGGGCGGAACGGAACGTATTCGGACGGTGGAACGTTTCTCCGCACAAAAAGCCGAAGAGATGGGTATGGATATAGAAACCTACGAGCGGTATGCTTTTGAATACTGCTCAGATAAACATTTTAACGAGTAATATGATATACGAAGGAAAACAGAGAATTTGGAGCGATTATCAAAAGGATATCCCAGATGACCATTGGTATTATGTCCGTAGCTGCATCCGCCAGAACTTCTTTCCGGCGAGCGAGAAAATGTTTACGGAAATCACTCGGAATGTTCTCGGCAAAGATATTTATGAAACCCCACACCATACTACTTGCGGCGGTATTGCCTACCATTGCGATACGTTGCCGCAGGAAACGGCTATGACCATTGTCGCGCGGCAATTTGCCCTGATGACGGAAGCCGGCTATGAAAATTACGTGCCCAGCTGCATAACATCCTTCGGCAACTATGCCGAAATCCTTGAAACCTGGCGCGAATTTCCTGAGTTGGAAACCCGCATTCGAGAATATCTGTGGAAGGCTTGTCGTAAGGAATTTGTCAAACCCAAATATCTGGCCCATACCAGCGACCTGATTTACCATTGGCGGAACAAAATAGCCGAGAAGGCCCAATTCAAACTCGTCCACAAGGACACTGGTGAGCCTTTGCGCATAGTGGAGCACATCGGCTGCCATTATGCCAAGATGTTTCCCAGTAAAGGCGTCGGCGGCGCCGAATATCCATACGTGCTCGCCGGTATGATTGAAAGTTGGGGTGGCAAAGTCATTGACTATCCCGAACGGAGACACTGCTGCGGTTATGGCTTCAGGCAATATCACGTCAAAGCCAATCGTGGTTATAGTCTTTCTAATACACATAAAAAATTTGAATCTATGGAGCCTTTCCGCCCGGATGCCATCGTTACGAATTGTCCGGGTTGTCCCTATTTCTTAGACAGATGGCAGTATGTCATCGCCGAGCAGACAGGACGCACGTATGGCGAAAACGGATTCGGAATACCCGTGCTCACGTACGAAGAACTCGCCGGCTTGGTGTTGGGCTACGACCCTTGGGATTTAGGTCTGCAACTTCATCAGGTCGCCATTGAACCGCTGTTGGACAAACTCGGCGTGAATTACGATCCGGCAGCCAAGTACTTGGGACTTAATAAAGAAAATCTTATGAAACCGGAAATGCCGAAATCTATAAAATGCTTTTAATGATGAAAGAAAATGTTGTTATCATTGGTGGCGGAATTGCGGGAATGGAAGCGGCCAAACAGCTTTTGCTGTTGGGACTGAATCCTATTATTGTTGAAAAATCGGACAACTTGGGCGGCCACGTGGCAAACTGGCACAAGCTGTTCCCGGATATGACGGCCGCAGTGGATGTTATCATCGAATTGAAGAAGAATATCGTCGGTGCCACCGTATTTCTCAGTACCACTATTAAATCTATTCAACAATCAGAAAACCAGTATCATTTCAAATTGAGCAATGGCGCCAGTCTGGACGCGCGTGCCGTGTTGGTGGCTTCCGGATTCAGTCTGTTCGACGCCACCAAAAAGGAAGAGTACGGTTATGGCGTTTATGACCACGTCATCACCAATCAGGATTTGGAATTGTGGATGAACGGCAATCAGGACTCCCGAATCCCGGAAGCTCCCCAAACGGTTGGCTTTGTCCATTGCGTGGGCTCCCGCGATTTGAAGGCCGGAAACAGCCAATGCTCCAAGGTCTGCTGCACAACGGCTGTCAAGCAGGCCATTGAAATGAAAGAGCGATTCCCCGAACTCAACGTCTATTGCTTCTATATGGATTTGCGTCTTTTCGGCAAAAAGTACGAGGATTTCTATATCAACGCGCAGCGTGACTTCGGCGTTCATTTCGTGCGCGGCCGTGTCTCGGAAGTCAGCGAAACCATAGATGGACGCTTGCAGGTGAAAGCAGAGGACACACTGGTCGGGAAACCCGTGAAATTGCAGCTGGATTTGTTAGTGCTGATGGCCGGGATGGTTCGCAATACGCAAATCGACAGTTTTGCCGAAGCGGCCCATTTGGAAGTTGACCAAGATGGTTTTTTGAAAAGTCGGGACAATATCAGCCACATTGTGGAATCCAAGCGGCAGGGTGTTTTTTACGCGGGCACCTGCACAGGAACCAAAACAGTGCCCGAAACGATTGCGGAGGCCCGTGCCGCCGCCCTTAATATTTACCTTTATCTCCAAACATTATGATGAATTTCGGATTTACATTAAGCAAAAGTGCGACTATAGAATTAAACGCTGTGGATGTCCATTTGTACGAAAACCTGTGCAAACGAGAACCCAATGTCAGAGTGTGTATGAATTGCGGCTCCTGTGGCGCCACCTGTATGGCCGCCCCCTTTAGTGGGATGAGCGTGAGAAAAGTCTTGACCGGCCTCCAACGCGGACAAGATGTTCGTATGTTGCTGTCCAACTGTATGCTTTGCGGTAAATGCTCGATGGTCTGCCCGCGCGGTATTAATACTAGGAATCTGATTTTGACTATTTGCAAACTATATGATTGATCGTTTATCTTCTGGCTTTCATCCTTTTGTCATTCCGTTTTTGGCAGGTATGGCCTTCGTGTTGGGCTATTGCCTTTATGGAATCCTTAAAATCCTGCTGCAGCTTTCCGCCAAGGATCGTCGCCGTTTCTTTGTCTCTCTGGTAATACCGCGAACAGTATTCAAGAATATTCGCGATATTTTTTGCGACTGCCTTTTCCACGTCAAGTTGTGGAAACGCAATCGCGTGTTGGGCTATATGCATTCGAGCATCGCATTCGGATGGTTTATGCTGATTCTCTTGGGCCACGTGGAAGTGATACTTCTGATGCCGAACCGCCTGCATCTGTTTTACTATCCGATATTTTTCAACTTCTTTGTGATTGCCGATGAGGTGACAATCGGAAGTGCCATTCTGTTTTTCCTGATGGATTTCTTTTTGCTGGTTGTCCTCAGCGGCATAGTGCTGGCAATTATTAAACGTATCTCTTCCAAAATTTTCGGAATGCGTCATACGGCGCGCCCCTCTTTGGTAAATAGAATAGGGATGTATGCTTTATGGCTGATTTTCCCTTTCCGCTTGTTGGCGGAAACGCTCACGGCGCATATAACCGGAGGCTCGTTCCTGACCAATCCCGGCAATCATCAGCTTTGCATCATTTTTGGAGAGGATTTGAATATAATGCCCGCTTGGTGGGCGTATTCCATCGCGCTGTTTGTGTTTATGGTGGTGCTCCCATTCTCCCGTTATATGCACATTCCGGCGGAAATAATGCTGATACCGATGCGCAATGCGGGACTGAAAATCCGCGATGCCCGCAAGGGCTTCGCCCGCGTGCAGGTGCTCAGCTGCCCTAACTGCGGTGTCTGCATTGACGCTTGCCCGATGAGTGTCGATAAGGCCAATGTCAAAGACTGCACGGTCTATCTGACCCGGCAAATAAGACGCAAAAACGAAGAACGCATTGCTGAAATCAGTGACAAATGTCTGCTTTGCGGCAAGTGCCAGTCGGTCTGCCAAGTATGCGTGGAAGGCCCCAATCTCCGAATGGCGCAGCGCGCGATAAGGCATTACAAACTGAGTCCCGATTATTCCAATATTGACGTGCAACCGATGATTGACACGGTGCAGAACAGCAAAGTCCTCTATTTCAGCGGCTGTATGAGCCAACTCACGCCTAATATCGGCAAAAGTGTGGAATCCATATTGACGAAAGCCGGTGTGGATTTCACGTGGATGGACCGCGAAGGCGGCCTTTGCTGCGGACGGCCGATGTTTACGGCAGGCCGCGTGGCGGAAGCAGAGGAACTGGTGCGCAAGAATGAGGAAGTCATCCTGAAAAGCGGCGCCAGCATCCTGCTGGTGAGTTGCCCGATTTGCTATAAGATGTTTCGCGAAAATTACGAACTCCCCGGCGTTGACGTGGTACATTATGTGCCCTTTATCCATCAGTTGATGAAGTCTGGAAAATTGAAAGTGAAGAAAGATAATGTTACGTATGTTTATCACGATCCGTGCGAGTTGGGCAGGGGCTGTGGAATGTACGAGGGACCTCGCGAACTGCTCGCCGAAGTGGTGGGCTTGGCTGAGGCGGATAAAAATCGGAAGGAAAGCATTTGCTGCGGCGGTTCGTTAGGCTCTCTCACGTTGGACTTCGAACATAGGAAGAAAATAACCCTTTCTGCATTGGAGAACCTGTATTCCAGTCAGGCGGATGCCATTGCCACGGCCTGCCCGTTGTGTAAAAACACTTTCGCCCGCTATGCAGACCGCCCAGTCAAAGATATTGCGGAAATCGTGAATGAGAATAGTGAACAGAGAGCTGTGATTTGTGAGCAGTGAACTGAGTCAAGGTGACTTTGTGTTGTGCTAATATATTGAATAATTGGCATTTATATATTTTTGTAAAAAGAATAAATTAAAATAATGGATATGAGTTTTACACCGACAAATTATCTTCTGCAAAATGTGGCCACTGGTCGTCAGTTTGAAGACGAAGGCTGGATGTTGAACGACCCCGAGTGCGAGAAACCTTCGCTGATTCGGGCTGTTTATGAGAAAAAACAGTTTGAAGTTCGTCCCGACTTGGACGGTATTTTCAGATATGCCAATTGGCTGCCTATCAAGCGCACTCTTCAAAATTCCTGCGCACCGGTGACGTACAAGTCTGAAGGTCTGGCAAAATTCTTAGGACTGAAAAACCTGTACATCACTTTCTCCGGTTGGAACCCTGCTATAGGGGCAAAGATGCAAACCTGTTCTTTCAAGGAGACAGAGGCTTACTCCGTGCTTTCAAGACTTGATGCGGATGAAGAGCGGGTGTTGATTGTACAGTCTGCTGGAAACACGGCACGCGCGTTTGCGCAAGTGTGTTCCGACAATCGTATTCCTGTGGTGATTTGTGTACCCGAGGATTCGTTGCGCGATTTGTGGTTCCGCAGCGAACTTGACGATTGCGTGAAGTTGGTGGCGGTGCCGCACAAATGCGATTACTACGATGCTATTGCAGTAGGCGAGAAGTTGGCGTTGAGTCCTCGCTATTTTTTGGAAGGTGGAGCCAAGAACATCGCCCGCCGTGATGGTATGGGCACTACGCTGTTGAGTTGTGTGGAGCAAACCGGGCGCATCCCGGATGCCTATTTCCAAGCTGTCGGCTCCGGAACGGGCGCCATTGCGGCTTGGGAAAATGCCTGCCGATTGGCTGGAGATGGTAGATTCGGAGAAAATAAAATGCGTGTCTATGTGGCTCAGAACAAGCCGTTTTCCATTATGTACGACTCGTGGAAGGCGCAGTCCCGAGCCTTGCTGGATTTGAGCCCGGAGGAAGGCCGTCGCGATGCTGAGGTTATTTTGGCCAAAGTGCTCGCCAATCGCAAGCCGCCTTATAGCTTGGCCGGTGGTTTGTTTGATGTGCTGACCATTAGTGGCGGCGATATGTTCTTAGCCGACAATCAGGACATTGTCTATTGGATGATGCAGTTCCGCAATCTGGAAGGCTATGACATTCTGCCTGCTTCCTGCGTGGCCGTTTCTGCTTTGGCACAAGCGCTTCGCGAAGGCAAGGTGAATGCCGACGAGTACGTTATGCTCAATTGCACGGGCGGTGGGACCTTGGAGGCAATGAGCGACGGATATGTATTGAAAAAACCGGATTTGATAGTGAGCCCGACACTCTCCAGTGAGGAAATTATAGCTCAAGTGGATCGCCTGTTTTAGCCAAAGATTGTGTTTGAGCGACCATATTGTTCGACAATTTGTTCAAAGTCGCCAAGAAGTTCCGCAGCTCTTCTTCGCTGATACCTTCTAGGATTTTTTCCAACAGGGAGATGCCTTTTTCCTTGGTGTCCAGTTTCATCTGTTCTGCCTTTTCTGTTAGGACGATGATATTGGCACGCCTGTCACGTTTGCTTTGAACGCGGACCAGTAATTCCTTCTTCTCCAAAGCGTCAATCAGCTTGGTGATGGAGTTTTTGTCTTTCTGCATCGTATCGGCCAACTGCTGCTGCGTCATCTTCCCTTCATTCCAAAGCACGTCTATGAGTAGGAACTGCTCGGGGGTTAGCCCTATCTGGCTTTGTTTCAGCATTAGGGAAGTATATTGTTTGAGCTTGCATCCGACAAGGTTCAGATAAACGGCGATTTCCTTTGATAGTAGCATTTGTATATAGTCTTAAGGGGTTACTATTGGGGCGGCAAAAATAAATTTTTTTGGAAAAAATAGGTTTGTGAAAGATGAAAAGAAGAAGTTATTTTATTCTGAAATACTCCATCACCTTATACATATTGCATAATGCCTGATTGGGTTGCTCACTATCAAATGATGGAAGTAACTTCGCATTTTGAATCGCAGCCGGCAATTCTGCCTTCAAACGACCAAGGCTACACAAGGTCCTCTTTTGGCGATGCGTTCGGGAATATGCTTATTATTCTTTTTCATTGTACGTTGATAACAAATCCACATCACTAACCATAGGCACGCCACCCAACTTGCCAATGCGGTAGGCATTATACACATTGGTCGTGTCGCGAACCACGGAACTGTCAAACGAATCGAGACTATAAAGCTCTGTCATCTGATCCTCATTGTTTCGGTCAGTTATCCAGATGGCATCCTTACGGAAAAGGTCACGGTCGTTCAGCAGTTCCCTATTGTGGGTTGTAACGATAAGTTGAGACTGTCTGGAATTTTTCAGGTAGGTGAATAGAAAATGCTGATATAGATCCGGGTGCAGCGATGACTCCAATTCGTCAACTGACAAGACGGAAGTGTGTTCTGTAAGCAGCAGCATTAATCCGCCCAAGCCGTAGTATCGTTGTGTTCCGCGTGATTCCTCCTGTAAAGGCAAACGATAATTATTACCATCTACAGAGTGGATGAAAAAGATTTCTCCTCGGGAAAGTGTACCTGTTTTTTTGAGTTTGTTCTTGATGTGATCAGGCACAGCTTCGTCATTCAACAGCATATTTTTAAGGTCTTCTGGAACGCTTTTCTCATTGTGTTCATAAACAATATCATCAATGCCGAAATCCGCTTTGCTAAGCAAATTTACCAAACTGTTTTTTTGAATAATATTATTTTCTACATTTTCTGATACGAAGTTAGTTAACGATGTTCCAGGAAAAACAATCGGCATCAGGGTGTTGTTAAACCATTCCAATACTGCCTGCAGTTGAGGAATGTCCACATTGGATTTGCTGAATCCGGCTAAGACGGTATTGTTCCACAAAGTGGTAAATGACAGATTGCTGAGGTCGTTTTTATCCACTTTCACCTTGCTGCCGAAAGAGATTTTGGCGAGTTGTTTGTCGGTATCTGTAGTACGTTCAAACACTAAGCTTTTACCGGGGGAGTAGTTGAACAATTTTTCGCGCACGATGCACTGGTGGTTGAATTTCACCTCATAATCGTAGCGGACATTATTGTGGATGAAATCGATTTCCATTTCCGTATCTCCTTTTTGAAAGGCGGGGTCGAAGCGGAAAGTTTCGTAATCAATCGTTTCGTTCTTGTTCTCGACGGGTTCTCTAACCAAGGTGTAAAGCATATCCAAAGCGCGCAGTATGTTGGTTTTGCCGGAGGCGTTGGCACCATACAGCATAGCCACTTTCAGCAGGCGGTACTTGCCCATTTCAATCACATAGTATTTCTCCAAATGCTTGTTTTTAGCTGCCTGAAACGAAAGCGTCTGCGTTTCCTTGATGGACCTGAAATTCCGAACCGAAAAATCTATTATCATTTCTTTGTGTTTTGTCTATTTTTGTAAGAAGGCTGCAAAAATACGAAAAAGAAATAATAATTACATTGTGAAATGGCAAGCATTGTAAATTATTTGCGGAAAATCTTAAGAAGACGGAATGCTATGAATTTTTCAGAACAGTATTGATATCAACAGAATAATCGACTTTTCTCCCGGGAACAGGAATGTAGTATATGTCAACATCTCTAATAGACAACGGAGAATAGAATTTTTGAGTTTTATATGCAGGCATTTTGTAAACACGGTTAGCTTGTAGTTCCGTAACAAAGGAAGCTTTTAAACTTTGTTGTTTGGAGATGAAACTCAGCTGCTCATCTGTTGGTTCGAATGATGCTATCAGACCTAATATTTTATATTCACTAAGATTATATCCTTGCAATGTACTTAAAATACCATTCATGTTTATCAATGAACCAACTATTTGCTCTTTTGCTTTAGCAATTTCTTCAAGAATATAACTACTTTTTAATTCACAAAAAAGCAAGTATTTTTGGTCATTCTTTTCAAACAACACAATCCCATCACAATTCTTAAGGAGTATTTTGTCATGTTCGTCATGACCAGCACTACTTGCAAAAGAAGTGATTTTGTTTGCTAATTCATGAGGAAAAGAGTATCCTGAAAATCCTTCCAATGTTATCGATTGGAATTTTTTAGGATTTACTATTTGAGGGTCTTCATTTGATTTTTTATTATCAAAATCTTCAACAACACATTTTTCAAAAAATGGTTGTGAGGCAAATTTTGGATAAACCTTATTGAAATTGTCCGTAAGAGTTTTCATCCTATTCTTCATCAGCCGTTAGTTCATACAATAACGCACTGTTTGTCACAGGGCGTCCATTTACCAACTTGAATGTGTCAAAAGGAACCCCTTTTGACACGTCTTGCCGGGAAACCTTAACAGAATAATCAGATTCCCGTTCAAGAAAATATGCTGATAGGATAGTTGGATCAAATGCTAAATCAGCAATGAGATCATTCTCCTGACAGAACTGTTCAAATTGTTTATCACCTAACTTCTTTTTTAAGATATGAAGACGTATTAGGTCATTTAATCTCCGTAGGTAATAATCGCTATGTGTTGTGATTTGTATGTTTGCTCCACTAAGTGACATAGCAACGGTAACATCAGCCATCATTATCTGTTTAAGCGGATGAAGATGTGCTTCAGGTTCTTCAATTAAGATAGCGGCTCTGCTTAAATCCCGTTTTGTAATAATTTGTTGCAATGGTGCAAGTTCTCTAATTGATGAGGCTGCAGCAGAAATAGGAAGCGTTTGACCATGTGTGAGATAAATATATTTTCCCTCAGATCTTCGGATGTCCCCATCCATGACATTTTGTAATAAGGAAATTGAACGTTCTGATGTGCTGGCTCGCATTTCCTGCGCCTGTTCAAGATTACGAATCCCTGCGATGAAAGTTTTGTATAATCCAGTATTCCCAATAAGTTCTTCTGACATATAGGAACCACGAGAGGGGGGTAAAACAAAACTATATTCCAAATTTGTAAAGTTATTAAACAGTTCTTGTATTATTGCATAACGCAAAAGGTATGCGTATGGTGATTCATCTTGAATACCAAGTTGTTTGAAACGGTAAGTCACATGCAGTACAGACAACTTATAGTATAGTTCTTCAGCATTGTCCAAACCAACCAATTCTTGTTCATATAAAAACTTTATCGTATCAGGAAAATCGTTTGGAAGAACTACAGTGATTTCGGCACCTTTAGGTTCATTCCCAATCATATACGACAAGTAGGAAATGGCATCTTTTGACAGCCATTGTTCAAATTCATCTTTTTGTAAGACTAAGGCTTCGCCTTTATCAGGTATAGTTTGTTGAGAATCAAAAAAATTTATTCCCTTGGTGTTCTGTATTTCTTTGAAAAAAGAATCTATTCTTTTGGGATTCAACCAAACAGAAAAGAAATAATGGCATAAAATTGCCAAATAACTTTTGCCCAACCCGGATTCACCTGAAAAAATCATAAAAGGAGTAACCTCAATACGAGCATTTTCAATCAGACCGAGCCTCTTTATTTGTATCGTTATAGTTTTCATATATTAAGCCCTCATATCTATTATTAAAATAATACGCTGTTAAATATGAGGCGGCAAAAATACGCATAAAAGTTATACACGGAATATTAAAATCATCTATGACCTCATTATTCCCCTTTTTACCCCATCACCTCCCCAACTATCGCCTTCAACAACTCTTCCGATGTGCGCTCGGATTCGGAAATCTGATTCTCTAATGAACTAACCGTATCCATTATTGCGTCAAGCCTACGAACAATTTCTTGCTGCTCTGAAAGTGGAGGGATGGGAAGTATCATTTTTGAAAGAGTTTGTCCATTACAGTTCGGCTGAGCAGCCCCTCGTGTGCCGTTTGTTAATTGCGACCAATATAATTCACTTTCCATAAATGATTTTAAGAATTTTGGCTCAAGGGATGAGCTATATCTTGTTCTAATTAGGTAACCTGCATAAATTGCTGAACGAGGTTCATCTGTTACAAGATATGATTTCCCCACAGTTCCACCTGTACGAGCAAACAAAATATCATTCTTTTTAATAAGATAGTTGTTGATTTCATTTTCAGGGATTTGACAGTAAGGAACTTTATCCCATATAATCGTATTATTCTGAATGTCGCTAATACGAATCATTAGAATACGACCATTTTCTTGAGCCGGGGCATTATAACCATATTGGATTGATTCGGATAATTCTCCCCAACGGCCCCACGTCCAGCTTCCCGGAATCTCAAATGGGATTTCTTCGGGTTTGATGGGTTCTAAGGGCTTCTCCTTTTTGAGCTTGCCGGAGGCTATCATCTGCTGCTTCTCCAACTTGATACGCTTGAGCAACTCACTTGCGGGTTCCTCCGCAGGATGCTCCTTGCGCCATTCCGCCGTCAACTTGCCCTGTATCGCATTATGCAAAACTGTTTGTTTAAGTTTAGATGAGAGTCCTTTTTGCTCAGAAAATAGTTGATGCAGTGTTACGGAATTTTGTGTAACCTTTTTTTCTATTTCAACTATTTTTCTTTGCTTCTCTATATCAGGAATTTCCACTTGTACATCAGCAATCCTATTCATTGGCAAGCTAACATTAGCCATACCTTTCATTTGTGATACAAGTAGTTCGTTTCGATAGAGATGCAAATAGATTTGAAGATATTTGGCTAAAACAAAATTTTCATCGTTTGGTATTACTGCGCACAATATGTTGCCTAAAGCGAACTTCCCTTCTTGGTATTTCACTTGGCGCATACTCGCATGACCGTGACCCGTAGAAGAAACCAAAGGAATAATTACGGCATTGGCATCAAATTGATATTCGTTATGAGTTTTGTTAGTGTCTCCGAGAGTAACCATAGTATAAGGACCTGGAATTGCTTTCATAATTCCTGTTTCGCCTTTGGTAATCAAGCAGATATCACCTAATCTATATTTCATTTCGCCAAGTTTTTAAGTTCATCTAATAGAGCGGTTATTTGCTTCTGATTATCTTCTAATTTTGAAATGATAGAGGAAATATCGTAGGTCTCTTTAGTGCTTGCTTTATTCGGATTCTTAATATCCAAATCCCAGCCTTTTAAATCTTTCACATTCACTTTCCACGCCACTTCGCTTTCTTGGCGGTTGTTCCACCAGGCAATGAGCGGGGCAAATTCATCAAATTGGATGGGTTTGGTTTTGGAGTAGCTTTTCTGTCCTTCTGGCAGGCGATGCTCGTAATACCAGATGTCGTTGGTGGGCTTGCCCTTCTCGAAGAACAGCAGGTTGGTACTTACCGTGGCAGGGAAGAAAGTGCTTTGCGGCATTCGTACAATGGTGTGCAAATTGCACTCAGTGAGTAATTTTTCGCGAATGCGCTGTTTCACGCCTTCACCTGTTATGGAACCGTCGGGCAGGACGATGGCGGCACGTCCGTTTTTCTTCAGCAGGTGCATCATCAACACAACAAAAAGGTCGGCACTTTCACGGCAACGTAGGGAGGCGGGAAAGTTGGTTTCCACACCGTCGGCAATGCTGGCACCAAAAGGAGGATTGGCCAAAATCACATCCACACGGTCTTTGTTGGTAATGCTGTTGTACTCGCGCTTCAGACTGTCGGTATATACATAGTCGGGCACGTCCATATCGTGCAGGATGAGGTTGGTTAACCCCAACACGTAAGCCACAGGTTTCAGTTCCCAACCGGAAATGGATTCCTGCAGAAGTTGGAATTCATCCGGCGTGCGTACGTAGTTCTCTTTCACGTGGTCGATGGCG
>JAZRYT010000145.1:0-26019 GCA_045600905.1 Bacteroidales bacterium
TTCCTCTTCGGAGATACCACAGATGTCGAAGTACTGCGGCAGCATAGAGATGTCCTCCAAATTGTTCAAATCGCTGAAGACGCTGACCTTCCCGAACTTGGTGACTCCCGTGAGGAAGGCGAAGCGGATGCAGCCGTCCATTGACTTGAGTGCGCCGTAGAAGCCCTTGAGCGTGGCGCGGTAGGCATCCTGCAGTTCCGTGTTGCCGATGGCCTGCAGCAGCGGCTTGTCGTACTCATCAACCAGAATCACCACCTGGCGACCGGTCTTCTCGTAGGCGCGCTTTATGATACCTTGGAACCTTCTGCCTATGGCCATTTCGGATTCGTCTCTTCCGTAGAGACGCTCCCATTTGGTCACTTCTTCGTCAAGAATTGAGTTTAGCGCCTCAGGGGAATCATATTTCTGCGTGTTCAAGTCCAAGTGCAGAATAGGATATTCTAACCAGTCGCTTTCCAGCTCGGTGATGGCGAGACCGTCGAACAGCTCGCGCTTGCCTTGGAAATAAGCCTCTATAGTACTAAGCAGCAAACTTTTGCCGAAACGGCGCGGACGTGATAGGAAGTAGTACTTGCCTTCCGTGGCCAATTTGAAAACGATGTCGCTCTTATCTACATATTTGAATCCTTTGTTTCTCAGGTCTTCAAAATTCTGTATGCCGATTGGTAGTTTTTGTCCCATAGTTATGTTGTTTAAAGTAAGGCCGCGAAAATACAAAAAAATGCGCGAATGTGACAATGCAATTGTAGGGGCGAATGATGATTCGCCCCGACTGACCTATTCCGTTTTTATCTTGTAGAGGTCCCTTCACCTCCTCCTACCGTCGGAGGTTCGGGATGACGATGGCGTTATAGCGTATATGGACGGCGGCGCAAGGTTATTGGTTATAGTCGGTGTGTGGTGCCGCCGCAATCGCGACTTCTGCGGCGACACCACGACATTGCAATCCGTTCAACACTTTCCGTCGCCGCGCTTCTTCTGCCCAGCCACGCTGCGTCATCCCGAGCGGAACGCAGTGGAGCGAAGGAACCTTACAGGCGCATAGCGTAGCACGGAATCTCTCACAAGATGTGAAGGGGATAAATCCATTAAAAAAAGAGCTTTGCACTCTTCTGTACAAAGCTCTTTAAAAACATCTCGTTGATCTTAATTATGCCTTTTTTTTTCATTAAACATATAATCTTCTTTCTGCTTAATATACTTTTCAAAATCTACCGCATCTTCTTTATCATCTAACGCCATAGTTCGATATTCGATGTCAGAAAGATTATTTTTGACTTCATTGCGTTTTTTTGAATTAAATCTTATTCCAGCACCCCATGGACTTGGCAAAAGGGAAGTCATTCTTTTAGCAACATTTTTGCTTTGACCAAACAAAACGAACTTGTTCGTTTTTTTGTTCCTTAACTGATACACGCCAGATCCAAAAGGAGCACAAAGTATTCCTTTGTTTTTGGGATCCGGAAAAGGAAGCCACTGGCTCCATTGATTGCTTTGATAAAGTTCTTGTTTTTGAGCATTGCTCATTGTTGATACTGTTCCCATCTTTTTCTTTTTTTATGAATGAATAACTAGGTTATTAATTGATTCTATTTAAAATGCATTACATATTTCTACCCTTCTCAAACCTTCATTCTTTACGAATGAAACTTCGGCTGATGGAGGAATTATAGTTCGTCTATTTTTCTGTCAAAAAGCGATAAAAAATATTTCGTCCTTCTTCGCGGCATCTGTTTCAATTGCGATTTTATATTAAGGTAACCAAGCCCCCGCTCCGCAAGGGGCTTGGTTGATTGTGATAATTATTTAGTCCCTGAGGCAACGGACTGAATAGCCGTGGCGCTTAATGCCGTAGCCCCCGTACACGTGGAAATCGTAGCTGGACAAGTAACCGAACAAGTACGCTGTTTCGGTTTCCGACTTCAGATTCTCCATTCGCTTCAGTGGTTTGCCCGACAATTTGAATCTTGCACGCTCCGGTTCCCGTAAGAACCAGATTCCGGCTATAATCTGTTTTCTCAAAATTTCAAAGTGTTTTATTTTCAAAATTTTGCCGCCACTGGCGGCATTTGTTTTTCGGTTTGCTTTGCGCTCGCGCGCTTGGCAAACCGCTCTAATCGCGGAGACAGCGGACGGAAACGCCGTAGTTCTTATTGTAGTAGCAGCGGTACACGCTGGCGTCGAGATAGTCCAGGAAGCGGCTGTACGCGAGGTTGCTATCGTACTGGGTAGCGGACCAGAAATACGCGAAGGGGCCGAAATCGTCGAAGCTACCGTAATAGCGGCCAGCGGGCACGGCAGAAAAGCCGGTAGTGTTGTTTGAAGACTGATCACAGCCTGGAGTTCCCAGGGTTCCAGACTCCTCCCAGCATCCGTCATTCGACGCCAAGGCCTTGGCCACGCTATTGCCATACTGTTCAGGATGATTATACACATATACACCTAATTCACTCCATTCAGCATCGCTGGGCACATGCCATCCCTTGGGGCAGATACCCTGCACCCCACTCGGGTTGTTTTCGCTGGAGGATGAGCCGTGCATCACGGCCGGCCAATTGTAGAGGTAGCCGTAATAATTCACATTCTGGGAATTGCCATCAGGATAATAACGGTATGGTTCGGTCTCTGACGAGGTATTTCCTCCCATTGGTATCTCACTTCCGTCAGCATAGTGTTCGGTCTTCAGGTTGGAGGCCATCCACACCTGTTTTCCGATTTTTACGGCATCATACTTGTTGCCGTCATAATCCTTTACGGCATTATGAATGATTTGTGGACCATCAGAATTTGGGTTGTCACCATTATGGTTGTCATCGCATGATGTCATACCCATCACCAGCGCTAACGCAGCGCCAAAAATTAACATTTTTTTCATAATTACATTTTTTAAGGTTAATATTTTTAGTTGATATTCGCGAAACACAAACAAATCCTTCTTTTATGATACTACCCGACATCAGCCGTAACAACAGGTTTTTCAATTAATTTGGGATGTGTAGTATTTCATTGTCTGTTTTTTAAGATCGGATAATGCAAATAAATTCTTAGTTTTCTGTTTCTTGCATATAATGTTCCTTTATAACATCCGTAATAATTTCAAAAAGGTTTACGGCTGGAGTTCCTAACGCTTTTTCACCAATAGTTTTTGCTATTTTTAAGCCCAAATTTTTGGCCACTTCAGCAAATGTTTTTGGAAATTCTTTTCCCGATGCCACTTGATTTTTTACATTTTGAATCAATTGTGATTTTTCATCATCTGTAAGTATTAATTTGTCTAATACAAAAACAAAATCTGCGGCAGACAAAGAAACTATATTGGAATTAAACGAACTATCATAAAAACGACCATCTGTTAATAAAACATCTTCTATATACTGTCGCAACACCTTATCTTGAATCACAAAGCACACTTTCCCTGCGTTGGCACCTTCACGTACTTTAATATTCGTGAAAGCATCCTTTAATTGAGCATTATAATCGGTTGCCTCAATATATTTGAGTTTGGCTTCATACCTGAGTCTTTTGACTTTTGATTCTGGAATCTTCAAATATTGGCTAATACAAAAATCTGATTTTCCTACGCAATTTGAGTTGTTTTCAATCAGCCAATAAAAAATTGCCACTTCAAAATCGTTTTTGTTCATCGAGCCGAAACCTCTTTTAAGGTATTCATCATTGACAAAATCGGCAATATTTATTTTACTAGAATTCATTGTTAATGTTTTTGTTTTAGTATTTTTATTTTAATCACGGAGACAGCAAACAGGACAAACCGCCTCTGCCGCGATTTTATATTAAGGTAACCAAGCCCCCGCTCCGCAAGGGGCTTGGTTTATTGTGTTAATTATTTAGTCCCTGAGGCAACGGACTGAATAGCCGCCGTCCTTATAGAAGTAGTCGCGGTACACGCCGGCGGAGTTGTAGTACAAATACCGGTAGTACGCGAAGTTGCTACTGTTCTGGGTAGCGGACCAGAAGTGGGCTTCGTAGCCGAAACTGAGGTACATGGCGTGGACGGTGCCAGCGGGAACGGCCGAAAAGCCCGTGGCGTTGTTATTGGCGGGTGTGTTACCAACCGTACAGGTGGTTGTACTACTGTTCCACCCCGTGGCTGATGCCAAGGCCTTGGCTATGTTTGAAGAGCTGCCATTACATTGGTAGGCACTCTGACTGCCCACATAATTCTCAAGCTGCGTCCACTCCGCATCGCTCGGCACGTGCCAGCCTGTAGGACAGATGCCCTGCACCCCGCTCGGGTTGCTGCTACTGGAGGAGGAGTTGCGCATCACCGCCTTCCAGTTGTACAAATAGCCGTAGGTGCTCACGTTGCTGCTGCTGTTATTCGGATAGTAGCGATAGGCAACATCGTAGCTTGTTGTATTTCCTCCCAAAGGTATGCTTGTACCGTCGCTGTAGTGCGTGGTCTTCAGGTTCTGCTTCATCCAGCACTGGTAGCCTATCTGCACTGTGTTGTAGGTATTGTTGTCGTAGTCCGTAATAATGGCAGCTCCGGGACAGGGTTGGCCGTCATTGTATGTTGTAAAGCTCACCTGGTTACCGTAGGCCGTGCCCGCGCTGTTGGTGGCATAAGCACGCACATAGTAGGTGGTATTAGGATTCAAGCCCGTTATGCTGCTGGTAAAGCTGCCCGTACCGCTGCCGTCGGTGGTATGGCTGGTGGACACCGTCGGGTTCTGGCTCGTGCTCCAGCATACACCGCGGGCGGTAACTGTGGCACTGCCATCAGCTGTAACATTGCCGCCGGAAGTGGCAGCGTTATACGTTATGCCGGTGACAGAGGTGGTGGAAACAGTAGGGATGGAGGGAGGCAGAGTTGTAAAGCTCACCTGGTTGCCGTAGGCCGTACCTTCGCTATTGGTGGCGTACGCACGCACATAGTAGGTGGTGTTAGGATTCAGCCCCGTTATGCTGCTGCTAAAACTGCCCGTACCGCTGCCGTCGGTGGTGTGGCTGTTGGACACCGTCGGGTTCTGGCTTGTGCTCCAGCACACGCCGCGGGCGGTAACCGTGGCACCGCCGTCTGCGGTAACATTGCCGCCACTCACTGCAGAGGTGGGAAGTATGGAGCTGACATCCGTTGTAGTAACCGTAGGAACGGTTGATAACGTGCGAAAAGACTGCACGGAACTGAAAGCCGTCCCTGTTATAGATTGGGCATACGCCTTAAAATAATAGGTCGTTCCCGGTGTCAGACTACTGATATCATATAGAAAATCCCCATCAGCTGTGCCTGGTGCGACAACCTTATTGTTCAAATTGCCGGAGGATGTTCCGTAACAGAAACCGTGTTCCGTCAGACCACAGTCGTGGCCGTTGGCGCTGCCATTGAGCATTGCCGATGTTATTGTGACATCCGTTGCGCTATTGGCTGTCACCTCTGGCAAGGGCAAGGTGAAAATAAGATTGATGGTTTCCGATTGGTTTTGGGCTTTGTTTACAGGGGCACTCACGAACTCCGCTCCACACAAGTTGGCATAACCCACATATTTCATCCAGTCGCCCGCAACAAACGGGTAGGGGGAACTGCCTTTGCTATCAGACTTCAGCTCATATTGAATGCTGCCCTGTCCCAGGTATTCGATGGTGTTAGCACCGCCATTGCCCTTATTTACCATTTTGATGTGCATACGGTCATTTTCCGTTCTGGCGCTCAGCAGATAAGTCTGCGGGGAGGTCAGCGTTGCCCGGAAAAGGTGCGGTCCCTGAGGCAGGCTATTCTCGTACTGAGCCACCAGTTTGCCGTTCATATCGTAGATTTCAAGCAGGATGTTCTGGTCTTCATCGAGTTGCAGTGAAAAGTCCGTAACACCATCAAAGGGGTTGGGCACATTCTGGAAAAGATGCACCTTTTCGCTCTGCATATAATCGTCAATGCCCACGGTACCCATATAGAGGATGGTGTCGGGGTAATAGACGAGTTCCTGCCAGCGCTGGGTCTGGTTTTCCACCAGCACGGATGATAGCGGAATCCAGTCGTTGTTCTGGTTGCGCCCGGTAAATTTCATTGTAATTGTGTTCTGAGCCAATGCGCTCACACAGACGGCACAGAACAGCCCTATCGTCATTATAATCTTTTTCATACGCTTATCTATTATAAATTCCAATCTTTAATTGTCAGGCGGAAGCCATTGGCAAAACTTTGAGTGCCTATATCATAGTGGTCGCGGACCGCAACTCTGCTATAGGCGGGCAGGTAGCTCCAGCCGCCGCCACGAAGCACGGCATGGTACCAGGCATCGATACAGGGATCCGTCGTGGCATCCTCCGCATAGGAGAGATATTCATCTCTGCACCATTCCCAAACGCCGCCGCTCATATCATACAGGCCCAGTTCGTTGGGCAACTTCTCGCCAACAGCGTGAACTTTAGCATCGGCATTGTTTTTGGTCCAGGCCACCTCATCCACATTGTTGGAGCCACTATACAGGAAGTTCTGGCTATAGTTGCCACCGCGGGCAGCAAACTCCCACTGCGCTTCCGTAGGCAAGTCGAACTGAATATTGCTGAGCGCATTCAGTTTGTTGACAAACTCCTTTGCTTCCCAATAGGATATCGAATAAGCCGGAATCTGATCATTGTCGCCGGCATTATAATCCCACTGGTGCCAGCCCATAATAGTGGACCATTCGCGCTGGGTCACCTCAAATTTGTTGATATAGAAAGAAGAAAGCGTCACGGAGTGCACCGGACTCTCATTGCTTTGTGCCTGAGGGTCGTAATTGGCACCTACAGGGTTGGCTGACTGGGCGCCCATAGCGAAGGTGCCGCCCTCCACTTTCACCATATTGTCCACCATTTTCAAGACGACCTCTTTCTGTTCGGGAGAGGCCTCCTTATTCCAGCGGATGAAAAGTCCGTTGATGCTATCAAGAGGCGTAAGGTTGTCATGCGTGTACAGATAGTACCCTTTGTCAAATTCAGCATCCTTGTTGCAAGCAGAGAATGTGGCACAAAGAGCGGTCATTAAAAGCACCGCGAATATATTTCTAAGATGAAAATACTTTATCATATTGCTATTTTCTTAGTGGTTATTTGTTCTTTTTCGTTGGAATGCAGAAACCAATACCGAAGTTTCCTCCAACTGCATACTTCTGCTTGCATTTGGGATTGAGGTTATAGGACCCCATTCCTTCCAATGAGAAGACGAAAGAGTGGATATGGAACATCAGGCCGGTAGCCACAGCGGGGCCGTAATAGGTATTTTTCGGGTAGCTGAACCAGCCTTGTGTGGTTTCCAATGTATAGGAACGATAGTTGAAACCAACACCGAAGTGGAAGGAAACGGGTTTGTAGCGTCTTGCGGTGATGCCGATTAAGGCCTCCACGTAGGAGGAATTGGAATTGCCGGTGAGATTGTACACATCTCCATTTCTGAAATTATGGAAGATACCCTTGTAGTTGAAATTGGAAAGCGCGCTGAAGTACCAGCCCACGTTCTTCATAGTACCGATTTTAAAACCGGCGCCCCACTGGGGCATCGTGGAGACCTCTCCGTTAACGGTAAAGAGAAAAGAACTCGGAATAGACTCGAGTCGTTCTTTTCTGTCGGCCACTTTTTGGTCGTGAGCGGCGGTCTTTTCAGCAGCTATGCGTTCCTTTTCGGCCTGCTTTGCGGCTTCGGCAGCGGCTTTTTCAGCAGCGATACGCTCCTCTTCAGCGGCCTTCTCGGCAGCCACACGTTCCTTTTCGGCCTGCTTGGCGGCTTCGGCAGCGGCTATGCGTTCCTCTTCGGCGCGGGCGGCAGCCTCTTCAGCGGCGATGCGTTCTTGCTCTGCTTTTTCAGCGGCCCTTGCCTCACGGTCATCGGTGAAGGCCAAACGGAAACCGGTAGCATTGTCACTGCCGCCTTGGTACAAAGACTTACGGGTGGTGGTTCGGCACATCTTAGCCAGTGCCGCATAGCAACCGCCACGCGTAACACGTGAGACTCCCTTCTCCGGACCTTGTGGGTTTTCCTGGTCTTGATCGGAATAGAAGCCATAGACATCATTGCACCATTCCCACACATTGCCGCTCATATCGTAAAGTCCTAAGGCGTTAGGTTGCTTAAGACCAACCGGATGGACTTTGCTCTCACTATTTTCCGAATACCAGCCCACCACATTCAAATCCGCATTCCCACTGTATTGGAAACTCATCGCCTGAGCGCCGCCGCGGGCAGCATACTCCCACTCGGCCTCGGTGGGCAGACGGTAATTCATACCCGTCATCTGGTTCAAACGAGCGATGAAGGTTTGCACTTCTTCCCAGGTGACATTGTGTACTGGAAGGTCGTCACCTTGAACACGGCTCGGGTTGTTGCCCATCACCGCTTTCCAAAGTTTTTGCGTCACTTCGTATTTGGATATCGCGTATGCGGCCAAGCGCACCTGGTGGGAAGGTTTCTCATCATAACTGCAATCGCTGCCCTGCTCATAGGTGCAGCCCATCGTAAAAGAGCCGGAGGGAACATATACGACTTCGATATCGCTTTCCTTTATATTCTGTGCTTGCAGACAAGACATCGCCCCAATTAGCAGCAATGCCAAAACAAGCACAGGCCTGCCAGTGATGACAGGCCAATGTTTCATTATCTTCATAATAGACAGATTTATTTGCTCTTATTCATAAACGGAAGCAATGCTCCTTTTTCTTCTTGCTCGTCAGCCTTCTGCGGTTCCGGTTCCTTCATTTCCATCTCGGCATGAATCTCATACGTGCCGTTTTCTTTGGTGATCTTGTACAACGTGTTGTTCATCAGCACAAATTGAGCAGATTCTTGACGACCCTGACTGGTTATGAAACTTTCCAAAACGTTATTCTTGAAAACAAGATAGACATCCTCGATTTTCGGGTTGTACACTTCCACACCGGCCGTTTCGCCACCTCTTTGGTCGAGCACTTCAACATCTTCAGCCTTGATTTGGCGTTCCAATAATTTGTATTTGTAAACATAAATGGCATAGCCGTCTTTTTGATTGCTCAGGATGTTATAAGGCTCGCAACCTAATGTTTGCACAACCACGTCATAGGTGTTCCCGGGTTGAATTTGGAACAACTTGTCCACGGAAGTGAATTTAATTGATTTCACATAGGAACCTGACGGCTCAGAAACTCTCTCCTCAGTTGAACAACTGGAAAACATTACGGCTGACACTGCCAGCAAACAAACAAATAGTAGATTTTTTTTCATAATTTGAGAATTAAAATTAATTTATAAAAATATTAGTCTTATTAAAAGGTATGGGCTACGATTCTTTATCCTCAAAAATTCGGGCGGTCCTATCTCCCATCAAGCAAAGTACAGTTCATTTAGTCAGGTACAGTAATTTTCCGGGTACAAAAAAAGGCGCGGAGTGTATTTCTATCCGTCAAAGAGGGCTCTACCAAAACCCGAAAGCACAATAGAAAAAACAATCCACGCCTGATGCAGGCGCAAATCACTCCTTAAATGTGCTTTCTTAACAATTTTCGCTGTAGTTAAATTTGGTAGATTTTCCTTTGACGAAGTAAAAAGCGTTTACGAAATATATTCTAAAGAACGAGTGCTTGCCGTTTCCGACAAACAGGCGGCAAATATACAATAAAATCATTATTACCTTCATTCTTCAAACATTTTTCGCAGAAAGTTTTCAAGCCACGGCGCGGATTGTGTTCGCTTCGGGATGGTTTCCCCTTTTTGAGATGTCAAAGAACTAACTGACTTTTTTCTGGCAGCAGAAATAAACACTTGATAAATAGACAGTTTAGTCGTCGGGGCGAATGTGGATTCGCCCCGACGATTGCACCATCATAAACATTACGGTTTCTCCGTAACGGAATTTCCGTAATGAGAAACATCATTTTCGAGGATGCCACCATACAGCCGCCTGTCCAAATAGCTATACAAAAGACGGACGACAGGATGATCTTGAAGCAGCTAAGGAACTGTAAGTTGGCCGATTATTTCTAAAAACTGACAATAATATTTATATTCTATCAAATTTGTCATCAAGTTTATCATACCTGCTTTCTTGAGCACTTGACATGTCCAAACCTTCAATTTTATCCATGAGATTCATAATCTGATCTTCTACCTCATCATATTCGTCACTTAAATCATCCATTGATGCCAAACGATTGAGCATGCCTTCCAATTCATTCAATAAGGCATCCACATCAGCTTCCCCATTGCTACTAACTATTTCTTCATTTTCATCTTCAACCTCTTCTATATCCAATTCTACAGAACATGTAACAAAATTTTCAATTATTTTAGTTTGAGCATCCTTATCCTTAGGGATATAAGTAAATGTGACTTTCACCTTGTCACCGACAGCAGCGTTAAACAATTCATCTGCTTTTTTTTGTCTGTCCAAGGCTTGAAACTCAACCTCTTTACCATCTATCATAATTGAATGTTCATCGCTATCTTCAGGTATCAGAGAAAAAGATTCGACTGTATATTTTGAACTATTATTCTTTTTAGTTTTGACAAACTCAATGGTAATCTCCATTCTATCATCATTTTTCATCAAAGAATAAGTTCCCTGTACCGGTTCAAAAAAATCTTCTTCGTCCCCCCATGCAAGTACATCTACAATATAATCTAAATCTTCATTCAATGTGATTTTTGATAATTGTTTGCTTCCACAAGAAACGAGCAGCAATGTTGATAAAATTACGATGGCTGACAATAACATCTTTAAATTCTTTTTCATAACTTTTTGTTTTAATAAATACTAAATTTATGTTTATATAATTATATGAATTATTATTTGAGAATTATTTCTCAATGAATTTTAAGAGCATTTTACTGAAAGAAATTGCTACTCCCAATCATCTTTTTCGTCAATGTGCATTAAGAGCATCTACTTCTTTCAAATATAAATGTTCAGACTATCTACATAGAGATAAGCATTTTGGCAATCTTTAACGAATTGTATTCTCTTGTTTTATCTTTGGCTTTTATAACATCCACCAGCCACCAGATGCCAAGAGTGAGACAACCGAAAATAAGCTTGCAAACACCACTGCCAACCCTTCCAGTAACAAACCTATCAACTCCAAATCCACCTAAAAAGAATGAAAGAAGAAAAACAGCTGTCGGATCTTTCAGTTTCGCACATGAAGCTATAACGACATCATATTTGTCATCGTCCATTTTTTCTAACGCATTTCTTAACGTTGTAAGACCCATAGGATCTAACTTGTCCTGCATTTGCAGACAAATCGTACTGATTTTGTTTGATTCCATAATAACGATTATTAATGTTTATTTAAGGGGACTTCTATTTTTAACATTTTCGCGCCGTTCTCTGAACTTCGTGAAGTCCATTAGCCAAAATTCAAAGTGAACGTCGCGGCAAACACACATAATTGCCGAATTCAAGTTATATTTACATCAACTCATCATTCGATCATTGAATTTCAAATTAGTTCTTATGGCTTTCCGTTCGGCCATTCTCAGAGCCGACACTGTTTTGCTTTTAGTAATATTCAACAGAACTGACAATTTTTCATAGGCAAGTTCCTGTTTTGAAAGGCACATAATCTCTGTTGCTTTTTGGATTGGGAACCACCATCGGCAAACACCTGGACGTGATTCTACGCACAGAGTTTCATCTTGCATCTGTTGTCTGAATTCCTTTGCTAATTTTATATTCTGCATATTACTTTAAATTTAATCACCCTAATCTTCGCGCACAAAAAAAGTCGCGGATTGCATTTCTATCCCTCAAAAAGGCTCGAGCAAAACCCGAAAGCACAACAGGAAAAAGCGACAAGCAAGCGGCACCTATCGCACAAATTCTTTATCACACTCCATTCTTCAAACATTTTTCGCAGAAAGTTTTCAGCACCACGGCGCGGATTGTGTTCGCTTCGGGATGGTTTCCCCTTTTCTTAAGATGTCAAAGAACTAACTGACTTTTTTCTGGCGGCAAAAATAAACACTTGATAAATAGACAGTTTAGTCCTATTTGGTCCTAATCTTCAAAGACACAAAACCAGTCTGTTTTCGACACAAACGAATGAGGGCGGAGCACTTCAAAGCGCCCCGCCCTCATTGTATAAAAGAGTCAATGGACTATTTTCTTACTTTCACGACCACTTCGCTGTAGCCGAATGTCTTGAACATCTCCGTCAACTTGGCGATGCCCAATTCGGTGGCGTGCTGCAGCAGGCCGTCATTGACAGCATCTTGACGAATGCGGTTCATAGCGCGGTCCTCCACCTTGGTCACCTGCTCGTGCGTCCAGTGACCGTCTTCAATGTAAATGTCGAAGTTGGAAGGATTGACAATGACATCTAAGATTTCCGCCTTCGGCAGTGTGACTTCCAGCAGAGAATCGGAAACCACGACGTCTTTTGTCGTCAATTTGGAAAGGTCGAAGCCGGCACGGACATTGCCGCTGGCCACAATGACGATTTCATCTTCCATAATGGGCTCGTTTTTCTTGCCAAAGCTGTTCACGACTTTGCCGGCGACCGAAGAGCTGGCCTTCTTGTCTTTCAGAATCACATCTTCATAATAGCAGGCCGTCGTCAGTTCCGAAATCTTACGGATTTCCGTCACGATATTGGCGGTTTCGTCTATCACCAAAACATCCTCTTTGGGTTTGAACTTCAAATAAAGTAGCGCAGCCCCAACCGCAATCAAAGCCACCAAGGCAATGAAGGGGAGCAATCTGTATAAACTATTTCTGAACTTTCTCATGGCTACACAAATTTTACGGTTACGGTTTCAAAACCTATCTGGGAGAGCAGGGATTTGAAAAAAGACGTGGCATTTTTCTCGGCATCCTGCAGGATTCCCATATTCGGCACATCCTTGCGTATATCCTCCTCGCCCTGTTGCAGCAGAAGATTGCGTTCCTGGGCGGTGAAGTTGAAGCGTGTCAAGGCGACTTTTTCGTAAGCCAACTTTGCCTCATCTGGCGGAATGTTGAATGAGAGCAGTTCGGCTTTCGGCAACGTGATTACCACAGATTTATCGGATTCGTTCACCTTCACCAAGGAAGGGTCGAATTTGCTCAGGTCAATACCGGCCTTCAGATAGGCGGTACATTGGAAGAGGATTTTGCGGTCGCCGAATTGATACCACTTGGGGTCATCGGAGGCCTTGACCACTTTGGTCACCTTGTACTCGACCGTGCCGAGCTCGTTCATTTCCGTAAGCTCGGACACTTTCTCATTCATTTTCTCTCGCAATGTGAGTTCCTTCAGCACATCCTTCTGATTGCAGGAAGCGCATACGGCCAACAACACACAAGCGATTAAGATAAGCTTTTTCATATTGATGAGTTTTGTTAAAAAGTGCTTTTTTTTTAAGACACGGCGGCTTAGACAATTGCGCGCAATGGAAAGTTTAAATTTTAGAGATGCAAAAGTATTAAATTATACGATGCCCCCTTCGACAAAATAAATTATGCTATTAGAATAAAGCTATCAGCATAAAAATATTATTTTCGCCGCCCTAAAACGAGACAACTATTATGTCCTCTCTCGAATCCTCATCTTCCGGCGAAATCACCTCATCTGTGGAAAACATTTCCAATGTGTTCACACAGTACACGGAAATCCCGTCATCGGGTTTCAACTGTTTGTTCAAGGCACAGCGTTACGGCAAATGGTTCGTACTCAAAGGATTGCGTCCCGAGCACCGAAACGAGGCCATCTATCGGGAATTGCTGACCAAGGAATTCGAGTTGGGCATCCAGATGGACCATCCCAACATCGCACGCACCTACAGTTTCGAAACCGACCCGGTGGCAGGTCCCTGCATCATTATGGAATATGTGGACGGCATCACACTCAAGGAGTTTCTAAAGGGGAAGCCCTCACTGCTCACGCGCAACGCCATCGCCGACCAACTGCTGCACGCAATGGCCTATTACCACGGCAAGCAGATTGTTCACCGCGACCTCAAGCCCGACAACATCCTCATCACACATAACGGACACAATGTCAAAATCATAGACTTCGGATTGGCTGACAGCGACACCTTTGCCGTGCTCAAGCAGCCGGCCGGCTCACCCAAATATATGGCCCCCGAGCAAATCAAAGGGGATGTGAAGATTGACGCACGCGCCGACCTATACTCCTTTGCGAAGATTTTAAAGCAAGTTCTGCCGATTTGGTATGGAAAATGGGGAACGGTTATTTCCTGGTGCGACAGCTACGACCGCGAAAAGAGACTGCCAAATGCGAATGCTATTGTTGAGAAGCTGACGCAAGGCAAAAGGCAGTTTCTTATTACAGGTGTCTGCGCCCTCCTGTTTTTCATTTGCATCACAATCGTCCTATTTCTAACCACACTTCGAACCACCAACAAACAGCCGATGCCGCGAGTTTCCTCGGAAACAGCATCAGAATCCGCCACAGACACCATACGCGTTCCTCGAAATGAGATTCAAACGACTGTTCCCGCACCCGTCGCTACAACTGTTCCGGAAAAAGAAGTCGAGCTTTCTCCAGCCGCGCTCCAACAAATCGAAAAGTGCATTGACACCATTTACAAGTCCTTCTGGGATGCCTACTTTGCAGCCAATGACAAACGCACCGGATATGCAGACTATGCCTACAAAGTGCCCACAAACAGCACTTATCACGAACGTCAGAAGAGCATCTTAAAAGACGTAAAACGAAAGCATCCGCAGATTGCCGCTATGGACAAAAAGTTAGAAGATGCCTATAACCTCATCTACTACAATAAGATGAAAGCAGTAACGGACACTCTTATGAATGTTATGAAGTAGCACAAACGCCCAATTGGCATTCACTTCTATTTGCCTAGATTTGCCTCAGAGTCAACATCGTCGGGCACACCTCAGCATTTCGTTATGTTGGTCAATCCGCCCTTGTTGCCCACAATGAAGAGTGTCGGCACGTTATTGCCACGAACGAAGTTGTCCAAATACAACGGCTGTCCTATCACAAAGCAGGAACAGTGGAACCTATCTCCGATTTTCAATTTGGAATTCTCAGACGCAAGAACTTCGAACCTGCCATCACCCAAGTGATTGAGCGACACACGGCGGTCTGGGGCCCAGGTTATTTTCACCTTACTGTCCACGGGGATATCCGTAGCCAACAGTGTGCGGCCGAACACCCACTGTGAAGACTCGCCATCCTGCTGGTAGTTGGCCAAAAAGTCGTCCCAGTCGCGGAAACCCACGGCGCGCGCAAGAATAGAAAGCGTGGAGACACGTGTTGTATCGTAACCTTCGATATAGCCCCAAAGGCGTTTCAGCGTGGTAACGCCCAAAGTTTCTTTACAGCGTTCCTGAATCACGCCGGTAAGAAACTGGAAATCGGCAGGTGTTTGGATTTTGCGAGACACCGACTGTTCAATCATATCTTTCAGAATCAATATTTCATTCTCGTATTGTGCCATCTGATTTGTATTTTTTTCTCATTTTGTTTTATATTCAAACAATTATCAATCTGGAATTACGATTTGCACTATTTTTCGAACTGCAAAAATAGAGAAATAGACATTGCATTGTTAGTCCTATTTGGTCCCTTTCTACAAACATCAATTCGCTGAAATCCAATAATCGAAGGAATAGTTTTGGAACTCCTTCAAGGCGATGCGATAGGCTTCATCGTAGTCCGTCACGCGCCCGCAACCGTGAACGTATGGATTGATACAGCGCTTTTTGGCCGGCACTTTCAAAGCGTCCGGGCCAGGCTCACCCGCCATAATCTCGCTGAGTGAACGGTAGCACATCCATTGTTCCGCCATATCCTTATCAGTTGTAAGCTTGGCGATGATATCTGGCTCTGACAACATCAGATCTGGCTCGGCAATGACACCGCGCCCGATGGCCTCTTTCAGCAGCAGGGCCAGGCGCTGCATGGCATAGCGATCCTCGTCGCTGACGTAAATTTTGGAGCAGTGCAGCGAAAGTCGGGCGAACGCCGATGCCAGTTCCGCATCCGCGAACATAATCTCGGAATTTTCCTCCTCATTGGTGCCGACGCAAAGATTGCGGTACAGCTCCCCTACCCGCTCGCGCGAGGCCAGCCGGAAGTTCACGATGTTGCCCATCGTATATTCGAGACGGTCAGAGGAGAGCCGCGGCGTATCGTTGTCCGCAATGGGGAAGATGTGGTAGTCGGCGACATCCTCGGGCGACAGCGACAGCTCGGCCAAGATGGACACCAGTTCCGAACACGACTGGATAGTTGCCAGCGTCAGGTCCTCGGTAGATTCCTGACGTTCGTGGTCGTTGTGCAGAAAATCGACCACGTGGGCAAATGCCGGCGTGGCAACGTCGTGCAGCAGTGCGGCGACAGACTGTTGCACATCGTGGGTGAAGTGCCACACGATGAGGCCTGCGCCCACGCTGTGCTCGTAACGCGAGTAGGGCTCCGCCAGTTCGAAAGTCTTAAACGACGTATATTCGCAGCCGCAGTTCATACCCACCTGCTGCAGGCGGCGCATCGGGGCAGTTGCGGCAATGCGCTGCACAAAGTCGGGAATGTCATTATGGTAAATGTTCCAAAGGGTCATAGTTGAAATTCGTGAATCACTAATGTCTTTTTTTTATAAAAAAGGCGTCATATAAACGGGTACCAAAAGGATTTCCCCGTCCTGCCGTAAATCCTTCGTATATAACAGGTATCGTGTTCCTATTCGAGACGGGTATTTTGCACAAAAGGCATCCAACGAAGCGTGGGTATTGTAGCCGGAACTTTTGACTTCTATTGGTATGATTTTCGAGCCTCGAGAAAGCAGGAAATCAACCTCATAGTAATGTTTTTCATCTTTTTGAAAGGTAAAATAAAACAACTCGTTTCCGGCAGCTCGTAACATCTGCGCCACCAAGTTTTCGTATATATACCCCATATTGGCAGGCAGTTTGTCTGAGAGCAGTTTTTCGTAAATGATGTTTTCCGTAAAACTTTTATCCCAGAATGCCAAGGTGACAAAAAGCCCCGTATCCCCTACAAACAATTTGAATTTGTTCAAATTCTTAGTCAGTCCCATTCCCACATTGGGATCATCGGAGTGGTAAACGAGATTGACGGTCTTGCTGTCTTCGAGTGCGTGAAGAGCCGTCACCATCTGCGATTCCTCCACTTCGCCCAAAACAGCAGATGGCACATATCGAGAACTATTTCTGCTTAGTTGGGCAGGAATGGACCGAAAAAGCTTGGAGACTTTCCCAGACGGATCTATTTTAAGAAAATCATCTTCATATAATTGCAGGATTTTCCGCTTCACCTCATCTACCTCTTGGGAATTATTGGTGTCAAGATAGGCATTGACAGCCTGCGGCATACCACCTACCAACATATAGAGCCGCAAGTCCCGTTGGGCGGAACGATGCGCCGCATCTAGGGCAAGACGCTTGTCCCAAAACGTTCGAAGCAGAGGAATCGTTGCCTTGTCGCCCAAGGCCCAACGGAACTCCTCATAATCCATCGGGAACATACTGATGCGATCCTCCTCGCTGGGAATTGTGATGGAGGCGGTGCTCTTCTTAATGCTAATCAGGGAACCCGTTTCAATATAGTCATACCTGCCGTCTGCCACCAAATACTTGATAGACTGTCGGGCTTTGGGACAATTTTGGACTTCGTCAAAGACAATCACCGACTTCCGTTCAACCAAAGTTTTATGGAAAACCGTTTGCAGGTAAAGGAACACATAATCCAAATCCATTAGGTTCTCAAACAGATTTATGACCGTCTGAGGGACAATGTTGAAATCGATTAAGATATAGGAATCATACTCGTTTTTGGCAAAGGTTTCCACCACTGTTGACTTTCCTACTCTTCGTGCTCCTTCAACTAACAGAGCAGTCCGGCCATTGCTTTTCGCTTTCCAAGCGAGCATCTGACTGTAAATCTTACGTTTGAATGTTTTTTGCATCATAGTTTCCATTCCTAAAAACGGCTGCAAAAATACAAAAATCCCGATTCCCCCGAAATTTATTTTATCAAAATCCACGATTCCCCCGAAATTTCATTAAAAACGAAGCGTTTGATTTGTTTGGGATGTTATTTCAATTTGTCAATCAAATAGTTTCGCATCTGCTCCACAGTCACATCGTAAATCGGCTGCATCTGTTGGAAATTGGCATCTTTCGGTATTTTATTGGAAGAGAGCATTATAGTCGCTGCTTTAGTGCTCAATTTGAAGCCTGAGTATTTCACTGCAGCCTCTATTCCGTCTTTTAGAGAGAATCCTGATTGCACTATAGAATAAATATCGTAATAATCACGATACTTCATACGGCGCAGCATAACTTCAATTTTCATTGCCAAAATAGAAGGAATGTCCGCCAAAACAATATTTCCCTGATATGGGATTCTTTCGTTCACCGGTGAAAAATTATTGCTTACAAAAAAGGATATTTTTACACCTTTCACCACAAACATCACCTGGTCAAAGCCTAAGATGTCACGGTGTTCTATCGGACCTATTTTGTCCTGAATTTCCTGCTCGATGTTTGGCCAATCCACTTCAGGCTTTTCCTCTTTTGAAATGCGCCACATCATAAAGTCCAGATCTTCGCTGATACGATGGCCTAACTGTATGGCCAAAGCAGTGCCACCGCAAAGCGTGTAATTCTTCACACAATCCAATTGCGCCACCTGATCAATAATGGATTCAATATTGGAAGTAAGTCCTTTACGCATTATTTAATAGTTTTTTCAAATGTTTCTGTTCCTGCTGACGAAGAAATTTCTCCGGCTTTTTGATATTAAAATAATAGAGGGCAATCATCACGTTCAGGTCGAAAAGGTAGTCGCCACTAATCGCCATATTTTCCTGCCATACTTTTCTCACGTATGCCTTGTGATACAAGATGAAAAGTTTCGCGATATCATCCATATCCAAATGCACAAAGACCTTCTCTATCAGCAATTCGTCAGAAAGTTGTTCTATGGAAACATTGTCATACGACCAAAAGGCATTTGCCTGCATAAGTTTGTCAAACAACTGCTGCTTGACTTCATTTTTATATTGCTGTATCTTAAAATCATTTTGAACACGAAGAATAGCGCCTTCCTGGAGTGCGAAAAGGGATTCCAATTTCAAAGCAACCGGCAACGTTACATCGCGTTGGTCGCGCATAATATAGTTCAACTGCTGCCGTGAGATTCCAATTTCACGCGCAACAAACGCCTGGCTGAAAGTGTTTTTCGCCATCAAACCAGACAAGAAACTTCCCAGACTCTGCTTCATAATCTATTTGCAATCAGGTTGCAAAAATACATTTTTTGTCAACATATTCGTTGACAAAATCCAATCGTCGCAAAACAGCAATCAACTATTGTGCAGCATTTATCGGGAGTTCTCGGAATATGGCGATGAGGCGGTTGATACAAAAAAAGGAGTTATCGCCACCTATTTTTTCAAAAAGCATAGCGACAACTCGGTTTTTGGGATTTTTCAAAAGCGCAATAAAAAAAGCCCCGAAAATTCGGAGCTTTGGTGGTGCGTTTTGTGAAAGATAATCGGACTTTTAGAGAGGACTTAAAAAAGACGCGTCTCATAACTTCATTATTCACAATTGCCTTTCCCGCGTCTGCATTCTCCCAAACAGTAATAGGTCATATTCTCCTTTTGCGCTGAGTCCAAAGTAAAAGCCTCATCAGAGACTCGGATAACGAACACTCCCTGTTCGGCTGCGTATTTGTCCGAGTCATAATCATAGTTGATGGCAGCCATTGCCAAATAGACATTCACGCCTGCATACTCTGGGAAAACAGCGGCAAACTTATCCATCTGCTTGATGAAATGGTCGATGTCATCTCTGCGGCAGTTCGTCTTCACTTCCACCGCTACCGCATCCGAGGTGTCGTGCAGAAACAAATCCACCTCCATTTCCAAGCCTATATCTTTGCGTTTACCCTTCATCCCTTTCCAGCATTTGCACAGATCAAAACCGACCTGTTGAAATAGCGCCAATGCGGATGGTTCCATCAGTCCCTCCACCACGTGACCCATTTGGGAGCTATATTTGGTTGACACTTCCTTGACCTTTCGGTCGGTCTCTCGCATTTGCTGACGCAATTCCTCCATCTGTCTTTCCGCCTTTTCTTGCCGCTTGTCATACGCTTCTTGTTCCGCTTTGCGCCATTGCTCATATTCCGCCTTACGTTTCTCATAGGCTTCCTGCTCAGCTATACGACTCTTTTCGTATTCGGCCTGGCGTTTAGCATATTCAGCCTGACGTTTGGCATATTCAGCCTGGTGTTTGGCATATTCAGCCTGGCGTTTGGCATATTCAGCCTGAAAACGCTCATAGTCGGTTCTTCTATTTTCTTCTGATTGAAGCAATATTAAGGATGCTTTGGACAGCACTTCTCTTATCTGATCCAAAGAAAGAGCTTCTTTTCTATCTATTGTAGTTTCTTCCATTTTAAACTATTTTAATAATCGTATTATTAATATTAATCCTCATAAAACAAAAAAACGTAATCAAAATACAGATACATACAAGTTTCAAAAACGCGGCAAAAATATAAAAATTACAGTAAATTTTATTCATATTACTATTTTTTTTATTTTCAAGCCAATAGTTAATTTACAGAATCAAACAAATACACGACCGTACCCCAGTCACCGTGAAATCAATTCTTCGAGGGTAAGAAAACTATCCTCAGCAAAGTGAAGGGGGAAAAAGAACATTCAAAAGGATTAAATTTATAGCATCTGGAGACAATATTTCTTTTGCTGCCAACAAGACACGAACAAAGCCCCGAAAATTCGGAGCTTTGTTGGTGCGGATAGGGAGACTCGAACTCCCACTCCAAAGGAACTAGATCCTAAGTCTAGCGCGGCTACCAATTACGCCATATCCGCTTTTTTTGGAGGGCGCAAAAATACACTTTTTTCCGAATTTCCCAATCCCCACACATCCTTCTTTTTCTTACTTTTGCCTCTCTCAAAAAAATGGTATGAAAAAAATATTCTTTATCCTTTTAGCTACAGTCTGTTGCGCAGTTTCTCTCTTAGCTCAAGACATCGATTCCACAGATTACGATGAGAAAAAAGATGCCGAAAAACACCTTCACAACTACTCCATCTATGTTGACCCCATTATTGGGACCAATGGTATGGGGCACACCTTCCCGGGCGCGTGCCATCCCTTCGGCGGCATCCAACTAAGTCCGGACACGGACACCATTCCGCACAACATCAACGGACAATACCAACCCCGCGTTTACGACCACTGCGCCGGCTACCAGCACAAAGACAGAACTATCGTGGGATTCAGCCACACCCACTTCAGCGGCACCGGGCATTCCGACTTGGGCGACATCCTGCTGATGCCCTATACCGGCGAAACGCAACTGCACCCCGGCACCGCCGACAATCCCGACAGCGGCTACCGTTCCCGCTTCAGCCACAAGACTGAGGTGTGCGAGCCCGGCTACTACAAAGTGCGCTTGGCTGACGACGACATCCTGGTTGAGCTGACCGCAACCGAGCATTGCGGCATCCACCGATACACCTACCCCGACACGGCAGACCAGAAACTGATTATCGACCTCAACCATGCACTCTACAATTACGACGGCAAAGTGCTGTGGGCCTCCGTGCGTTTGGAAGACCCGTACACCCTGACCGGCTACCGCATCACTTCCGGTTGGGCCCGCGAGAACTACACCTACTTCGCCATCCACTTCAACAAGCCGGTGATGAACTTCGGATACGAGGATTTCGACAAAAGGGGTTACAACGGCTTTTGGGGGCGCTTCGATGTAAACCACGACTTTCCCGAAATGGCCGGCCGCAAAATGGTTTGCTGGTTTGAGTTTGCACAAGAAGACAACCCCGAACTGCAAGTGATAGTAGCCCTGTCGGCCGTAAGCACTGACGGCGCGCTCAGAAACCTTTACGACGAAACTTGTACTGAAAAATCGGAAGGTACCTCATTCCAAAGTACCGAATATGACATCTTCAAAACTTTTGACGAACTTCGCAACGAGACACAAAATGCTTGGAAAGAGCATTTAGGCACTTTTGAAGCCCAAGGCAACGAAGACCAATTGGCGATGTTCTACACCTCGCTCTACCACACGATGATTAACCCGTCCGTTTATCAGGACGTAGATGGGCAGTATCGCGGCGTTGACCACAACATCCACTATAACACGGAAGGTTATACCAACTACACGGTTTTCTCCTTGTGGGACACCTACCGCGCCGAGCATCCGCTGCTCAACATCATCGCTCCGGAAAGGGCCGCCGATATGGTTTCCTCAATGATTGACCACGCCGAGCAGAGCGTACACCACATCCTGCCCATCTGGAGCCACAACGGCAACGAGAACTGGTGTATGATCGGCTATCACGGTGTTTCCGCCGTAGCTGACGCCTATATGACCAGCTTCCGTACGAAATTCCACTCGGAGCCTAAAATGAATTTGGCACTTATCAACTCCATAGAGTATCTCCTCAACAGCGCCAACACGGATTACTACGACCACACCGGCGTGTATAAAAAAATCGGCTATGTGCCTTACAATCTCTCCCCTACCGGCACATCTGTAACCCTGGAGAACGCATACGAAGACTGGGTAATTTACAACCTCATCGACAAAGGCAAAATTTCCTCTTACCACGAAGACTTGAAAGAGCACTACCGCGAGCGGGCCTTGAATTTCAAGAATGTATATAACCCGAAGACCGGTTTTGCGCAGGCACGCTACGAGGACGGCAGTTGGAAGATGCCCGCCGACCTGCTTTCCACCTCCAACGAGGGCTTCATCGAAGGCAACAGCTGGAACTATTCGTTCTACGTGCCGCACGATGTGAACGGGCTCATCAAAATTATGGGCGGTGAGAAAACGTTCATCAGCCGTTTGGACACCCTCTTTGAGATGTACGTCCCCGACGAGTTCTTTGCCGCCACAGAGGACGTGACGCGCGAGGGTATGTTGGGCGGCTACGTACACGGCAACGAGCCGAGCCACCACATCCCGTACCTTTATATGTGGACCTCCCAGCCCTGGAAGACGCAGTACCGCGTGCGCGAGGTGATGAACAAGATGTATCGGAACAACATCGACGGTTTGTGTGGCAACGACGATTGCGGACAAATGTCGGCGTGGTACATCTTCTCCGCGATGGGCTTCTACCCCGTTTGCCCGTCCAGCGGCCAATACGTCATTGGCGCACCCTACCTGCCCGAAATCAAGTTGAACCTGCAAAATGGCAAAACCTTGGTTATCCGCGCCCCGAAGGTCAGCGACGAAAACTGCTACATCCAATCCGTCAAATTAAACAACGTACCGTTGCACAAGTGCTACATCACCTACGACCAGATTATGAATGGCGGCGAACTCCTGTTCGAGATGGGCAGCACGCCCAACAAACAGTGGTTTACGGAGAAGCCGTACTCTCTGGAAGAGTAGCCATTATGCTACTCAAAATCAAAAAGTTAAAACACAAAGAGTCCTACCATAAAGGTATTACAGCATACAATTTAACATCTTAACTTCCAAACTACTCTTTAACGAAGCTCTTCGCAGAGACGCGGCCTTTGCTGTCTTTTATGCCGATGTAATACACACCGGCGGGAAGATTGCTGACATTTATATGGTTGTCTCCGTTTTTCATATTCAGCGATTTCAACTTCTTTCCGGTTGTATCGCACACAACGGCCTTAATCGTTCCTTCTGAGCCATCCAACCAGACATTCAGTTTGCTGCTTACAGGATTGGGATAAAGATGAAATGACAGTGTTTGGGAATATTGTTCCACACTGGCCGTAGGATCACCGATTGCCAGACAGTATTGTCCGGGAAGCAGGTTTTCAGTTTTCAAGTTTCCCGCCACCGGACTACCCGTGCGCGTGGTGGAAACAACGCGCCACGGCGTTCCTGTTGTCGGACGATACAGCAATTTGAGATTTTCCGCATTGTAACCGTTCATCAACGCATAGTCCATATTTGTGGTTGTTCCTCCCTGATAGCGGAATTGAAGATAGCCCTGCGGAATAGTATTAACCATATTGTCGTATGCCAAACCAATAGTCCAATAGTGGTTATCGGCCATTCGGTAAATGCCGTCGGGATACTGCTGGGGCTCATCTGGAGCGACCAAATTGTGTTCCACGCGCACAAAGACAGAATCCGGAAATAGATCCAGACGGGCGGAACAATAGGCTTCCCCACACGAAAAGTTATCGCCAGAAGCCAAAGTTTTCGCGTAATCCACAGTGGCATCCGTCAATTTCTCATAATAATCCACCATACTCAGAACTGGAACAAACGGCAAGGTCACATCCACGGTCCCGAATTCGCCGGAGAACATCGCGTTCTCGACGGTATAAAACTCGAGATTGGCAGACACGAACGTCAAATCTACTTTGTTGTTATTGGCGAAATTCGTGCCGCCCAACAATTTCTGGTGCAGATAGACACGATAATCGTTATTCTGCAACGGGACAATAGAATCAATGGAAAAATGCAGGAATCCGGGATTGTGGACCCAACCTTCGTAAAAATCGTGCAAAGGCAATCCCGTCACTTGAGACAGGTAATCGAACATTTCTTCTGAAGAGACATTTTGATAGGCAAAATGGTTCAGCAGACTTTTTAAGCCGCCAAAGAAAAGGGAATCGCCCATATAACTGCGCAAAGAGTGCACTATCAGGGAACCTTTGTCATAGGAATGTGTACCGTATGTCACCTCTTGTGGCACATTGTCCAAGGCATAATGGCCGCCATCATCGCCAACAATATTCTTCAGCGTTGAGCGGTGCATATCGCGAATATAATCCAAATAGGCATTTTCATCACCTGTCAAACCTTCCACGAGAGCTTCCGAATAGGTGGCAAAGCCTTCATTTATCCACATTTCCTCTGCCCTGTTACAGGTTATCAAATCGCCGAACCAATGGTGGAAGAGTTCGTGCGCATACAGAGATTGGTTCGCCGTCGTGCCGGTAATAGCCGCATTGGGGTACGCTATGTTGGTGGCGTGTTCCATCGCACCACTCGAGAAGTTGACCGCCACATAACCGACACGACTCCAACGATATGGTCCGAAAAGTTGTTCGTACATCCGCAATATTTCCTTCAGATGCACAAATGATCCGGCCACCTTGTTGATAGTGTTGGGTTGAGCATAGATGTTAATGGGAATCGTTCTCTCCATTCCCTGAAAAGTATCAGCATATAGGATGTACGGGCCGACGGCCATAGAAGCCAGGTACGTGGGTATCGGTTCGTCCAACTGCCACGTCCATACGCGCGTATTGTCGGCCAGCGTCAAAGAATCGGTCAGCTCGCCGCCGCAGACGGCCATTTTGCCGTTCTCCGTGCGGATATGCATCGTATAGGAAGACTTGTCCGTAAAAACATCCAGACAGGGGAACCAGCAACGACCGAAGTTATGAGGCTGATAGTCAAAGGCCACACCCATATTGTAGCAAAACTGTCCTGAGAAATAGAAGCCGCCCCAACGCGTTTCCGAAATGGGGGTTCCGTGATAATAGACGCGCACCACGGCCGTATCATTCTGATTGCTATTATGGTTGACAAACACTTTATAACCATCTTGGCTAAAGGTTACGGGCTGGGCACCAACAAAGACGGAGTCAACTGTAAGGCTTTGCAAATCGAGTACATACTGAGACAATGTCGGGGCTTTGGTAACCACGGTCAAGTCGGCGTAGCCATCGATAGTTTTGTTCGTGAAATCCAGCACATTGAGATGAAGATCGTAATGTGCCACGTGAATGGTATCGCATACGTTCTGCGCCAGACAGAAGGTGAATGCGAGCATTAAGGGAATGAGGGTGAAAAGGTTTTTCATACGGACATTTTTAAGGTTGCAAAGATACTAAATATAGTCTTTCAGCTAATAACGACTCATATTCTCCCATGAGAAATAGCAACAAATATTGTCTATCATAAAACGAAAGCTAAAAAACAGCAAATTCTCTGATATAAAACATATTAAAGAAATGATTATCCGCAAAAAAGTGATTTTTTTCTTGGATTTCCCACTAATATTTAGTATTTTCGCGGCTCAAAAATTGATGTATGAAACTACTTGAATTC
>JAZRYT010000146.1:0-48662 GCA_045600905.1 Bacteroidales bacterium
TACACTGGTCGGCATACACGAACTCGCCCCAGGAGATGTTGCCGAAGTTGGAGGTAGGGCCGTAATAGACGGTGCCGCCCACGTTGATTTCGGGGATTTTCCACTCCTTGAAGGCCGCCTCGCGCACGGACTGGGCATTGACGAAGTCGAACAGTTCGCGCACGGCGAACTTCTGGAACGCGCCCATATCCGCCCACGCGTCAGCCGGGATGCCGGTCAGCACGGCCATATCGGGTGTGCCGCCCATCAGGAGGCGCGCCGCCTCGATGAGCTGCGCGCCGCTGAGTTCGGAGATGGATGCCGGGACTTGGTAGTCGCGGGTCTCAGAGTCGGTGGAAACGGTGACGGTGTGGGGCATGGCTTTGTTTTTTTAAATTTGCGTCCTATTTGCGTCTTCGACGCTCTTCGAGCCTTGCCCGGCAGCGTTCCGCCATCTCTTTGATAGTCTCTCTGAATTTTTTGCTGTCTTTCTTTGCCATTTTTGTTTTATTTTATTTGTTGTTGGAAATAAACGGGCTTCCCGCTGTATGTTTCTACACGTTAACGACCGTCCAGCCGTTCGGAATACCGTCCGTACCTGTTGGTATGTCCGTGCCTGCGGGCTTCGTGAACGTGCCCGATGCTGCCACTCCATCGAGCCAACCGTTGGGGGCAAAGTCCCAGGACATCGCGCCCACCGTGACGCTGTTCAGCGCCGTGCAGCCGGAGAACATACTGGAGTAGCATAACGATTCCAACGTTGTGGCGGGCAGTTCCGGGGCGGTGACCAGCGAAGTGCAGCCGCAGAACATATAGCTGTAGCAGTATTTCGCGAGCGTGGTTGCCGGTAATTCCGGGGCGGTGGCCAGCGAAGTGCAGCCATTGAACATATGTTCATAGCAGCCTGGTGCGAGCGTTGTGGCGGGCAGTTCCGGGGCGGTGACCAGCGAAGTGCAGCCGCAGAACAAAAAGTGGTAGCAGTATTTCGCGAGTGATAGTGATTCGGTTTCGATCAGTGCGTTGATGTTACCGCTGGCGGCAATCTTGCCGGTCATCACGAATTGGCTGTAGTTGGCAATTGCAAACGAGAGTGCTTTATTCGAACCTCTGACGTAGATTTTCTCGCCCTCGTCAAGCGTCAGTGCCGCGGTGTCGTTGCCGCTGAACGTCCACGCCTGCCAGTTGAGGCGGTCACTCGAATATTCGAGATTCGGCTTGTCCGCAAGTACCGACATCATCCCGATCGTGCTGCCGTCCTGCTGCGACGTGAAGCACAACGGTTCTGTATTAACGGTGTATGACTCGGATGCGTAGCTGTCGCGGCATCCTTCCTTGACGGCATTGGCCGAGATGGTTTTCGTTCCGGGTATTGAGTCCGTAATGGGTCCGGTGTACGGGATCCAGTCGTAATCGTTGTAGCTGTAATACAGGCCGTCGGCACCTTCGGCCTCTATCTCGATGATGGCAGTGTTCTCGGTTGGATTTGTCACCGTGATTGACGGTACGGGGCCGTGTTGCAACAGGAATATTGGGACCTCTTCGGATTCCAAGTCCCCGATCTTCAGCCTCAGGCTGTGCGTCCCTTCGAGTTCCGTATAAGTCAACGTATAATAGCAGAATTGTCCGACGTAGTTGGCAAGAAACGGTATTTCTATCGCAAAATCCGTAGTGATCTCAAAGAAATCCCATTCCATGAGTTCGGTTTCGTTGTCGTCGATGTACATTTTTAACAAGTCCGGACTTACGGCGTTAGCGTATATCGCCATCAGTTCAATGTAACCGCCATTGACGAGCGGGTTTTCGAATCCGACCTGCTCTTCCGTAGGAATCACGATTTGCGCGGTAGGTTTCGCTCTCAAATATCCGGCAGACTCAACTTCCGTACGGCTACGGAGTTTTAGCTGGTAACCATCAACTGGGATGTTCTGATATACGATGATGTTTCTTGGCGACTTATAGTCGAACATCTGCACCGGTGCCCACGGCATCGATGGATCGATACGTCCGAGTACTTCCAGCGAGTAGTCGTGCGGATATGGAAAATACTTTCTGTTGACTTGTACTGCGATTGGTTCGCCGTTGGTTTCGACTTCCGCAACATAGAAGCCGTCTTCTTGGGTAAATGTTAATTCTTTCATTTCATTGATATTTTATTTGAAATCCTTATTCCAATTCTCCTGGCACCACAGATGCTCTATGCCGTTGGCGCCATAGACCACGGAGTGCATCGTGTGCCACAGTTGTCCGTCACGTTTGCGGGTCAGGTAGGCGGCGTGTGCGCGATTGTAGATGTCCGTGAGTTCCGCATCCGTGCTGTCCTTCGTGGTGTCGCCAATGCCGACAAACTCGCTCAACCTCGTGGGCTGTTCGTAGCACTTCGTGAAGCGCAGGTCTGCCAGTTCTGCACCACTTTCAATGAGGTTCCAACGCTCAACGCCCGTCGGGCGAAGCTGCAAGGCCGAATCGTTTCTTTGCAGGGTGGGCTTATCTACCCACTTGAAGTTGGCGAGCTTCGGAAGCGTCGATATGTCCGCCAGCTCGTAGCCGTTGTCCGACGGCGTTATCGCGTAGGTGGTCTCCCCATCCGTGACGAGGAACTGCATCAGATATCCGTTGTCGGCCAATGCGGACGGGATGCGGATGTCGTCAAGCACTTCCCGCAGCTCATCAATGTCATCCATCGATTCGAGAGTGCTCAATATGATGTATGGCAGTTTTGTCACGCTGGTGCCGCCCGTATAGGCGTGGTCGAAATCATTGAACAGCACGTGGCTGCTGACCATTATGCCGTGCTCGTTCACGCCGTCGTTGACGTGGTAGGGCAGCTGCCCGATAAGGTCGTAATCCATGTTGTCGTCGGTGATGCCGCCAAGGAACGCCATCCCGACGAAGTCCTTGGTGACCACCTCGAACTCGTTGGTTTCGTCATAGTTCCAGTCAAGGTTGCGGTGCAGTCTGCCGTCACGGACAAAAGAGGTGCAGCCGCCGCCAATGGGGAGGTCCAGTTCGCGGTATTCCGGGATGGACTCATACGTGGCTTTATACAGATAGTTTCCGAGGCGTTCGACGGCAAAGGAGGAGAGATCCTTCCATTTCGCCTTATCCACGTTGTAGTCGAAGGCGGTCTCCACGACGATGGTGTATCGGATGCCGGCGTAGAGATGCTGTTCGTCGAGCAGCGGCACGGCGGACACCGGTTCGATGTTGGCGCACAGGTCGCCGTTGTCATTGTCGCCGAGCATCCGGCGCAGCACCTCGTTGCCGATGCGCTCGCACAGCGTCATAGCCGCATAGATGTTGTCCCAGTTCTTGCTCTCCTTGTAGTCGGAGGCGACGATGAAGGAGGTTTCCCTCTTCACCGTGCCGTCGTCGTACGAAAGCTCGAAGCCTTCGGCGATGAGGGCGGGGAACTTCACCTTGTTGCGCAGGTCCATATAGAACTCCTCCAGCTCGCCGCGAAAGAAATGCTTGCCGTTGCCGTCGCCCGGCACGTGGCTGATGAGCACGTGGCTGGCGGCCAAGTCTTCCAAATACTGATAATATTGGTGTGCGGTCATAATGATTTCAGCATATTGAGGAGTTCGGGTTGCGGGTGTACGTCCGATTTGTCGTGGCGGTAGCTGCAGTGGGCGAAGATGCCGGGTTCGCCGCGCAGCGCCTTGGTGGAGACCACCCACATTTCGTTGTTGTAGGTTTTCGGGATGTTGTGGCGGCGGCAGAGGTCGCGCAGCAGGTCGCGCAGGGCGTTGAGCTGCTTGGTGGTGTATTTTTCATAGTACTGGTTGTCCTTCCATTTCTGGCTGGAACAGTATTCGTAGAAGTACGGCACGGGCTTGGCGGCGGTGTTTGGAACGTTGCGCCGGCCGTCCCACTTGGCCGGATAGAACTTGCCGTCGGTGTGCGGCGCGAGGTAGCCCCAGCTGTCGAGTTCGATGCCGATGCTCTGTCTGTCGAGCTGTTTGTACGGCAATTTGGCCCGCGTGAAGATTTTCTGTTCCAGTCCGAGGTGGTAGCCCCAGAAGGCTTCGTCGAAGAGCTGGTGCACCTGTCCCTCGCGGTCGATGATGAAGTGGGTGGCCACCCGCTCCGGGGTCTTCATCCACCAGCTGATGTCGCCATCTACGCCTGGCCCGGAGGCGGTATGGTGCAGCACGATCTGACGCTTTTCGGTGCGCTCGTTCACATACTGTGTTTTCGGAAAGTTGTGTTGAATGAGGTTCATATATATATTATTGTTGGTTGGTTTTCGGACTGATTCGTTGCGGGCAGTTGGACACCATACAGGCGTCGCGCGAGTATTCGGATTCCTTTTCCTTCAGCTTCTGGGTGAGTTTCATCACTAAAAGTTCGGCTTCGTACTTTCCGCGCTTGAGGTCCACCATTTGGGAGCGCATATCGTCATAGATGGTTTCCATTTCGCGCATTTTCTGTTCGTAGTTGTTCAGGCGGATGTCCTGGTATTCGAGCTGCTTCTTGAGGATTTCAAACTCCTTGTCGTCGATGTCCGTTTGTGCCAGGTTGTTCTCAAGCGAGCGCTTTTTGCGTTCCAAGACGTACATAATGACGGTCCAGACGTTTGTTCCGCCAAGAATGAAGGTGAGGATCCAGGATATAGGTGTCATTTCCATTATGTGAGAAAGGTTTTGCGTTTGTTGTTGTCGAAGCGCATCACGCCGTCGGCTGGCGAGTCGCCCGCGAAGTCGGCGTAGCCGGGATAGTCCGACTTGTGGAGCTGGATGTGGTTGATGGCGGCGGCGAGGTACTGGTTGGCCTTGTGGGAGAACTGCGCGCGGGTCTCCATCAGTTTAGCATCCTGCACGGGATTGACGGAGAGTCCGTCCATAGAGCTGCTTTCAAACACGAGGCCCTTTTCCGTCGGCATCTTGTGGAGTTCGCCGATGCCTTCGGCCACGGATTCATAGACGACGAAACGGCGGATGTTCGGCAGGATGGCGGCGTATTTCGGAAGCGATTCGTCAGCGGTCAGCAGTTCGTTGTACAGCGCCGCGCCGATGCGGTGCTGGAGTTTTATCAGCTCAACGTCGCGGACGTACTGGCGCATCTTGAGGAATACCAGCCGGCTGCTGTTGATGTTGTAGCAGTCGTTGAAGGCGGCGGTGTCCTTCACCAAGGCCGTAACGGTCGGTACGGCGTATTCAGGGAAGGATGCGGCGTTGTCTTCCAGATATTTGAGAATATTGTCGAGATAGTCGAAGCCCTCGTTTTTGAGCGTGTTCTTGACATTTTCCTCCTGATAGCGGAAGAGTCGGTTTTCCTTGTCCACTTCGGAAGAGACGCCCGTGTCGCTGATGTTGGTGCTGATCACGTCGTAACCCTTCCAGATGGCGATGCGCACGAGCGCGAAGCGGACCTTTTCGATGAGCGTTTTGTCAGGGCAGTCGTCGGGCAATGTCGGATGCGCGTCGTAGTAGGCGGCGATGCGGTTGAAGAGAGCTTGGCCGATGAGCGGGACGATGTAGTTCTCTTCGCAAAGAGCGAGGTGCGACGCCACGGTTTCGTAGCGCAGGTTGATGTTGACGGGAAGATATTCCTTGAACTCGTAGGCCCGGTCGTTGTAGCTCGGATTGAATAGTCTGGGTTGCATTGGTTTGATATTTGGTGCAAATATATATATGTACGCGCAAACGCTTTGGGACAAAGTTTCCCGCTAAGTCAGACTTTCCTGCGTGTTCTTGCCGCTGTCGAGCGTGGTTAGCGTGATGTTCCTGTATTTCAGATCGATATTGCTGTAGCCGTTGAACTCCAGCATCAGCTCCACGGGGTCGAGCACGGCCTGTTTTTCGATGTGGGAGAGAATCATCGACACCAGCAGTCCTTCACGGATGTCGGAGCCGCTGCCCGCGTTGCCGGAATACGGTCCGCCTGGCATACCCGCGCCCAACACGGACGGGTTGACCATCAGCGAGAACAGGATCTCGGAGTTGGCCGCCGCCGAAGTGCTGAGTTTGTCGGTGGATTTGATTTCGCTATCCATACGGCTGATCTTCCAATCACCGTAGGTCTGCCCGTTGTCGGACATAAAGTACTGGGTCCACAGCGCCTTGTTGGCGTTCTCGAAGCTGGTGAGCTGTTTTTCAAAGTCATCCATAAAGTTCTGGATGGCCTCCCTGCGTTCGGCCACGCTCTTGTATTCCGTTTTCGGGAACTGCTTTTCCCAATAGGTGGCTGGAACCTGCACGTGCCACATCAGGAACATCGCGTTCTCGTAGGCGCGGTTGAGGAAGGTCGGAATCTTGTGCGCGATGTCTATCCATCCGCTCTCCTGCGCGGACTTCCAGTCGGGCGCGGCGTAGTAGTCGCTACTGCTGAAATAGTTCTTGATGCGCGGGAATGCGATGGCCGACACATTGTCCAACTTTCCGGTGTCCTTGCGCCAATTGAGGTCGAAAGCGGGGTCTTCCTCATCCAGCATCGGATAAACGACGGTGTCCTTTTCTGTCGGAGAGCCGTTTTGAAAATCGCCGAACACCAGGAGCTTTGTCTTGTCCAGACTGATGCGGCAGTGGCGGGCGTTGAGCATCTGCACGCGCGCGATGCGTCCGCCGTTGTCGAACACCAGCAGCGGAAAACAGTTGCCGAACTTGGCGAGGTCGCGGAAAGCGGCAGTGTGGTAGTTTCGGAACGGCAGCCCGCGAAGATAACGCAACACCGCCTCATCCGTCACAGGCGTGACGATTTCGTTGTAGTTATCGTCAAATCCGGACACCTGAACGGGCACCACGCCCTGGCCGTAACAGCAGCGGCACTTGTAGTTCAGACCCGTCTGCAGCACGCTGGTGCTTCTGATAATCTTGTCCGCCTCATCCGGATAGCAGTTGCTGTCGCCCCAAGAGGCATATTCCACCTTTTTGTACTGGAAAGAGTCATCAACTCTCTCCTTCACGAGCTTTGGCTCCGTAATGGTGCTGGCAAACACCTTTGTCCCTTTCATCATCAGCGGATCACCGCCATTATTGAATAGAATATCCATAATCAGATTTTTACACGTTGACCATTGAACTCACGGATATTGTCGATGCAGACGGGATAGATGTGACCGACGGCGTTGCCTTTAGCGTCAATCTGCTGGACGCCGCGCACGCGGTTCTTTGCCATATCCATATTCAGGCCGCACGCACGAGCACGGGTTAGCGACACCAACTCGCCGTCCTTTTTATAGAAGGAAATTGAAAAGTAGGAGCGTTTACCAGTGGAATCCTCGTGGACATCCATTTCACGAAGCGCGTCCGAGCGTCTGACTGTCATATCCATATCCGTAATTTTTCGCCAAAGATAGTCAATGACGAAATAATCGATTGGGACAAATTTTCACGCTAAAAATCTTCTCATCAGATTTTTAGCAAAATATAGAAAATCAGCAAATTAAAGCGAATCGGATTTTTAGATTTCGGATTGTATGCGAGTCACCTCCGCGCTCGCCCTACTTATGTTGGAAATTTCCATTGCCCAAAAGTAAGGAAATATGACATAGGAAATTGCCAATCAGGGGGTCACATCGTCTTCCCGTTGATGCGGACCGGCATCCACTCGCCGTTCTCTCCCTTGATGATGCTGCCGTACTTGGTCCATAGGATTTTATCAACCGCGTCGCTGAAGTGCGTGGCCTCCTCTGGAAGTACGCCACTGCCCTTTCGCTCACTACTCTTGTCCTTGGCCAACTTGCCGTCGGTCTCCTTCACCATCGCATTGTTCATCGATATGAGCGTGAACCGGCACTTGCTCCCGTTGATACGGAACAGCGGAAGCGACGGATCCTCCTCCTTCAGTATGCTGTTGATGAGCACGTACTTGTCGGATTGCGGCGGCTCCTCGTACGGATGGGAGTGCTCCACCACGTTCCATCCGGCATTGGTCAGATACTCCACAGCCATTTCGTTGTATGTCTTGGAGTTCACCACGTTGGGATTGCGGCTGTCACCGTACTTGTCTTTCACGAAATGCAGCTCCCGGTTCTGATGCTTGCTGTAGTAGTTCGAGAACTTGGAACACAGTTCGTGGATGAGAATGTTGCTGTTCCCGTCCGGCTTGACAAAGAACTCGTTGATAACATTGTGCACAGTCTGCCTGGTGACACTGTCCGTGACGTAGTCGTAGTTCCTGTCCTGGCTGACGGAGAACAGGGAAATGGCGCTGCCCCAGTCCGGCACTATCCACAGCGGACTTGACGTGAGGCAGTCGCGATCGTAGAGCGACGAATGCAGGATGTCTTCGGGCTTGTAGTTGAAGTTGCAGTCGCGCGCCATATCCAGGATCATCTTGCTCTGATCGTAATTGTAGTAGATCTGTTTCTCTTCGTTGATGGCGTAGAAACAGTCTTCCACCTTGTCGAACAGGTAGTTCATAACCTCAATGAGGAATGTGAGATACGGCTGCTTGCTGAACTCCCGCTTGATATACGAAAGTCCGAGATTCTCCAGATTGTCGAAGGCGTTGCTGCAGGTAAACAGCAGCCCGTCGCGGCTGACGAACGGCGCAATCTTGCGCTTCAGCCGGATGATCTCGTTCCAGCAGTCGGCGAACTGGCGGCGGTCCTCGATGTTCAGCAGCTCCATCTGCATCTTAACCACGCGGTTCCAGACGCTGAACAGGTTGACGCCTTTTTCCTCCTCATAGTACTTGGCGTATTCGAGCACCCAGCGGCCAGACTTGGTCGGCGGCATGGACGTGGAGTACTTGAACCCGTGATGGAAACTCACCGGGTTGTTGCTTCGCGGGCCAAAATACTCGTTGTTGCCACGGTTGGCGGGCGACACCTCGTAATCGTACTGTGTCTTGTCAATGGTCAGGGCCTCGTCGATGATTTCGTAATCGATGTTCTTGCCGCGCCCGCTGCCCTTTTCGGTCTGCGAGATGAGCGCGAAGCACGCGCCGTTGACGAAGGTGATGAAGTTGTCGTAGCGGTTGATGTTCTCGTACGGCGTGAGGAAACTCTTGGGCGGGCGCTTGCACACCACGTAGTGCACGTCCTTGACAAAGCCCATTTTCTCCAACAGCTTGAACGATGACGGCAGCGTGTTGGTGAGCAGCTGGCCGTACGTCTTGCCGGTGATGGCGGTGATGGAGCGCGGCATCGCACGGACGATGTTGCCCATCGTGAAGCCGATGTCAAAGCTCTTGCCGGTACCACGGCCCTCCACGCTGACGCGGTATTTCGGATTGAGCAACAGTCCCAGCATCTGGGACTTCGTTGCGGTGACGTTGAGTTTCATTGGTGTTGATTATAATAACACATTTGGATTAGACTTTTTAATGAGATTTCCATATTTCTTTATCTGTTCTGCCGTTATTCCTTTCGGTTCTCTTAATCGAGAACCATCTTTCCATTCATGAACGTGCACATTATATTTTCCAGACTTGTTATGGCTGTGTCCCCAATCAAAATCAATGGATGCGTGTCTGTCTTCATATATTCTCAGCTGAATTACTTCACCTTTCGCATTCGTGCCAAGATACATTTTAGATGTATTTGAAAATTCTGGTAATTTCTGATTTCCTTCCTTATAGTGAAGCACTTTCACACCATCAATTTTATCAATAGTTTCATAATGGTAATCTACAAAACCACCAGAAGCCAAGTAATCTCCTCGTCCTCCCATATCAATACAACAATTGCATATCAGCCTCCTTACTTGGAGTCATAACCAGATCAAAGTTCACTTGTTGCAACACATTCCTTAAAGACAATCCGGCTTCTGGAACCACGAAATCTAATGCTTCGTCCAAATCTCCGAACTCGTAAGCGGAACTCTTTTCGTTTTCATTGAAAAGATCATCATAATAAATAACATAATATGTATTGTTATATGAACCAGCCATTTCCCAATTCTTGTTTTTGAATATACAGATTACATCTGTTGGGTCAGGTTCTTCTACTATGCTTTTTGCGTAAGCATAAAATCTTTTTTCTGCTATTGTCATATTAAATCCCATCAGATATTCCTCTATGGCACGAATGCTGTTTTTAATATCTGTAAATGCAATCAGATTCTGCTCGTGACGTTCTATGGATTTCCTATGCTCCTCACATCGCAAATCTTTTTGTTTGTCTCGAAGGTCTTTGATTGACACATCGTGTCCACCGATGGATTTTTGAATATCAAGCAAGAGCTTTATAATCCAAGCCATTCCACCGATAGCAACTACAGCCGTTATTATTTCTATAATTTTCATACCGTTCTTTCCTCAAGGAGGTCACTCCTGATTTCTCTAATAAAATCACTATGACTTTCGCACGGAAGTTTATCCACAATCCCTTCAATTCTTCCAACTCTTTTTCCAAGTTTTAGAAGCTCAACGATAATCCAACTCATTCCGCCAAAGCCAACAACGGCAATTATTATTGAAGCTATATCCATTTCTGTATTTCCTTTTTTGTATGCCGCAAAAATACATTTTATCGACATCCGAAAATGGAAATTTCCAAAATGTTTTCAACAGGTAGAACCATCACAAGTACAGTGCCAACTGGGTGGCGAAATACTCGACAGCCGGTGCGATATTATGGCAGCTGACGTTGCTGTACAGGCTTCGGCAGCCTTGGCGCAAGCGCACCTGGTAATTGCGGTAATGGCGTTTCACTTTGATTTTGGCTTCCGGGAATTGTGCGGTGAAGTAGTTGCGCAACAATACGGTTGCGGGTTCATTGCTGCCGGCAATGATAGCGGTTTCGATTGAAGTTTGCATAATTGTGAGTTTTTGGTAATGAAAAAAGCCGGCGTAGGAATACCGCGAAACTCACTCCGCCGCCAATGGTTTCCCAAGGGCGTACCGTACCGGCTATAATTATGTCTCTGTGGAAATTGAATCTTTGTCATTGAATTGTGAGTTTTTGGTGCGGCAAAGATACAAAAAAAATGATTTGATGCGCAAACAATGGAAATTTCCTCAAAAATCTCACCCCTCCATGATTTCTTCCGCTTCCACCTCTGTGATTTCCTGGTCCAACGCGCCGGCAATGCGCTTGGTCTCGTCCGTGAGGAGGCGAAGTTTCTCAAACGGAATGTCGATGTTGCTGCCGTTGATGTTGAGCTGGATGTAGATGTCGTGCTTCTGCAACATCGACGGATCTATGCTCTCAGGTGGCAGCGAGGCGAGATACTTCTGCATCGTGGCGAGGTTCTTGGAACGGCTTTCCTCCGTGGCTTCCTCACGGCATATTTCCTGCATCAGCTTGTTGACAAACACCGTCTCCAAGAACTCACGGTCCAAACGGTTCTTGGGGTTCCAGATGCGGATGGCGTAGTCGATGTAGCGGTAAAGCTGCGCCTGCGAAATGTCCGGGTGCAGTTCGCCCAACGCTTTCACCGCCTGACTTTTGATGGGATGGTCTGATACGATGTTGTACGCTTCTTTGGTGACTTCCAGAACGTGTCGCTGCTGGTCGTTGAGCGCATCCACGTTGCCCTGCATCACGGCAATGGACACAACCTCGAAGTCGGATTCCTCGTTCTTGTACGGCTTGCGCAGCTTGATGGGTTTCTTGGTGATGGTGTCGAGTATGTCTTCCATAGCGGTTAGCGTGTTCGTTTGTCAATCTCGTTCATCACGGCGGTGAGTTCGCGTTTGCGGGCCGCCAACTTCGCTTCGTACTCGTCGCGTTTCGGGCCGTCGGGCATCGGCGACGGCTCGTCGGCCTTGCGGATGCTCTGATAGGCCAGCATATTCTGAATCTTCGTAATGGCCGAACGGAGCGAGGATTTCCGCTTGGCCAACTCCAGGTCGGTCAGCTTCTGAAGTGACGGCGACGGCGCATCATCCACCGTGGGCACGATGTTGGCGGACGGCTGCTGGGCCAACGGAGCGGCCAGCATTTCCGTGATGCGAGCGACTGTCTTGCGCTTGGCATCCGAGTCATCTAATGCGAAGTAGTCCTCCTTGAGCCGGTAGAGTTCGTCGGCGCGCTGGATGATGGGACGGCGCTTGTCCAAGAGGCGCTTGCGGGCGCGCACGGTCTTGTCGTCATTGCCAGTCCCAAGGTCGTACAGTTGGCGGTGCATCTTGTCGATGATGGCGTACAGGGAGGAAATTTCCGCCTTGGCCGACATTATCACCTCCGGGATGGCGGATTTTCGATGGGGTAATGTGGTGACGGTGCGATGGGGTAATGTGGTGACGGTGCGTTGGGGTAATGTAGAGACGGTGCACTGCACCGTCTCTACGGCGGCAACGGCGGCGGCGGCGGCGGATGGCGCGCCATTGCCCATTTCCAACCCGGCGCGTTGCTGGACCAATTTGCCCATTTCGTATTCCAGTTTGCCCATCCAGAAGCGGGCGGTGCCCTTGGTGAGGGTGCGCACCATACCCTTGTTGGCGCTGTACCGCGCAAAGAGGGCCACGCCTTCCGCGTAGTCGTGCTGCCGGTCTGATAACCATTGCTGTATATCTGTCATAGCTTTCTTTTTCCGCAAAGATACGGAAGTGGAAATTTCCAAATTGGGACAGAACGTATGTACGTGATTTTTTGTATTTTTGCCGCGTCGTTTTCAAACGATTTATAGGAGCATTCGACAGGAGGCAGGCCCTCCTTTGAGAATGTTCCTATATTGTTTTCGTTATCGAATACAATCTATAATAGTGAACTCCATTTTCAGAGGTACCTCTCGCAACTTGGAAGTACAAGTTTTTTCTTTGTGCTTTAAAATAGTAGAACATATTATATTTATCTTTCGTTCGATCATGTCTCGGCAATTCTTTTTTCACAAATGAAGAATTTTGAAATATTGAAGATAATTTATCTGCATCTTTATGCGGAAAAGATTTATGACTAACAATGTCATTCCCCAAATGAGTTCTACTTCTGCTATTTGTTCCAACTTCTATTTTAATTTCATTACCAGAATCTTCAATGATCATTTTATTGAATATTTTATCTTTGAACTGATTTGATATCGAATTATTTACGTTATCTCTTATTCTTCCTATCTCACTTTTTACTGGATAAACCATTTTGGCACCTGGTATTTCTTTTAGAATATAGCTTTTATAACGGCCACCTATTCTTGCTCCTCTACCTCCCATAATGCTCCATCCTTTCTATCGTCTCATTTCTGTAGTGGACGATGTTGATGTTTCCGAAATCGAACGCAATGGGCCGGCCGTACAGGATAATGGTGGTTGGATGCAGTTGTCGGATGGCCTCGCGCATTCCGTTGGCCCAATACACACGCGAATCACGGTGCTTGGCCGCACCCAACGTGCTCACGGCCATCGTGCCGCCCGGCTCAATACCGTCAAAACAGAAATCAAACGTGCGCGGCTCAGCCCATTGCAGCGTCGGGACAACCTTAACGCCGTTGTGCTGCCAGTAGTTGGCCACCATCCGGCTGCGATACACGTTCCATATCTTCATCGCCATCGGCATATCGATATACAGACTGAAATCAGGGGCGCACACAAAGGCGTATTTCTTCAGCATCTCCACATACAGCTGCGGCGAACGCCACACCCGCTCAAACTGGTAGTCGTCAATGAAGAAATGCACGCCAACGTCCTTGCGAAAGTTTGTCTTGGCCTTGTTGAACGGAATCATCGCGTCGGGGATGTCCGTAAGGGCGAAAGATGTTTCGCCCCTGCTGGCCAATGTCGGCAGGCCATACTTGCCGGAACAATCCACCGGCAGAAGTCCGAGGTTCAATGCGTCGCGTGTCATTTGCTTTTTTGTGTAGTGTTTCGGCAAAGTTGCGAAAAAGCGTTGAAACGACTTGGGACAAAAAAGAGCCACTAAAAAGTGGCTCCAAGCATTATAGGGAAATAATGCGGTGTAGTATAACTATGATTTTAAAAACTCAATGTAATCTTCTTTCGTGGCGTTGATGGTGCGGAGTGCGTTTTTTACAACAAACTCCGGCACTGGATCGATATGAGTTTGAACAACAACAGGACGCAATAAATCCTTGCGGCTCCACACTTCGTGCCCTCCTTCCGTCCGGATTGCTTTCAAACCCATATAGGATAAAAAATCACGGAATGTTTTTAAAGGAATATTTTTCAAAGGATTTTGTCCCATAAGCACTAACTCATAGCCACTTGCATAGGCATGTCATATTTCTGATAAGATGGCTGGGTATTGAAAATCTTATTGAAATTCTCATTGGAAACCAACAGGTCTGTCATTGCAGGAGGGACCATTGAACCTTTTTTGGACTTCATACGGCGCCATCCGTGTGCAATCAAATCATCGTTCAAGGTTCCTTTGTTGGAGGCATATCTAATATATTCAAGCAATACGGTTTTGAAAGACAGTCTTGCTTCATCTTCAGAAGAACCATATCCGGACAAATCCAAAGCAGGACAATATACAATAGTTATATTGTCTTCAACAAATTGAACCACAGGGATATTAATATCATATCCACCATTGTTTTTTCTTGTGATAAACGCAGTTTTCATACCAATAAGTTCGTGCGGCAAAAGTACAAATATTTTTCAATAAGTACCCTGACGGAAATTTCCAAACCTGAAACACAAAAAAGGTCTCCGTTGCCGAAGACCTTTTCAAAAAAACGATGAAAAAACTACTACTACGATATAGTGAACACGTAGGTTTCAGAATACACTTCCTTACCGTCAACCACCATATATGCGTAATACATATAGTCGCCGGCACCGTCAGACATCGTGACAGTCTTGGTGACAGGTTCATCGAAGTCACTTGGAAGCGTTACATTGACATTGGTCCAGGCAGTTGCACCTTCCTTCTTGTAGCGGAAACCAACCTTTGTAACGGCTCTGTCGTTAGGAGTAACGGTGGCTTCCATTTCAACCGTTGCCGTAGCACCAGTACCAGTAACGGTAGGATTGCCAACTGCCGTGATGGTGGCGGGTTCGCCGCCTACGGTCAGCAGGCTGTTGACATCGCCCATATACACGGTGGGAGCATCCACAGTGGTGGAGAGAACAACGTCGGAGCCGTTGGCATCCGTGCCGGCCTTGCCCGAAGTGGCGGTGGCGGATTCGTATTCAACGCCTTCGTCGGCATCACCCAGCAAATGCCATTCGCCGGTTCTGGTTTTGGCAAGCACGATGAGTTCGTCATTCTTGGTGGCTGCGAGGAAACCGAGCAACTGGGCACGGAAACCCGGAATGTTGCACTCCAATGAGCACTTGAATGAACGCGCGCCGCTTTCACCCTGCAATTCGTACTTCAGTTCCACATTGTCTTTCTTGGCTACAACGCGGAACATACGCTTGCCGGTCTTCATCACCATATCGGAACCGGCTTCGGTCTCGATATGGTCGGACAGCTTCTGGCGCAAGGCGGCAGAAACCTTGGACGGGAAAGTTTGGACGTCCTCTTTGAATCCGTACAGGAATTCGGTGACAACGCCACTCTTCGTTGATTCGCACGCACTCGGTCTCATCAGATCTTCGAGGCACGCGGGACAATTTTCATTATTTGGCATAATATTTATTTTTTAATTGTTGTTTATAAATGAATTTTTGGCAATGTAGAGACGGTGCACCGCACCGTCTCCACAATGTTTATTCCGTCGGCGTCGCCTTCGTGGTGAAGGTTTCCACTTCGCCCGGATAGGCGTCCGTGCCGATTACGACGACGATTCGGAAGTAGTACTCCGTGTCGTCGCTCAGGTATGTGAGGTCGGCGGTGTATTTGCCGTCGACCAACACAGCGTCGGTTTCGGAGTCAAAATCGGGCGAGTAACCGTATTCGAAAACCACTACAGCGTCGGCGGGAACGTCTTCGCCGAACACCTTGCCGGCCAATTTGGCGGTGGTGTCTGCCACCTCTTCAGCCGGGAACGTTGCCGGGAAGATGTTGCGGGCGATGATGCCGGCATCAGGTTCGGCAACGTCAAAGGCAGAAGGAAGGTTGACGGTTTCAGCCGTCGTCCACACCATCTTGTTGCAGGCAAAGCCGATGCCCTCCCACCAGTTTACCATAATGTGGATGTCGTAGTCGTGGGCCTGAACGTCTGCCTTTTCCACGCCGCCTTCGCGTTTGGTGAGCCACAGGAGGTTGTCGGGAACGGTTGCCCAGAGGTCGTTGGTGCCTTCCATTGAGGGAAGTCCCACGATCACGTGTTTGGTGAACATCACGGTTTCATCCAAGTCGCGGAGGTCTTCGATGAAGTAGAAGTTCTGGGCGCGTTTGTCCTTCTTGTAGGCGCGTGCCCAGGAAGGTGCCATGAAGATGCAGACAACCTGCTGTTGGTAAAGACCCGGAAGGGCTTCGTCAAAAGCCTCGATCTGGTCGAAGATGGCGTCTTTGTCGAGCGCGCCGATGCCGTCAATCACGTTGATCGGATATTTTTCGTTGCGCGCGCCGTTGTAGAGGAGCGTCTTGATACCGTCCATACAGGTGGATGGCGTGGTGCCGTCGGGGTCGTACTGGCCCTTATAGACCATATTGAGTTCGCGGTCAACGCCGATTTGGTTGGCGATGTACTCTTCCATCAGCCAGCGTACAATCGGCCAGTCCTTCTTGTTGCGGGTGGTGTCGCCGCTCATAAAGCCCAGCCATCCCTCTTCGATTTCGTCGGGAGTCATGCTCACGTCGGCCTTCATTTTGCGGAGGACGATTTCGTTGGCGAAGAACTCTACGTTTGAATTGGGTTGGAAGGTGGCCTTGAACGGTCTGATGAGGGAACCGAAGGTGTAGTTGGCCATTCGGTAGATGGTTTCCGTGGTGCGGATGTGACGCGCGTGTTTCTCAAGCGTCACGGGCATCTGCAACAATGCGCGATGCAGTCTTTGTTTGTTCTGACCTTCTTTGAGGTAATACTTGCCGTATTCGTTCACAAGGTCGGTAGTAGAAAATACACTTGCCATATTGATTGGTTTTTGAGGTTAGATCATTTTTTCAAGTCTTTCGTAACCGGCGTTGGCCGTGATGTCGTCAACGGGATCGCTGCCGTTCACTTTCGGAACGTCCTGGGGTTTGGCTTCCCATTTCGCCTTGTAGGAGTCTCTCTCGGAGGTGAGGGTTTCATTGTCTTTCTTCAGCTGGTCGCGTTCGGCGGTCAGCGCCTGGTGGTCCTGCTTCAACTGCGCGTAGGCGGCAAGTTCGGATTCCACTTTGCCCAACTCTTCGTTGGTGAGGGTGTGCCCGGCCTGGTCGTCATACTCCTGGTCATCCTTGATGGCCAGCAATGCGCCCAAACAGGCAAACACCGCTAAGAATTTTTTCATAGCTGGTTGGTTTTGGTTAATAATAATGGGTTCTACTTGTGTTTTTGGCGCGAAAAGGTCGCGCATCTTTTCAATAATTCTGTTCATAAGTCTTTCTTCCTGGATTTCCGATTGGGATGGGAATTGCGGATATCCGAATTTGTCCAGCAGCGCACTGTCCACCAGCGCCACCTTGGCGGAAGCATAACCGCCGTTGTAAATCTCATCGCAGAAACCGAAATCGACAACCTCCTGGGCGGTAATCCACTTGCCGTGACCGTTGTCCGCATTGAACAATTCGGAAAGTTCGGCATCCGATTTCTTGCAGACGTCCTTATACATATTATATATGACGTCGTTGGTGGTTTTCTGTGCTTCGAGTTCCGTTTCCAGATCGTGCTCGTTGCCCCAAGCGTAAGACGAACACTTGTGAATGAGGTAGAGCGCGTTCTTGCTTATTTTGCGCACATCGCCGGCCAGCGCGATGAGGGTGGCCGCTGATGCGCAGAACCCGTTGATGATGGTGGTGACCTTTGCCGGATGGTCCTTCAGCGCGTCGTGAATCTGGAATGCGAAATCCACGTTACCGCCCAATGAGGTGACGAGCACGTCAATGTTCTTGACGTCACCCAAATCTTTGAGCTGTTTGCGGATGGTAGCACCGGTGTTTTTGTCATGCCAGCCGTCTTCCTTGGTCCATTCGTAGTCGCCGATCACGCCGTCAATCTCGATGACGGCCTTTTCGGCACTGTTGGATACTATATTGTAAAATGTTTTTGCCATAGCTTTTTGAGTTAACTGTGGCAAAGATAATCGCCAACGCGCTTTCGCATTGGGACAAACGGCCTTATTCGGTGGCCGAAAGCGGTATGGAGAGCGACCCGAAGAAGCGAAGCTGGTATTCGTGCGTGCCGTCCGGGCCCGTATCGCCGACGTGGGTGTATTCGAAGTGCAGAGGCTCTTCCTTGTCGCCGCACAGCCACAAGCTGCCGTTCCTGTCCCTCAGGCGCACCAAGTAGCGACCGAACGTAAGCTCGTGCAAACGGGCATCCACCTGGTCGTGGCTGCCGTAGAACGAACACGTTATTTCCACTTCGTGAACGCCATCGTGCATATTGTCAGACAAATACACTTTTTCAGCATCAATCTTTCCGAAACATCCGGCAGGACGGAAGGTGACGGAGCGGATGACGTTGGCGGTGGGTGAATAGCGGCAGGATATGGATGCCACTTCGCCTGCCGACGTGAACTCTATTTGCGAGAATCCGACGCGATTTTGGCATTTTGCGGATTTTCTTTCTAAATTCTCCATAAATTCAGGGGTGTTTTTATAGGTTGGGACAAATTGACCATACTTTTTTTTTCAAACGGTTTGTCATTGAAGCCGAATTCGGTCACGCAGTTGCGGAAAAACTCCTCCGTCTCGTGTTCCAATGCCATATATTTCCGCTGGTATATTTTTCGCAGCGTAGATGGCTTCAGCTCGTCCGGCTCCATCAGGTTGGCATCCACCACCAGTTCAACGGCACGGGTGAGCGGTATGTCGAACGCGGCACGCATCATCACAATCCTGCGGCACATCAGATCCAGGATGATGCCGCGCAGAATGCGGCTGTAGCGCACCTGCTGGAGCGGACTGATGTCGTAGCCATAGTGGTAGAAATCGTATTCCGTTATGAGGATCTTGATATCCCGATAGCCGTCATAGCAGTCCGAAACTCTTGATGGAACACGCATATTGCTCCGGCAGATGGACGACAGCACCAACGGGTAATACATCGACTTCGTCACATTGTACGCGCCGTTGTCCTTACGGAAGTTGTTGTCGATATACCGCCACACCATCGGATGAACCTTCAAGGAAACGCGATAAAGCTTCTGCTTCATAGTTTGAAATAAAGGCTAAAATATTGTGGCAAAGATACAAAAAATATCTTATCTAAAGCAATGAAATAAAAGCATAAGGGGGAAAAGTAAGGGCGAAAAATTTTTCGCCCTTACAGAACACCCATATTTTCGGCCTCCAAAATCTGTAACCAGCGTAACGGAAAACTCACACTTTGATAATCAGCAAGTTAACACCTAAAAAGGGTTACAAAAGCGGTTACAGATATGGTTACAATGGTTACAATGCTGTAACTGAGGTAGTTAAATAGCGAAAAGTTACGTTTTCTTACCATAGGTTACAAGGCTATTTTTAGTTATCTTATTGATATAAAATTGGTTACATTGGTTACAAGAATTACAACGAAAAAATGTCGAGTAGAATTGAAAATTTTTTTTTTAAACTATCTTAACTTATTGATTTTTTTGTATTTTTGCGGCTCAATTATCCCCCTTATTTGGAAAACAATAAGGCCCTGCCATCCTCACAAAGGATGGCTTATTTTATTAAAAGGTATGGACGAAAAAAAGAAAGTTATTGTTTATGTTGATGGTTTTAATTTCTATTACGGCCTTAAACATCATTCTAAATGGAAAAAATATTATTGGCTTGACATTGTAAAGCTGTTTGAACAATTCATGCGCCCGGATCAGGAACTTGTTGCCGTAAAATATTTTTCCGCCAGACCGAATGAACCTCAAAAAAGTACAAGACAGAATGCTTTTTTTCAAGCAAACCTTGAAAATCCAAAATTCAAACTTATCCTCGGCCATTATCTTTGCAAAAACATACCTTGCAGAAAATGCGGAAATATCATTCATACTTACGAAGAAAAAGAATCGGATGTCAGATTTGCCACACAAATCGTAACAGATGCTCTTTGTCACAATTGCGATATTTCAATTGTTGTTTCTGCTGATAGTGATATGATTCCTGCTATCGAAATAGCGTTAAACTGTAATCATCCTGCATTTGTATATTTTCCTCCTAATCAATATTCAAACGATCTCGCAAATATAGCGGGGGCTCCTATTCTTCTAAGCAGATATGAGTCAAGGTTCAAAAAATCATTATTCCCTGATATTGTTCATTTGGCAAAGAGCAATTTCGATTTGCAAATTCCTCCGGAATGGAAATCATATCAATAGCCACATAACAAAAACAGGCCGCTGCAAAGCGGCCTGTGAGACAGTATAGATGAGAGTGTCTCAATCAATCAAATACAACCTGTCTGTAGTCTTTTACGAAATTCTCTATCGCTGATCTTATCTTCTCCATGGTTGCCTTGCTCGGATTTCTGACACCGGTGGAATAGTGGCTGAGTTGCTTCTTGTTGATGCCCGTGGCCGATGAGAGCCAGGTAAGCGTGAAAGGAGAATATTTCAAAAACGATTTGGTGTCGTATTTGTACTCGAACTCGAGATGGTCAAAGTCAAAGCTCTCACCGCGTTTCTTATACAGTTCCACCAGTTCGTCCATGTTCCTAAGAAAATCAGCTTTGGCTTCCTCTATCGTCTTTCCCTGGCCAAGTAGCATAAATCCCAACTGGTTGTCGTTGGTGTAGATGTCATACGTGGAATCTTTTCCGATTTCAATAATAGCTGTTGTCGTCATATCTTTTGATTGTGATTGTATTGTTTTTTGCAGCGGGGTTATAGTTTAACCCCGGCTGCTTTGCTTATTGCTTTCAACGTCCCCGGCTTGGCTTCTTCCGAACGGTGATGGCTCAATTTGAACTTCATTCCGGTTATGGGACTGTACCACCACGGGTGGTCTCCGTCTTCCAAGAAATAGCATCCGGCTTTCTTCAACTTTTTCTCTATTTCCGAGTACTTCATAAGGGTTTGTGTTTGATTGATTAAGACGCTGCAAAGATAGAAAAAAATCTATCATATACAAGTTCTTTTTCAAAAAAAATATCAACAAAAACAGGCCGCTTTGCAGCGGCCTGTTCCCTCCCACATTCGGCAATATCCGTTTCAGCACTTCAACTCCGCGAATACGCCCACCAGCAGGTCGGCGGCGGCGCAAAGCCCCTCCATCGTCTCGTCCGTGATGACGCCCACATCGTCCAGATGGGTGGCCATCGTGATCTCGTAGATGGCGCGCTTGATTGCCTCCAGCATGGCGCCGGCACTGTTGTCCATCACCGCGTTGCGGCCCACGCCGGGATCAAAGGCTTCCATCAGCGATTTGCAATTGGCTATGTTATTCATTGCGCGCCTCCTTTCCGTCGTATGCCACGTCACTGCTGAGCGTTATCTGGCTGTAGTATATGCGCATATAGATTGCGCAGCCGTTGAAGTTCACCTCCAACAGGAAATACGGCTGGTCAATGGTCATCGTCTCTGGTCTCACCACGGCTATCGGCCAACCGTGTATGCCGTTCACCATCAGATGGTATTCGTCCGAAAGGTGGCAGTCGAGCATGTAGTAGTTGCCGAATCGTGCATTGTCTATGCGGAACTGCTCGCCCGACTTGAGGGCTTGGATGTATTTCTCGCGCTGTCTGAACATTAGCATAACACACCTCCTTTCAGCTCCTCGTAGAAACGGATGTCGTCGCACAGCACACTGTGGGTGATCACATTGCCAAGCATACGGAGGTTGATGGCGAATCCCATCGGGAAGAATGAACCGGCGTTGCACACGCCCACCAACAGGTTGTTGATGTAGAACGACCAGTGTGCGGAATCCTCCTTCTGGAAACGGTAGGTGAATCCCATTCGGTCGGTGGTGATGCGGAATCGCTCACCGCCCATCACGCGGTCTATGGTTCGTTTGGCTTTCGGTTGCTCGTTTTTCGTCTGAGCTGGACAATTCTTAATGTAGTGCATAATTTAAGAATTTGTGACAAAAAGAAAACCCGCCGTAGGTGTGCACTACAATCAACATCGGATGTGATCAGTGGGTAGTTTCCATACCACCACCATAGCGGGTTTCTTTATATCGGTTCAAAAAAAAATCTAATTTGAGGCCGATGATTGATTTGTAGTGCGCTGCAAAAATACAATTCTTTTCACACATAGCGTTTTTTTGAAAAAAAAGTTATCAACAGCCGAAAGTTGTTTCCCATTATCTCACTTCTTTACCAAGTTTCAATATGATAACCTGTCCTTCTGGAGCACCCCATTCGGGTCTTCCAAAACCTTCTGTGATTCTCAAACACTCCCGTTCGTGTGTTAGGTTGGTATAACCACGATGGAACACCACAGACTCAATTATGCAACTTTGCTTCATTATCCGACGATGCCAATATAGATTGTGTAGCCGGTATTCCTCCTTTTTTACGCCAGAGGCTACCATATCAAACCATTTACCTGTGACTACTAAGTGCAATTTCATAATTTTATGTTTTTATAACTAAAACTCTTCCAAATCGTTGTACTCATTTTCAATGTCAAGGCCCAAAGCCTCGTAGTTGAAGCAGTCGAGGCGGGCGCTGATGGTGCGGTACTTCGTGCTGCCGTAATCATACGGCGAATCGTCTGGTATCAGCGTCGGGTTCTTGTCCTGGAGGTGCTCTATGCGCCGCTTCATCTTGCACACCTTTTCGCCCAGATACTCGGGCGAGTTCTGCAGGTAGAACTTCAGCGTGGACAACGGCAGCGCCTTGATGCCGGTGGTCTTGCAGTGCTTGCTGTACAGTTGCAGCACGCGCGTCTTGTCTATGGCTATCACCGTCATCACTCTATCCACATCCACCTTGTTGGTCTTGAACTTCGTGACGTGCATAATCCGGTAGTCGTATTCCTCTTCCACCAGCCCGTCCTTGACTAAGAACGAGAATATGTCCCAGAAGGTGTTCACCTCGTTGTCCTTCAGCGTCTCCTTGTTCTGGTTCTTCACCATAGCGGCCATCTTTTCCACGGCCTTCTCGTACGAGAACGGCAGCTCTATGAAGTCCTTGATGGTCTTGAGTGCTCCGATGATCACGAGCCAGTTGCGCCATATACGGTCCTCGATCTCGTTCTTGGGGCACCAGCGTTCCAGGTCCTTGCCCGCCTCGTCGAAGTTCTTGCGGTAGCGCTCCACAAACTCGTGCCGGTGGCTGATGATCTCGTTGGTAATGTGTGTCAGTCCGTCTTTCTCCACTGACTTCAGTTCGTTGAACAGCTGTTTTTCCATATCCGTGAAATTAGATTTAGCGAATGCCGTGAATATCACACGGCTGAACAGTGCGATGTCGGCCTTGGGCATTTCCTGCCCGGTGAGGATGATGCCGGCATCCACCGCCGTCATCTCCTTCTTTTTGTCCTTGTCCATATTCATACGGTTGCGCCCGGTGCCGTCCCAGAGGCCTTTCAGAAACTCCACCTTGTCGTATTCGATGGAGTTCTTGTACTCGTCTATATGGCAAAGCGCGTTGCGGGTCTGCGCCACGTGGTCGGCCATCGCCGCAATGGTGGAGTTGGTCATGTTCAGCCCCACGGGCAGGTCGCCGAACAGCTTGGTAAGCGACACGGCCATCTCGCTCTTGCCGCTGCCCTTCACGCCGAATATGTTCAGGATGGGAAAGAACCGGAACTGCCCCACGATGATGTCTCGGAACAGAGACGCTACGTAGTAGCTGAATCCGACGATGGCGTTGTCCTTATATACCTGAGTGAAAAGGTCGAGCCATTGGTACAGGGTAATGGTTCCGTCCTTATGGCTGAACTTCCGCTCGAACATATAGAGTGAATCGTCGGATCGGTAGAAGCTGGACAGGGCGGGAATATAGAAGTTCTCACCCTTGTGCACGCATATACCGTCATCCGTAATGGGCTGGAACGCTCCATCGGAAAAGATTCCGTTGGCCCACGCGAAGAAGCCCTGTCTCTGCCAGCCCATCTGCGTGATTTCCTTGCAGGTTTGTGTCTTTTCATATAGATAGGATTTGATTTTGGCCAGTCCGTACTCGCCGCCGTTGAACAGGAAGTTGCCCAACGATTCGCATCTGAGCTTGAAGGCGGCCAATGATATGAGGTCTTTCTGCGGGAACTCCACCACGCGGGTTATGCCGAACGTGTTGGTGATGCGGTACAGACGTTTGGCGTTGATGGTGCTCTCGATGTGGAACAGCGGCTCCATCACGAAGTTGGAGCCCTCGAACATTCCCTCGCCTTTCGGATTGTGGAACCAGTAGCAGTGCTCCTTTTCGTAGAATCCGTATTTGGTATAGGTCTCGTTCTGCAAGGCCGTGCGGTCCTTGGCGGCCTTTTCCTTTTCGGCCTCCTTTGTCTCCCCGTGCAGTTCCTTGATGGTCTTGTTCCACAGCGACTTCGTCGGTATTTCCGCCGACAGTTCCTCTATCATAGCGGTCTGTTCGCTGGCGGGGCGGGAATATATCAGTCGGCAGATTTCCTTCACCGTCTTGGCCTTGTAGTCGGGGTCGTTGGCGCAGTTTTCTGCCTTGTCGCGTGCCAGCTTCACGATGTAGTTCATCTTGCACTCGTTGTAGTAGTTGGCGAAGTGGTCCTTGGAAGTGAAGAATGTGTCGGGGTCGGACTTCTGCGGTATGCCGAACTCGTCGGTCGTGTCGGCGATGGCGAGCACCAGTGCGTTCATCCCCATATCCATCACGAGCCGCGCGTTGCGGTCGGTGGCCTGCTGGCCGGCGCGGTCGCTGTCGTACAGCAGGCAGATGTTTTTGGTGTGTTGGCCTATGGCCTTGATTTGGTCCTTGGTGAGTGCGGTGCCGCAACCGGCCACCACGTTGTGCACGCCCAACTGGTGCATCTTCACCACGTCGGGGTTTCCCTCCACGATGACGCACACGTCGTACTTCCTTATTGCCTGGATCGCGAAGTTGAAGCCGAACAGTTCGCCGCCCTTGTGGTAGATGGGCGACTCCGGCGAATTGACGTACTTGCTCTCCGTGTCCGCGCCGGGCAGACATCTGCCGGAAAAGGCGATGACCTTGCCCACGCGGTTGTAGATGGGGAACATCACGCGGCTACGGAAAAAGTCGTAGTAGCCGCCTCTCGAGTTCTCGCGCACGAGATTGGAGGTGAGCATCTCGCTGTTGGTGTAGCCCTTGGCGCGCAGGTAGTCGTATAGCTCGTGCCAGCCGGATGGCGCACAGCCTATGCGGAAGCGGGCAATGGTTTCCTCCTTCCATCTGCCCAAGGCGTACTCCTTGCCGGTACCTTGGAAGTGCGCCTCATAGAACCTGGCGGCCTCCTCGTAGATGTCGTACAGCTTTTGTCGGAGGTCGTACTCCTGCTGTTCCTGATCGGTCAGCTTGCGTTCCTCGATGGTGATGCCGGCATCCTTGGCCAGTGCCTTTACCGCTTCAATATATGACATATTGTGCTTGAGCTTCATATACTCAATCGCATTGCCGCCCTTGCCGCACCCGAAGCAGTGCCACGTGTTGGTTCCGGGCCACACGATGAACGACGGCGTTTTCTCGTTGTGGAACGGGCAGCATCCTTTCAGCACCTTCCCTTTCTGCTGCAAGTGCACGCCGCTTTTCTCGATCACGTCAACGAGCGAAGTGGAGGACAGTATGTCTGATATGGTTGATTCTGGTATCATTTTTCAGCATTTTTTTTGTAGAGACGGTGCGTGCAGCGTCTCTGTTGGTTGGCGGAGACGGTGCGGTGCACCGTCTCTACTGTAATTCCCTTGGTTTCAATTGCCATTCGTGGTAAATGTGCTTCTGCCGCTGTTCGTCAACACATTCGTAGGACAGCGACTCCCACGCGATGCGCTGTGGTGTCTTGGTTAGTTCCGCCCATCCCAAACGGATCTCCTCGACCCTGCCTTTGACGAGTTTCCCGCCCAAGGGCATCCACACACGGTCGCCCTTGTCAAATTGGGTGGTAATGGTCACTTCCATAGCTATAGTGCCGGCGGCATAATGCCTGCATTTCTGAGTACCATTTCAAAATGCTGTAGCCCGTGCAGTCGGAAATACATTGCTGATTGTGGGTTGTAAATATATAGGATGTTTCTATACTCGTTGATGCTGCCGCATCGGTGCTGTCTTTTTTTAGATTTCTTGCTCATATTGGATTTTGTTTTATACAATTATTCCTTCAAATTTTCTGTTGAACATCGTCATATTGAGAAAAGACTTCGTGCACTTGAACACTTTTGCCTCTTTGATGTGGTGGTTTTTGGCAAAGTATATGTCGGCGGCCTCCATAGCCTCTTCCACCGTTTTATACTCCTCGTTGGTGTGCATTCCGTCGAGTTCTATCTTGAATACCACGTCGCAGTCGCTCATAGTGTGCCTCCTTCCTGCATCGTGTGGATGTATTCGCCGGCCTCCATCAGTATGTCCTTGCCCCAACGGATGGCGAACCGGTTTTCAAGGCGCGAGCCTCTTGACAGCCACCATTGTGGGCGCATGCACACGGCATCGCACTTGCGCAGATGGCGCAGGCAGACGACCATACAGTGCAGCCAGCACCATTTCGGGTCGCACAGGTCCATCGGGTTGATGACCTTGGCCCCTGAATACTGGCGGTGCAGTTTCTCTTTCGTGAGTTGGATTGCGTTGTAGCAGCGCAGCCATCCGTCCTCCTCGTTTCTGAGATAGCTGCTGACGGGGCCGCTGATGAAAATGCGTTTGTACTTCTTGGGTTCCATAGCTACTCCTCCAATGCCTCGTCTATAATGGCTTTAATCTTTACTATTTCTGCTCTATATTCATCGTTCTGAACTATTTGTTTTATGATGAATGTTATCGCTTCTCGATTGTAGGCTGTCGTCACTATTGCCTTAGTTTTCGGTTCGCCCATAAGGTACGCGATGCAAACTGCTCCTATTCCTCTTCTCCCTTTTATTTCGTCAGCGACATTCACAATTATGTTGTATAATTCCTCATTGGATATCTCTTCTTTCATAGCTACTCGTTTCTTAGGTTCTGACTATACCATTTCTCTCCCTCCAGTTGGGCGATGCGGTGGTTGAGCGAATCGCACCTGTCGTAGGCGCTCCACATCTTTTCGCGGCACTGCCACTGGAAGTCCTCGGCGGCTCTGAGCTGTTTCTGCTGGGCGATGCTCACAATGAGCAGAAGCCCCATGATGGCTGCCATAATGGCGATGGCCTTTTTCTGTTTCTTTACCTGCATCTTCTTGGATGCGTAATCTCTTGGATCGTACATAGTTTTTCTTTTTTTATTTGTAATACTTATTTTTGAGTATCAATCCCTTGTGCTTCCGGTAGGCGGCAATTATCCAGTAGGCGGTGTGCTTGCGAACATCCAGCTTTGCCATAATGTATTTGACATCTAAACGCCCGGCCTTTTCCGCCGCCTGCACGATTTCCGCGATATAGAAGTCCCTTGCCGTCATAGTTGGCTGATTTTGTCGATTATCTCGTTCAGCTCCTTGGCCTTTTCTTCCACCAGCGATATGGCGGATTTCACGATGTTGATGTTTCTGGCGTTCACGGGGCGTTCGCCGCGCATCACCAAATTCACGTAGGCTTCCGAATATCCGGTCTCCTCCGCAATCTTGGCGTAGCTGCCCGATGGCAGGTACGCTCTGATCTTGTCTAATTTCTCTTTCTCTATCTCTATCATAATGGTTGTTATTGGTGTTTCTGAAAAAAAACAGGTCGGCTGGTGTCTTATTCGGGGCTGTTGGTATCCGTATTTCCCTCCCACGCCAGCGTGCGGGCTTTTACCTCCTACGGACTGGCCACCCTTATTCTGAATGCGACCGACCTGTTGTGGTGTTGGGATGGCCCTGCGCCATTGGGGCTTTAGGCGCGCCCATCCCGTGGAACTTTTAAAACTCAACAATTACTTCAATGCCCCTCGCTAATCATCTGTATCGTCATCGTTTAGATGCTCTAAGGCTGTACTTAGAGCTTTTAGCATATCTGCAATTAATAATCTCCCGTTCTTATTTCTTATCAGTGAAAAAGCTGCATTAGCATTTTTTTTCGCTGACATTTGGGAGCTTGCTATAGTTTTTGTTTTTTGTGTCCCACAGGTGTCACATTCTACACCTATCAATATATATCCTTGTTTTTTGTCGTTAGTTATAGCCTTATCCAAAATTTTATTCGCTTCTCTTACGGCGGTAATGAATGTTTCTTCTTCCATATTGTCGTGTTTTTGTGTTGTTTTTTTGTTTATTTTTTGTATTGCTTTTGTTGTGTTTTTGTATGCCGCAAAAATACAACAAATAATGACTTGAAAATATAATTCAAGTCATTTTTTGTAATAATTATTTCAAATTCCAACTAACTAATTGTATAACAATGTAATATTTTTACAGCATGAAAGAGAAAATCATTAAAAACGTCAGAATTTTCAGAGAAAAGGCTAATTACAGCCAGGAAGAAATCGCAGAAAAAATGAATATCACCCAATCGAAATATGCAAGATTTGAAAGGGGGGCGACAAAAACCGACTTAGACACTCTATTGTTGTTCTGCGACACTATAGGTAGGTCATTAATTGAAGTAATAACTTATCCAGACACGTATGTGAACATTGACGATGTTTCATCCATGCGAAGTGAGGACAAAGTGTTGCTATCCATTGAAATTAAAAAAGATAAAAAGGACCAGATACTGAAATTGGTATTTGGGGACAACAACTTGGAAATACTTAATAAATAATCATTTTGCTATGGAAAATGTTTTTTTTAAGAAAACGATGCCTTACAGGGTCTTAATAAATAAAATCAATCGTGAAGTTGATATTCAGAATGGATGTAACGACACAATATTCAAATTCAGAATAAACGATGTTCAGTTAAAAGAATTGCAAATGATTTCTTGCTCTGAATTTGATTCTTTTAGGAACTATGATACTGAGATCCAGTGTTACCTATATGATTGTAATTCTGATCCTACTGCCAATATGGATTGTTTCAATGACTACTTATGGTATTTATACACTAAGCGACTTACGCTTCTAATTAAATTTGTCCCAAGATTTATGCTTCGCGAATTGCCTTTTGAGACGTCGGTAGCGGGTGAAAACGGGCAAAAATGAGCAAAAAACAGTGCAATGAAATCATCGAAAAAATCTTGTAAAATCTTTGCGGAAAGTAAGTTACTCTCCGCAGTCACGGTACTCACACGGGACAAAAACAGCGATTTTTCAAAAATTAAATATCTGATAATCAACAAGTTAATTTTCAAAAAAAGGCATTGGAAAGTCCCTTACTTTCCGCAAAACAAAAGCAACGCGTTAAGCGTTGCTTTTTTCGTATGAGAACATTCGACAAACAGCTTGCTGAAAAGAGAATGTTCTCATACGAAAAGGGACATTGCTGCTGCAATGACTTTTGTTTGGCAAGGACGCCCGCGGCAGCGGTGGGATATTTAATCCCTTTACGCCAAGCGTTGCTTTTTTCGTATGTGAACATTCGACGAACAGCTTGCTGATAAAAGAATGTTCACATACGAAAAGGACATTGCTACTGCAATGACTTTTGTTTGGCAAGGACGCCCGCGGCAGCGGTGGGATATTTAATCCCTTTTCGATAAGCGTTGCTTTTTTCGTATGAGAACATTCGACGACAATTTTTATTTATTTTTGCGCCGTCTTTCCAAGACACCTACCCCATTATAACTAAATGAATATGAGAAAAATCACACTATTGCTGCTCGCGCTGCTGTGTGGTGCGACAATCGGTATGGCGCAAACAGAATGTCCGATGGCCAAGGATGTGGACGGCAACACCTACAAGACGGTTGTCATCGGCAGCCAATGCTGGATGGCGGAAAATATGCGCGCCGCACGCAATCGTAGCGGCCGGGAAATCCTGCTGACGGAACAGAAGAGCGACAGCACGCCGTACCGCTACTATCCGAACGGCCGCGTACGCAACGCGAAGACCTACGGCTATCTCTACAACTGGGAAGCCGCAAAAGTGGTGTGCCCCGACGGCTGGCATCTGCCTTCTGATGCAGAGTGGACCCAGATGACCGATTATGTGAGCAGCCAAAGCCAGTATGCCTGCGCGGGCAATGAGGCGTACAACGCCAAGGCTTTAGCCGCCACCTCCCATTGGAAGCGATGCCAGAAGAGCTGCACCGCGGGCAATCACCCTGAAGAAAACAACGCCACGGGCTTTGCCGTCCTCCCAGCCGGCGGCTTCTACAACGGCGAGTACGGCTATTTCGGCAAAGGCACCTTCTTCTGGACCTCCACAGAATCTGCAAATGACAGCGCTTACAAACGCTACTTGGATTACGACACCACCTGTATGGTACGCTACACATACCTCAAATTGGGCGGCGGTGCCGTCAGATGCGTGAGAAGTAAGAAGTGAGAGGTAAGAAGGGAGAAGTAAAATGTTTACCGTATTACCACATTATCGCATTACCACATTATCGCATTATCACATTACCACATTATCGCATTAACACTATGAAACTCATCAGCTGGAATGTAAACGGTCTGCGCGCCGTGTATCAGAAAAACTTCACAGAATCCTTTCGCAATCTTGATGCCGACATATTCTGCATACAGGAGACCAAAATGCAGGAGGGGCAATTAGACGTACAATTCGACGGTTATGAAAGTTATTGGTCATACGCAGAGAAGAAAGGCTATTCTGGCACGGCCGTCTTCTCCCGCATCAAGCCGCTACGCCGCGTGGACGTGCCGATCCTCGATGCCGAAGTATTCCCGGGCAATGAAGGAAGAATCGTCGCACTCGAGTATGACAAGTTCTTCCTCGTGAACTGCTACACGCCCAATGCGCAAGACGGTCTGAAGCGCTTGGACTTCCGCGTGAAATGGGAAGGCCACCTTCGCCAATTCCTCCTCCAACTCGATGCTCAAAAGCCGGTGTTCTATTGCGGTGACCTCAATGTGGCGCATCAGGAGATAGACCTCAAGAATCCTAAAACGAACCATCAGAATGCCGGTTTCTCCGATGAGGAACGCGGCGAGATGACCGCCCTACTCTCCTCCGGCTTCACGGACACGTTCCGCCACCTCTACCCCACACTCACCGAAGCCTACTCGTGGTGGTCGTACCGTTTCCACGCCCGCGAGAAGAACGCGGGGTGGCGCATCGACTACTTCATCTGCTCTTCCCGCGTGGCACCGCTAATCGAAGCAGCCGCCATCCACAACGAGATTTTCGGCAGCGACCACTGCCCCGTCGAACTTCAGATTTCATTGTAGAACAATGATCTGTAAACTGTGATATGTGAACAGTGGTCTGTCTGGAATTTTGTCCCGTTGGCAACAACAAATCGAATTTTCGCCATATAAAAGTTATTGGTGTATGAAAAAGGTCTTTTTTTTCTTGTTCCTTCTGGCTGTTTCCGTTACTTACGGACAGAGCGACCGTGTGTTTATGTTTGTGAAAACCACGGTGCCAACGGACACCGTCTATATGACTCGCAATGACATCGATTCGATACTGGTTGAGAACAATTGCCTGCAGATGGCCCCTTCCTGGATCCCCAAAAGAGACAGGATGGAGCAATGGAACGCGCCCAAAAGGCTCAACAAGAACGAGACTTTTGACGTTTATTACCGAAATCACCACCAATGGGAACCGATTATGACAAAGAGTTATTGCAGCTCTTTCCTCTTCGACAAAGATATCGTGGTGGACTCCTGCTCTTCTTTTAATGAAAAACGCATTTTTTATCACGGACTTGTTCTCGAAGATGCCCGCGAGCAGATCTGCCAAATGGTGGAGGACGGTAAGACTTCCGATCTGTTGCTCTATGGCAAAGACATTATAGAAGATTTAATAGCGCTGCTGGACGACACCACAGACACACACATTCCGATGCCGCATTGCAACGCGACCTACAATTACGGAGACGTGGCGTTAATGTCGCTACTGCGGATTGTTCGGCTACCCATCTCGCAATGGATAGATATCGGGGAAGAATCCCTTTACTCCCATCTACATCTCCATCCCAAGGCCAGAAAGATTGTCCAGAAGAAGGCGCACGGAATTTGTCAAAAGGACACCTCCGCATTCAGCAGGTATCTTTGTTTTCCGCAATTCTTTCCAGTCAACGACAGTTTGTACCAGCCGGATACGGATGGCGAAATTTTCAATTTCCACCGTCCAAAACGATATGACTATCTCACTCTTTCCTGTTTAGGCACAGACTGGCCAATGGACGCACTTGCCAACAGCGAGGTGGTAACTCCTGCTCAGAAAACAATTCCATCTTTATATATGGATGTTCTTTGTCCTTACGAATTCGGATTTGAGAATGGCATTTTGACCTACCTCGGATTGTATGACGGTGCTTTCGGCGTTATCACAAACAAAGGACATATTTCACCCGGGCAAGTTCTTCCTCAAGATTATCCCATCAAAAAAGTCAAACACATTGAAGACTGGGGCTACTATATGCCCATTGGGAAAGGTTGGTATGCACGTTTTGACGAATACCCGGAAGAAGGAGTTGAGGTCAAAAGTCTGTTCCAATACGGGTTTTAGGTAGAAGTTTCAGGTTCCAAGTTTCAGGTTTCTGGTTGTTAATGCGCTCATATTCTCCTTGCAGCTCAGCAAAGCCAAACAAGTTATGTCTTTGCATTCGCTTGCTGCGTGGAAACAGGGTTCCGGTTTCACTTCATCTTCCCAAAACGGAAACCGATTTTTGCGTAACCCATATCTAATCGTGTTCCTTGACCGAAGAAGGCACAATCATAGCCCAAACCTACCATCAGCCGTTTATATTCAAGCCCCAACATCAAACGGGTACGTCCACTGACAAGCGGGAAACCGGCCCAATATTCGGTAGTCCCGAAATCCGTCATAATATTGGGTCCGATTGCAAATTCAAAGAATGGGCAGACATTCTCTTTGATAGGATAAAAGCCTCTTAAATCCAACATTATTGGAAATTCAGCGGCATCCAATTCTATTTTTGAATAGGAATAGTTTGTGAACGTGTGAAGGTGCCTGTATAATAACGCATCCATTCCAAAACAAAGTCCGACAAATCCATAATCGTACATACGGAATCCTGCCGTAACATTCAACGAAGGGCCGGCCTCATACGACACAAAGGGACAGCCCAATTCGACATAAGCATTAAATAGTTTTCTATGAATAAATCTGCCGTAGTCACGTGTGTCCTGTCTTTCAACATTGGACGCAGCGTTTTCTTTATTTTTAGGGACCTCATTGAAAACGTCTTTACTTCCATTCATATATTTAATAAAAAACACATCGGACTTTTTTATTTGATAGGAAGGACCATCTTGGAAGTTCCACTTCTTGTACGTAATTTCCTCAGTGCCAACGGTAATGACTTTGGCTTCAATTTCAGAGGCATCACGAAGGACAATGACATCTTGAGCTTTAGCACATACAGCAGACAGGCAAACTACCAATAAGATTGTGATTATTTTTTTCATAGCAATAGGGGTTTAAATTTGAGGCCGCAAACATAGAATGTTCTACTGACAAGTTGTGTCAGTAAGCTAAGACTTTAAAAAAAAAATTTTGACGGATAATTACAAAGTCCGATTTTCCCGCCACAACCTTCGCGTGAGAGGCGAGATTTCGGTAACCCAGATGCACATAGTGCAATGTGGGGATTTGGAATGCGTCCTGCATACAAGCCTATCGGAGATAGGCGACATCCCCCACCGACAAGGTCGCATCCCTCCGGGATGCCCGCGTCCCCGCACTCATCGTGCACCCCACATTGCGCTGCGCTTATATGGGGTTACTGAAGTTATGTTTCGGAGAGAGATTAGCGTTATAAGCACTTTTTGATATGTATTCTACTTTTTTTTCGGTAGTTTAGAAGAATGTTTTTCTATAAGTTTTTCATTTTTTGCAACCTTTCTCTCCACTTTCTTAACATCTTCAGCAGCAGGAAGATTTTCTGGTTTTATACCTCGCTCACCCAACATATCACGAACGCTCTTGTTATTTTGAATGTGTTCTTGCGCAATCATAGGTTCGCCATATAAATCCTTTTGCTCAACATTATAGTTTGTCATTTCCGTCGCAAGATTTTTCGCCGCAATGGTCAGTGTTGGCAGGAAATCAGCCAATGGTCTTGTCGATTTTATCCCCAACCTGTTTTTCATATCCTCCGTAGTAAAACCGCCGAATAGAGCCGTATCGCCCTGAGACCTTATTCTTCCGAAGCCTCTGTCATCCACACCGCGCTCATAGATTATCTGCGACAGTTGTTTTTCGGCGACACGTAATTTGTCACGCGTCTCAAGTCTTGATAGTTGTTGAAGATGTTCGGCTATAAGTTCAGCCTTTCGTGTTTGAACCGCAAAATAACTTTGCGCAAAAGCAATTTCTTCCTTCTTCGGATCTCCATTTTGAGCAATGAGGTAACAGGCATAGCGAGTGAGCATGAAATCAGAAATTTCCCTTTGCGCCCCGCTTCCCAACACAACCATTTTCGTGACCTCACGAAAATGGTCATCAACACTGATTCCCAATGATTTACAAGAGTCAACGGCGCGACCGATTGCTACTAAAAAATTCTCCCATCGGGCATAGCCCAAAATTGTTTGAAGTTCTCGCGCAAACCAAATTTCAATCTCGTCGTTTGATTGCTCGCCGTATATTTTATGTATGATAGCATTGAAGCTATTCGTTTGCTGTTCTATCCTTTGCAAATCCATATCAGAAACTTTTTTATTAACACACATTTTTTAGACGGCAAAAATAAAAATTTTCTCCAATAATAAATAATATTTTTTTAATTTTCTTTATTTTTACAACAAATAGACTTCAAAGGGCCGACAAGGTCGCATCCCTCCGGGATGCCCGCGCCTCCGCTCCCATCGTGCACCCCACATGGCGCTGCGCTTATATGGGGTTACTGAAATCATGTCTCTCCGAGACATTTGCGATATAAGGCAAGTTGTCCGGCGGACGTAAGCCTATTGGAAGGTGATTTGTGTTATGTAGGGACGCAATTCATTGCGTCCGCGCCTGGTTTCAGGTTTCAAGTGGGGAGACTCCCCAAAAAGGTCAAAGCCAAGGTCAATGGTCAACACAACATTTTTCCGCCACAACCTTCGCGTGAGAGGCGAGACTCCGGTAACCCCGCATAAACGTAGTGTAATGTGGGGATTTGGAATGCGTCCTGCAAACAAGCCTATCGGAGATAGGCGACATCCCCCACCGACAAGGTCGCATCCTTCCAGGATGCTCGCGTCCCCGCACTCATCGTCCGCCCCACATTGCGCTGCGCTTATATGGGGATACTGAAATCATATCTCTCCGAGACATTTGCGTTATAAGGCAAGTTGTCCGGCGGACGTAAGCCTATTGGAAGGTGAATTGTGTAAAAAATAAAATAGAAAACGCCCATCAAGTATGCTGCCAACAGGCGCGCCTGACGGGCTTATTTAATATAGTTGAGCGACACTATTGTTTTCGCTGAAAGAGGCCGCAAAGATACTGTTTTTTTTAATATTTTCCATACTGACTCAAATTTTCCACATAGATTCTTCTTTCCAATTTGTCGGAAAGCCCATATAACGCAATTCAACTACATTTCTATACTCACCTAAAAGGTCAAACAAACGGTTCTTGAAATTGGAAGTAGGACTGACTGTTTGGAGAATATAGTTGATGATGCAGAGAAAATAGTATGTTTTTTTGCTTTGGACACACTTTGTATTGGAAATCCAGTGCAACTTTTTGGAGAAGTTCTACTTTTGCGGCACAATGTTAAAATCTCTGTTCCATAATCTGGAATATGTGCACACAAATTTCTGACATAGTTGATTGTATGGAGCCAAGAACAAAACTGAGCGGGGGGCAAGGAATAGACATTGGCTATATCAACCAAATCTTTTCGGCTTTTAAGTGACATACAGATTCGAGACAATTGGTTGAAATACATAATTTCCGTACACATCCATGAAGGTGGCATCACAGGTGTATCGTAGATGTTTATGTAATGTTGGACAAAGGTTTCCGTCTGGTTGCTTTTCAACTGTTCATTGATATGCTGGCACAATTCCTTATGAACATCTATTGTAATTATTTTACCATTTTTCGTACGTGTGTTCAATTTGAAAATATCAGATCGCCATCTCCGATGACTACACCGTATTGGTGAACAAACATATTGCGGAAGACAAATCCTCCGCCTTCAACCTCAGCCAGTTCGCCGGACAGCCGCTCAAGTTACCTTATTCCGAGAACCTCTTCCCCACCCTCGAGAATGTGCGGGCGCACAGGAAGAAGTGGGGGTATTGAGAACAACATCCCACAAGCTCTCTTTCTGTAGCATAGTCCGATTTTCCGCCATAACCTTCGCCTCGGAGAGGCGAGATTTCGGTAACCCCACATGCACATAGTGCAATGTGGGGATTTGGAATGCGTCCTGCATACAAGCCTATCGGAGATAGGCGACATTCCCCACCAACAAGGTCGCATCCCTCCGGGATGCTCGCGTCCCCGCACTCGTCGTGTACCCCACATTGCGCTGCGCTTATATGGGGTTACTGGAATCATGTCTCTCCGAGACATTTGCGATATAAGGCAAGTTTCCGGGTGGGCAAAAGTTATTGGCAGGTAAACCTAAATTAGAGATTGCTGCAATGCTTATTAAAACTTACTTTTTAAGCGCAACAAGAATATACTCCAACAGTTCAGACTTTACGGTTCGGGATCCTTGAATATTTCCCTTTAGTCCGTGCTCTCTTAAATGTTCTATCGACAACACATCACCTACCATCTCTTTCTCTAGTTTTAGACGACAGTAAATGCTCGTTTTATTGAACATCTCCATATTGTGCCAAAATCCATGTAAATGTGTTGGGATTTGGGACTTGTCAATTCCATCTTCAGCAACCGTCATCATATATTTAATTCTTTTTTCTGGAGACGTGACGTAGATAAAAACAGTGTCGCCTGTTTGTAGTGAGTGTTTATCATTTTTTCAAAACACTTCTTTGTTGTTTGCTAACAACGCCCCTTCTAAGTCATAATACTTGGGATTGTGCGGCACAAGCCAATATGAAGCTGTGGTTTTGTTTAATGTGCTCATAATTAAAGTTTTTCTTGGTTTTTATTAGTCAAGAGACTCAGGTTCATCATCATCTGATAATTCTTCAAGATTATCAGTCATACCAAAAGACATGAACAGTTCAAGGAACGCCGTCTCTGAATAGAAATGATTTGGATTTTCGTTAATTTTATCCTCAATATAATTAAACCCAAAATTGGCGTATTCTTCCATAGTTTGCATCAGAGTACTAACAGCTTTTTGAAGAGAAATTTCATCTTTGTCTAATGCAATAAAATCTAAATCTGTCTTTGCTATAAGTGACACAAAAATAAATTCACGCAACTTTGGGTATGCTTTACGATCCTTAACCGAATCTAAATTTCCCCAAAAACGAATGGGTTGACCAAATTGTTTCTTTTTTGACGAGTCATCTATTAATGCTCTTTTTTTGTCAAAATACAAACCTATAAAAAATGCTATGATGAATAGTTCGTATCCTCCTCCAAATAATTTTCCCCGACTCTCTCTTAAACTTGTAGCACCTTTACCATAGTCGCAATAAGTTTTAATAATAGGTTCATAACGAATCTCCCAATATGGATTTCGTCCTGCCCATGATTCATATAATTTTTCAGTATTCATATTGGTTATTTTATTGGGGTTATTATTGTTTGAATAGTTGAAAGGTCTAACGGGTTGAAACCTCGAGCCTTATTGATTCTATATACAGAACACGTGAGCTGATTAATTTTTGTTTCATTCAACCTCTTTTCTCCGGAATTTTCATCCGTTAAAAGCAAGTCTTTTGTAACAATGATACACTGTTTATCAATCTTATCAATTACATTGTAAAACACATCCTCCTTAGCATCTTCAAATGATGATGTAGGGGCATCGAAAATTAATGGATAGTCCTGCTCTCTTTTCAATGTAGTTATATTTGAAATTGCAAATAAGACAGACATATACATTGTAGTGCGTTGAGCACCACCTGGATCTAAAATCAAAGAACCATTTTGGCTTCGCAGCTCAATTTTTGCCGAATCATCTGGAGTTGGAATGATTTTAACTATACCTGAAAAATCATTCTCATTCAACTTTCTAAAATAATTATTTGCTTCCTTTTCCAATAATTGCAGAAATTCAGTTACATTTCTCTTTTGAGTTTGAATAAATGCTTCCATTATCATCTTTAGAACAAAATGCACACGTTGATAGACCTTTGCATTGGAATTTTGTGGCTGTAATCCGGCATATTCTGCGTCCAATTCAGATTTTATCTTTAGTTGAGTATCCAAATCGCGTTTTAATTCGTCTAATCGACGTTCGTCTCTAGAAATAGTTTCCATAAAACCTTTCAAATCACTGAAATTTTTATCCAATAATTCCTCTGTCAAATTTGGACTTTGGATAAGTAGACGGCTTTTTTCATCTTCTGTCTCTTGTATCTCTTTTTCAATTTCTTCTAATTCAGCCTGACGAGATGAAATAAAGGTTAATGTGTCACAAATCTCTGATCTGATACCTGATATCCATTTTTCTTCTTGCCCGCTTAATTGAATCATTCGTGTATGTATTTCTTCGATATACGAGTTTTGAAACAAGGGTTTCTCTGATTCAAGTTCCTTCTGTTTTGCTTCTGCTTCTTGTTGCATATGTCTAAGGTATTCTTCTAGCTTATGGACCATAAATTCGTAAGCTTCAGAACCCTTAGGCGCTTTACGTCCACAAACTTTGCAGACTTCCTCATCAATCATTTCCTGCATAGTTTCTTTATCAGGAAGATTCCAAGGTAATTCTGTAAAATTTCCTGCAACTTTACGTATATCATCAACAGCTTTTTGAGCGCCTCTCGCTTCTGCGCGTCGTTCAGTTTCTTCTTTTTCTAATTGTCTTTTTTGTTTACTTAAAGCAGCAGCTTTTTTTTGGAATTCATCCAATATTGGAGGGAATGCTTGCAATATCCAATAGTTATCTAATAATTCAGCATTGTAATCAATAATCAAATGTCCTGCAATTTTAGCTCTTTTATCCTTTAAAGCAATAAGACGGTTTTTGATCTCTTGGTACCGTTCGGATGTCTCTTGATACTTTTCAAGATTACTTAATTTGCTTTGATAGTCATTTATTGATAGTTCCTTTTGTTTAATGTCCTTCTTAAGATCTTGAATTTTATTCGATACAATTGTTAACTGCGAATCCAATTCTTTAGCTTTATGTGCTATTTTATCGTCATTCTTGGATTCTTGCTTGAAAGCTTTATCGGATTTTTCTTCAAATTTAGTTGAATATTCTACTAATGAGTCAAATTGCTTTATACCAGAAAAGGTGTCAACTAAAGTCTTTAACGCAGTACTGTTATCAAAAACATTCAATTCGCTTTCGCCTTTGAATAAACAATACTTACGAATGACTGTGTCAAAACAACGTTCTAACAATGTGTTGCCAAGAATTTGGTATCTTTCTGATTTTTCTTGTTCGTACCCTATAAATTTGAAATTGTGTGTTCTAACGTAATCTTTATTAACTCGTTCAAACGAAAAAGATTTACACAACTCTTTTAATCCGTCATGTTCAAAAGATACAGAAACCCAAACCTCATCAGATTCTCCTATCTCTAATTCGGATTTGCGTTTTTCAGAAATATGGGATTCATTTTTGTTTTCCGTAGCCGTGTTGAAAAGCCATTCCAATGCTTCAAAAAACGTGGTTTTTCCATCTCCGTTTCCACCAATAATCAGTGTTAATCCGTCGGAGATTTTGAAAGAACATTCGCCATAATAACTACGGAAGTTTTTGATTCGAATTTCTTTGATTATCATACATTTGCTTTTAAAAAGTTACTAACTTCATTATATAATTCTCTTTCAGAAAGATGTTGATCACAGCCATCGATTATTTTGGCGACAGCTTGAACAATCACATTGTCTGAATTTAACGCGTCAGAAATCGTATTAAATTCCGCTGGATTAAAGCCTGCACGAAGGGAAAATTGTTCGTTGTTCAAAACAGCTTGAAGAATCTTGTCTCCGTTTGAAAAATATTTTGCCATTTCCTATTAATTAAAAAGTGATAAATTATATTGGTATAATACGTCTTCTAACTCTCTATCTGTATCGTTCAAATTCTCTGAAAGCAATGCAAATTTTCGAACTCTTTTCAACTCACTATCAACAAGGTTTCTTTCTAAATTGTAACTTTCTTTTTGAAAACAATTGTCTGGAATAACAATTAAGTCGTGAATTGTTGCCATATGTTTATCCTTGTGTGTGCGCAAAACACGTCCTCTTCTTTGAATGAATTGTCGTGGATTTCCTGTACTTGAACAAAAAATTGCAAACTCGCTTCTTGGGACGTCAACTCCTTCATCTAAGCATTTCATTGATGTTAACACTTGAATATTTCCTTTTGCAAAATCATCCAATAGAACATCTCGATTTTCAGAACAAGATGTGAATTGACGCACTGTGACATGGGAATCTGAATCACTGATTATTTTAGTGTACTGATCTATCAAATGTTGAGATTCAGCCTCATCGTTTATTATATCTGTGTTTTCAAAACAATCAGCCTCTTCATCATCAAGTTTGTTTCCTTCAGGAACGTATACCAAGGTATAACATAAGTTGCTATTTTTGGAAAGCTGCTGATTAACAATATCTTTAAAGACATCTTTCTTATTTGCAGCTTTATGAATTATACGCTTTCGTTTCAGTAATAGTTTTTTTAAGATTTCTTGACTTTCTCGATCTTCAAATTTAATGATATTAGCGATTTTTTCGGATAAATATACATATTCTGTCATCTCGTCATCGGTTAACCTAACAATATGGGGGTAGTAATAATATCTGCATAATGCCCCAGATTTAATTGCCGCCTCCATAGAATACTCAAAGGTATAGCCATTTAAACAGTTGAAAAAATCAGTTAATCTTTGATTGCCAGAATCATCGTATTGTCTTTCAGGTGTGGCTGACAGACCAATACGTCTTAAATATCTAACATCAGGAAGTCGAAGAACTAATTGATTAGAACCAAGATTGTGAGCTTCATCAGCTATTAATAGAACTTGTTTTCTTGAGAATTTATTTAATTCACTAAAAGTGGCCGGTTTCGCGAATGAAGCGTAAGTAGCTATCACGACGTATGATAATCTACTATCGTTTTCTGTGATTTCCATCATTCTAATTTGACCGACTTGATTTTTCCAATCTTTTGTTTTTGAACAAACTTTGATGATCTTATTGAAACTGAATTTCCGACATTCTTCTTCCCATTGCTCTACCAATGCGATTGTCGGAACAAGAATGATGGCTTTATAATAACCGCATTTGTTGTATATTTCAAGCAAACAGTTCAAAGCAGTTATGGTCTTTCCTGTTCCTGTTGCCATAGCAAACAACCCTTTTTGTCCATTTTTCTTCCAGTTCTCAAAAGCGACCTTCTGATACGCTCTGGGGCCTTGTGGGAAAGGGAAATGCGGTGTATCTATTTTGTCCAACTCCTCAGCTATCACATCATCGGCAAGTCGTTTGGCTTTGATGAGAATTTGCCGGATTCTCTTGTTTTTAGGAATATCAGCATATCCGTCAAGCTCATCATTTAACAGTTCTTGCTCTTGCTTGAGTAAATCCATCATTTCCTTTTGACCAAAAATTTCCGTGATTTGAGTTATTATGTCTGATACTTGTAGATACTCAACATTTTCATTCTCCATTGAAAATGTCTTTTCAAAACTGCTACGGGTATCTGACACATTAGCCCAAGATGGTCCTAAATCCCAACTACAAAAAGTTGATATAGATTCGATGTTGTCAACAATGGCACTTTTTGAAAAATTGCAGGAACCCGTAAACGAGACCATATCGGTGTCATCGTAAAAAACACCTTCTTTAGCATGAGATATGCCTACACTGTCTTTAGGCTTGATTATTTTGAACTCGATTCTATCGTGCGCAATCATCCAAGAAATGCATTCAAAAAAATGTTGATCACGTTTGGAAAGTGTGTCGCGCAATTCTTTAAGGTTTTGTATGTTGAAAATCCCATTTACGAAACCATTCTCTCCATTGTAGAGTGCGTCCTTATCTTCTTGAGACAAAATATTATTAATGATAAGTCTTACTTTTCCTCCTTTATGGATGAATGTAGCAAAACTGCTGGAGAGCAATCGAATAGCTGATGAACTAAAGAATCCCAAAAAGAAATCAAATCTTTTGCTATTTCTCAGACATTCTGAGAAGAACTCTAATGGTTCATATTCCGTATTGGATTTGAACTTTCTATGATCTGGCCAATTAATATCTGTTCGTAACATGGTTGGTTATATAAAACAATTTGCACAATTTATTTCATCATCATCAAACATATCAATTAGTAATGAGCTTGACGATTTCTTGTTTTTAATTTCAGTTTTTTTGATATGATCGAGCTTGATTTGGCGGACGCGCTCAGGACGAGCAAGTTCTGCCAACGTCTCATTGGGTATCCAAGTGTAGCCGTCTTTCTCATACGTCATTGCTTTGGCAAACAAATCCGGATGCTGCTCTAACAACCATACCCATTCTATTTTCTGTTGGAAGAAACAGAAATAACACCCTGATCGACTCCGGCAATATTGCCCTTTCTTACCATCCACTTCAAAGTCAATCAATTTATAGTAGGCTGGCACACCTATGCCACTTTCTTCCAAAATTCGGAAAACGTCATCTTTAACAATAATGTCTTCATTGTCAATCAACGGAAAGTAATCTAATTGTCCAACCGGATATTCCGTTGTCTTAAGAAATTCAAAAACAGCATGATTGAACGCCTTCACATCAACGTCCAACAAAGCATTCAACTTTTTAGAATAGAAAAACGATTTAGTTATAGGGGTCTCTAAAAACTTCTTGGCTTCCTGATAAACATCAATAGAGTTCACACTTTCGTATATCGCATTGAATTCCTGCATATTGTCATTATGCAAGACTCTGTTAATAACATCAATACTCCAAATATTTTTTCTAAAAGGGAAGATTGCCTGAATATTAGGTTTGGTAGAAACATAACCATCCCGATCCTCATCGCCACGGATACCGACATACGATATTGTCGGTTCATCTCCAACATATTTTTCAAACTCTGCCAACTTCATTTTTTGCGTACACCAACGCGCTTGCGGTGAAGGCAAATATCCTCCAGATGCTTTGAGGAAATGATCGAACGGTGTGGGCTCCGGACTTCCTTGTGCTGCCAATAAAGTCGTTATATGTCCGAGATATGCTCGAAGACGTTCCACCAACTGCTCAGTTTCTGCCAACTCACACTTGGTATCACTTGTATAAAAGTCAATATCAAGTTCTGGATACTTATCTTTGAGATAAATAGCCAACGCAGCACTATCCTTGCCTCCCGATATGCCTAATACATGTCGTACTTTTCCGTTCATTTCATCTTATTTTTAAGTATTGTCAGCAATGCGCTAATATTTAGCGAGTCATCTTTTGAAAGCATTTTTTCAATCTGCTTCGTCAAATTTTCAATTTCTTGGTTGCTTTCTTGTGGCAATATCACCTGCTTGGTGACAGATCCTTCGCGATTGAGGGTAATATGAACTCTGGCAACAGATTCATTTTCAACTTTGTGCATTTCAACGTAATCATCCAAGTCAAAGAAAGCCTCTTTTATGGATGTCAACAAAAATGGGATTTCCTCATCCTTGATAGTCTCCAATGCTTTATTGAGAACGACATACGATATGGATTCTATCCACAATTTTTTATCGGGAAATTGTGCTACCACCCTACTATGAAAGCGTTTCGTAAATTCAGACATCAAATCGCCTTTCACATTTTTGTAGCGTCCATCAATGCTAACTTTGTAGATTGAGTACTCCTTCTCTTTGATCTTCAAAGTATTTAATATGCAATCTTCTATCTTTGAAATCAGGTTGTCGTAACAAGAACGCAATTCCCGAATAGCTCCTTGAAGGACATCGACAAAGCTATCAATAGCGTCAGGATTTTGCATAACAACAACTTCTTTGAATCCTAACTTATCAGGAAGTTCCTCAAAGAATGTTTTTTCTGGATCCGTTGCGTGAGCAACAACATCTCTAAAATTCTTTGCATTAGGAGATAAGACCTTAGTTGTTTTAGCAAAAGTATTAAGATGACGATAAAACGACAATATCGGTTTTATTGTTTCGACAAAAGATCCTTCTGACAATGCCGTGTCGGCACTCAAACTAATGGCTTTGCGGTATTGTTGGAAAAAATCCATTTTAACACCCGACATACTGAAAGCCTTAATAGAAAACTGATTAAGATTCTTTTGGAATAGATCTAATACTTCTTTGGTTATTCCTGGAACATATCGTCCATTTGAATATAAAGCATATTCTTCTTTTTTCACAATCAAAAATACGGGCAACCAAAAATCAATCAAACCTTTTTTCAATCGAAGTGGTGGTTGCTGCAAAATTTTAACCAACTCTGTCAATTTACGTTGACGAGACTGGGAAGACACCAAGAAATCATTGCACCGTTTCCACAGCGCATTAAAGCTGTTTCCTTCAAAGGGCTCTGATAACATATATGCATCACCAATTTGACGATGCAGCCCATTTTCTTTTAATAAAGAAAGATATATGGATTTCTCTGGAGGGAACTTATCTTCCGGGAATCCCAAATTTTCTTCCGAACTATGTTCAAGCAATTGATTGAAAAAAATCTGTCTTGCCGTTGAAATAGCTCCGCTCGGTTTGAATTTGTTCACCAATTCATTCTTAAAGGTAGGAGTTTCATCATAAATAAGTGAACTGACCTCGGACAAATATTTAGTCAATGATTTCGAGTCAACGATATTTTCAACAAAATGACCATTAAAATACCACTCTACTCCATTAGGGTCAAACATGGATTCAGAAACTGTTTTAGTCAAAAGATTCTGCTCATATTGGATTTGTTTGTCTATTTCTCGGATAGCGACCTTATCAGTTTCATCCGCGATATAGAAATCTTTGACCCATTGTAATTTGTCAATAGAGAATATCACATCGGCAATCGACTTAATATTTTTATATAGACAATACAAAATAGCCGTACCTTTTTGTTTCAGGACTTGGTCCCTTATATCGTCAACATTATTTGAAAAAATCAAATTGATATAACCGTCGGCTTCACCATCAGCTACCGTCGTAATTGGGATTTCCGTCAAATGATATTCAAAATATCTCGGAGTACCTGTTTTATAATAATACGCATTCGCTAAAGCAACTTTGAAATTAAAATTCTGATGCAATTTACTGACCACATCAGTATTTCTTCTCACATGGTTTTCTGCTTCATTCAATGCCAAATCCAAATCAACATCAGTACCTTCGTACAAAATATACTTTGATTTGTATTTAGCAAAACGAATAATATTCAGAGAAATTAATTCATCAAGGACAGGTTTAACATTAGCCATATTCATAGCTAAAGAAGCATACTCTACAATGAAATTCTCATCAATAACAGTTCCAGATGAAGCGAACAAATTGAGAAGACCTATTGTCTTCACCAATTTCAAGCCATCAACTATATCCGATTCTGAGAGATTGCTTCCCTCAACCCTTTCTCTCGCGATTTTCAACGCAGTCCATTGAGCAGAATCCGCATTAGCAGATGACAAATATGAATTAAAATGATACAATATGTAATCATGTACATCCGAAAGATTGTACATAAGATTTTTCTTGGGTTCGAATGCAGAAAGAGAATCTTCACCTGTTGATTCCAAAAATGTAAAGAATGTCCTTTCATTTTGGCCATAACGCTGATTTGCCAACGTCAAGACATACGCAGCAATAACATCTAATGGATATAATTTATTTGCAATGTCATCTTGAACATTATGAGCTAATAAATTAGATTTCTGTGCTAAACTAAAGATTGTCTCTGCATTTTTAGGAACACGCGACCTACATTTTATTCTTTCTGCTGCTAATTGAAGCAATTGTTCAACTGGCTCACTGAAAACGATTTCCTGAAAACGTCCCTTTACCTTAGTCCATTCTTGGCGTTGGGATTTTGAAAGATCTTTTGAGTAGGCAGTGAAACTTTGGTGCAAAGTGGTTAGTAGCAAGACATTCTTGTCTGTATCATTTGCAAATTCCGTAAGTTTCTGCAAGAAATACATTTCTTCTTCAGGATTCCCTTTTGCTGCATGCTCCAATATTTTGCCAAACTCATCAACAACAATTACCAAAAACTCATTTTGTTTTTGGGTCTCCGAATATAGAGCATTTAGTCTTTTCAAGGCATTTCCAGGAGTAGTAGGCAAACGTTCTTCTAAAAGTTGCTCCAAACTCATATAATCTCCTACGATATTAAGGAAACGAAACTTTGTAAAGCCATTGAACTGGCCATCCAATTTGAGCAACTTGAGTGCATCTTGGTTATTTGCGGCAAGACAATGTTCAAATTCCAACAAAAAAGTAGATTTGCCCGTGCCGTAGGAACCAATAAGACTAAAAGAATGAATTCCATCATCAAATGATGAAGATATAGCACGAATTACTTTTTTAGCATTTGCTGTTACAATGTAATTCAGTGCTTTATTTTGATCTCGTTCAATATTAATTGAGGTAGAAAATTTCATACCAAAATGTTTTAAAAATATAGTTGTCGAAGAACTGCCATTTTATCTAATTCGTCATTGATAGTCAGCAATTGCTCACCTGCTGTGTTTTCAAAAGAAATATTTTCACTAATATGATGCAATTGTTCAAAAATCGCATACAAATCATTAGTTGACAAGCAAAAGATTCGTGCCAATTCCAAAACCACATCAAAATCTACCGCTTTTGCATTATTGGTTTTGTCTTTTACTGCATACAAAAACACCAATGGATTCAAATTTGCCCGAGACGAATAATTAAAGACATAGTTGTCTCTATCCACTTTTCTAATCAAATTCAAAGGAAGAAGCAATGTAGAGAAATCCTCGTAATTACTTTTATTGGATGGCTCCACATAGTTTTTCAAAAAAGTATCAATATCCTTTGAAACAGTGTTTTCATTGAAGATAAAACCTTTAAATCTTTCTTTATAATTTTCCTGCTTCAAAAATGACATCAACTGTTCTTTAGTAAATTCATTTCTTGTTTTATGAAAAGATGAAAATAACAAACTATACAAAGAAGCATGTCTGGTTCTCACTAACGTATAATGAAGTAACCAAATCGTGGATATATCTTCAAGGAAAGGATCAGCACCATCATCAGAAAAAATGAACTTCCCTAAATCTGTAGGTTTGTCTTCGTTATCTATAACCGAAAAGGACTTCAACCAATATTTTATTGACGCAACCATATTCTTACCAACCCCTAATTCAACGACTGCATCATCACTGGTAAAGGAGTGACCTTGCTTAACATAATCATATCCTTTTTTAAGCCAAAGGTTTTTGCATTGAAATGATTCATGTCCGGAAAAAGTGTACTTTTCCATTATTTGCGCCTCCTTTCCCAGAATCCACAAAAAAAGCGTGGGACCAACCATTGTTTTCCTCGCGGCATCTGGAAAGGCCTTCGACCAAACAAAGTTAGCCCACGCAATGCGTGGGCATCAACTTCTAGTCTTAGGTCGTAAATTTTCCAGATTTTCGAGGATCAGACTAAAGCTAATGCTTTTATATCAATAAGTTAGTACGTCTTTTTTATTTCTTCCGATATGTTGTTTTTTCGTTAATACTATTTTTCACCTGCTTTTTCAGCAAAACAGGCCGCAAAAATAGCAAAAAGGAAGGTATTTTCTGCAAAAAAATGCAGTTCAGGTGCTTTTTGTCAACTTGTGTCAGTAACTTTCTCCGTTCATCATTCTCCGTTCAACCATCACTCCTTATCGCATTTAATTTGTATCTTTGCGCCTCATCAAAAAAATCACATATAAAATATAATTTATTGTGTAACAGTATTTTCACATTCGCAAACAACAATTAAAAAATCCCTTTTATGAAAAGAACCATCCTTGCGATTTTCGCTATCATCTCACTCACCGTTTTCACCGCACAAGCACAGGCTCCCTACAAGAACGGCTTCGGCGTCAGCGCCGGCAATATGCAGGCCTTAACATTCAAGACCTTCGGAGGCAACCACTTCGCCTTCCAACTCGACCTCGGCACCAAGATTGTCAAAACCAACGGCCTCTACCGCAAGAACCTCCGCTTTGAAGGCCTGTCCTTCTGGGACCTCGAACTCAACCCCAACTTTATGTTCGAAGGCCACTTCGCCAAAGGTCTTTACGGAATGCTCGGCCTGGGACTCAGCATCGGCTACTGCTGGAGCGACATCGCCTACCCCACCTGGATCGGCTTTATCAGAACCCGCTACGACCTCGGCAAATGTGGAGCCAACGGCATCTTCGGCCTCGAATACAAATTCAACGCGCCTGTTGCCCTGCAACTCGACTTCCGTCCCGGCTACGGCTGCCTCTTCGCTGAAGGTGTCGATATCCACTACTTCGACTGGAGCGCCAACTTGGGTGTTAGATATACTTTTTAATATTATACGGCTTCGCCGTGATGACCATACCACTACCCCGCCCTGCGGGCGCCCCTCTGCGTTTTCTGCGTCCTCCGCGGTCAAATTAACGCTAAGGAGCAAAGAACGCAAAGATTTTTTCATACTCTGCGGTTAACCTCGCGCCGAAGGCGCTGTTTTACTCCCAAACAAGTATTCGTTTTTTAACTATTAATTGTTAATTTTCAAAGTCACATTTCATAACAATCTAAA
>JAZRYT010000147.1:0-39702 GCA_045600905.1 Bacteroidales bacterium
CCCAGAACTGTTTGCGTCTATCTATTTGCTCGGCATAAAACTCCAAGGTCGTACCATAGGTGGACTGACCATTCATAGCCAGATAGAGGCAGGTGGAACCATAACCGCAACCGCAATCCCAGATGGTGGGATTAGCGGTGAGGTCAATATGTTGATCCAAATAACCCAAACGTTGCAGAAAATAGGCCTTGCGGAACTGCTGTTGTGACACATTTCCATCCACCAGCTTATAGTAAGGATAAAGCGAGCGATTTTCTCGTAGTTCCTCACACAAATGCTGATAAAATTCCTCTTTCTGCATAAAATAAGGACTTATTGTGCGTTTTCGGCACGTTGGTTGGCGCGTTTTCTTTCAATTTCGTCCAAGATGATTTTGCGCAAACGCAAAGATTCCGGCGTGATTTCCAGATATTCATCTTTGCCGATAAATTCCATATACTGCTCCAAAGAATATTTTATGGCAGGTGCAAGCACTAACTTCTCATCGGAGCCAGCGGCGCGCATGTTGGACAACTTCTTGGATTTGCAGACGTTGATGACGAGGTCGCCCGGGCGGATGTGCTCGCCAATCACCTGACCAGCATAAACTTGGTCGTTCGGTTCAATAAAGAACTTACCACGGTCTTGCAATTTATTCAAGGAGTAAGCGTATGCTTGGCCTGTTTCCATCGCAATCAAAGAACCAGCGTGGCGGCCGGGGATTTCGCCCTTCCAAGGTTGGAATTCCAAAAAGCGGTGAGAGATGATGGCTTCACCTTCGGTAGCGGTGAGCAACTGGTTGCTCAAGCCGATCAAACCACGGGAAGGAATGGTGAACGTCAAGTGGACGCGGTCGTTCAGTGTATCCATCGCCTGCATTTCGCCTTTTCTGCGGGACACGTGGTCGATGACGCGGGAGGACATCTCCTCTGGCACGAGCACGGTCAGTTCCTCAATAGGTTCGCATTTTTGGCCATCGATTTCTTTTATGATAACTTGTGGTTGGCCAACCTGAAGTTCGTAGCCTTCACGACGCATCGTTTCAATAAGGATGGACAAGTGGAGAATGCCGCGGCCAAACACGTTCATACGGTCCGGAGAGTCGGTTTCTTCAATACGCATAGCGAGGTTTCTCTCCAGTTCGGCGAACAGACGGTCGCGCAAATGGCGGGAAGTCACATATTTACCTTCTTTGCCAAAGAAAGGTGAATTATTGATAGTGAACAACATACTCATTGTCGGCTCATCCACCTTGATAGGCGTCAGTTGTTCGGGATTTTCAAAATCTGCCACAGTATCGCCGATTTCGAAATCATCGAGACCGAGGATAGCGCAAAGTTCGCCAGCTTCTACCGGTGTTTTGATTTTTTCCTTGCCAAGACCTTCAAACACATAAAGTTCCTTGACTTTGGATTGTTGGACAGTGCCGTCACGTTTTACGAGGGAAACATTCTGGCCCCAAGAGATGCTGCCGCGTTTCACACGACCCACAGCGATACGGCCCACATAAGAAGAGAAATCCAAAGAGGAAATCATCATCTGCAGGTTGCCGGGTTCTGCTTTTGGAGCAGGAATATATTTGATAATGGTATCCAACAAATAGGAGATATCGTTGGTCGGCGTTTTCCAATCCGGTCCCATCCAGCCGTTCTTAGCAGAACCATATACGGTTGGGAAATCAAGTTGTTCGTCATTGGCACCCAAGTTGAACATCAGTTCAAAGACAGCTTCCTGAGCGAGTTCCGGCTGACAGTTGGGTTTATCAACTTTATTGATGACGACGATAGGTTTCAGGCCGAGTTCGATGGCCTTTTGGGTGACGAAACGTGTTTGAGGCATCGGGCCTTCGAAGGCATCCACTACGAGGAGGACTCCGTCAGCCATATTGAGGACGCGTTCCACTTCGCCGCCGAAGTCACTGTGGCCCGGGGTGTCGATAACATTAATCTTGACACCTTTGTAGCGTACGGAAACGTTTTTGGAAAGGATAGTGATACCGCGTTCACGTTCCAAATCGTTATTATCGAGGATGAGATCTTTCTTCTCTTGGTTCTCTCTAAAGAGATTAGACTGGTATAAAATTCTATCTACGAGCGTTGTTTTGCCATGGTCAACGTGGGCAATGATAGCTATGTTTCTGATTTCTTGCATTTTACTATTTTTATATAAAACTTGCAAAGATACAAAAATAGTTGATATGTCAGAAAATAATGTAGAGACGGTGCACTGCACCGTCTGATATGATGGAGACGGTGCGGTGCACCGTCTCTACCGCCACCGTACCCAAAATAGTTTGATAATAAAAAAGGCTGTCGGGAAGACAGCCTTGTAGTTTATTTCATAAGGAAAGGGAATTTATCAAAGTTCTTGAGGGCGATAGCGGTACCGCGGGCCACGGCTTTCAGAGGATCTTCAGCCACGTGGACGTTGAGTTTGGTTTTCTTCTTGATACGTTTGTCGAGGCCTCTGAGGAGGGAACCGCCGCCGGCGAGGTAGATACCGGTTTTGTAGATATCGGCAGACAACTCGGGAGGGGTTTTCTCAAGGGCGTTGATGACAGCGGTTTCGATAAGGGCGATGGAGCGGTCCAATGCCTGAGCGATTTCCCGGTGGCTGACTTTTACTGCGACGGGGATGCCTTGAAGCAGGTCACGGCCATAGACTTCGTATTCGGCAGGAGGATTTTCGAGATCCTCGATGGCGGAGCCGACGTTGATTTTGATTTGTTCGGCAGTGGCAACGCCGATGGCGATATTATGCTTTTTGCGCATATAGTCTATGATGTCGTTGTTGAAGCGGTCGCCGGCAACTTTAACGGAGGTGCTGGTTGTAATACCGCCCAAAGCGATGACGGCGATTTCGCTGGTGCCACCACCGATGTCGATAACCATATTACCATTGGCGTCGAGTACGTCGATGCCGATGCCGATAGCGGCAGCCATCGGTTCGTGAATCATACGGACTTCTTTGGCACCGGCTTGCTCGGCAGAGTCACGAACGGCACGTTCTTCAACTTCCGTAATGCCGGACGGAATACATATCACCATTTTTAAGGCGGGCGGGAAGAAATATCCCTTGGAACCTGTCATTTTAATAAATTCGCGCAACATCATTTCTGTTGCTTGGAAATCTGCAATCACACCATCGCGAAGTGGACGGGTGGTTATGATTCCCGGAGGAGTTCGTCCTTCCATCATTAGGGCCTTTTTGCCGACGGCTTTGACTGTTTTGGTCTTTTGGTCAATGGCAAGTATGGAAGGCTCATCCACCACAACCTGGTTGTTATGGAGGATTACAGTGTTGGCTGTGCCCAAGTCAATAGCGATTTCTTTTGTAAATATCGAAAATAGACCCATTTATGTATAAAAATTTAAGTTTGCAAAGATACAAAAAAACATTCTTCTATACGTTACTTTTTTAATAAAGTTACACCTTTTTTTGTACTTTTGCCAAAATTTTTCCCTATGCGTAGAATTTTTATAACCTTATCAATGATAACTCTTTGTCTTTTTGGGGTGGCTCAGAATTCCGTCCGTTATGATGTCGAGCCTGCCATTGAGACCATTCAGAACGATTTTATCAGAACTTGGAACAAACTTGGTGAAGTGGATGGATACCGCATTCAGATTGTCGCGGTGACCGGTGCCAACTCCAAAAGTACGGCTGAAAACGAACGTGCCGCATTCCTAAATCATTTCCCTGAAATTCCCGCCTACCTGTCTTACATGGAACCCTATTTCAGAATAAGAGTCGGCAATTTCTATACCAGATTGGATGCCTATCGGACGTTGCAGGATATTCTGTCTATTTATCCCAATGCCTATATTGTTCCCGACAAAATCAAATATCTAGATTAATTCTATATGAAAATTATTGATGGAAAAGCCTGTGCGCTGCAAATAAAGGAGAAAATCTCCAAGGAAGTTGAAATGATTAAAGCCATCGGCTTCCGTGTCCCCAAGTTGGCTATTATTTTGGTCGGCGACCGTTCAGACAGTATGTCGTACGTTCGCAGCAAGGAGAAAACCTGCAAATCTTTGGGGATGGATTGCGACAGCTACCTGTTGTCCGCCGATATTACGGAAAAAGAATTGCTGGACCTTATCGATAAACTGAACAATGACCGTTCGGTGGATGCGATTTTGATTCAGCTCCCGCTTCCCGACCATTTTGACAGCGCCAAGATTTTGGATTTCATTGATTATCGAAAAGATGCGGACGGCCTGCATTTGATGAATGTGGGGCTGTTGCATTTGGGCGAGCCTTACGTGATGCCTTGCACTCCCAACGGCATTATGTCGCTGCTGGAAACCAATGGCATAGAAGTAGCAGGCAAGCATGCGGTAGTTATCGGCCGCAGCCAGTTAGTTGGCGAGCCCACCGCCCAACTGCTCATTCGTCAGAATGCTACGGTCACGCTGTGCCATTCACATACCCGCAATCTTCCGGAAATCACACGCATCGGTGACATCGTCATCACTGCGGCGGGATGTCCTAATCTGCTCAAACCCGATGATTTCAAAGAAGGAGCCGTTCTAATCGATGTGGCCATTAACCGCACAGAAAACGGTTTGGTCGGGGACGTCTATAGCCCTGAAACCTTGCCGGGTTTGGAAAAACGGCTTAGTGCGGCCACGCCCGTGCCAGGCGGCGTGGGGCCAATGACCATCGCTATGCTGATGCACAATATTTTGGATATGTATAAAATGAAATTGAAGAAATAAAAAAAGGAACGAGAAATCGTTCCTTTTTTGTTACATAATGAGACGGTGCATTAATAAAGAAGAGACGGTGCATTAATAAAGTAGAGACGGTGCACTGCACCGTCTCTACAGGGAAATTTATGTTTATTTGGAATAATATTCAATCACTTCTTCTAAAGCCTTTCGGCACACTGGACAGAAATCGTTATATCTGATTTGGTGCATTGTGCAGTGCAGAGCGGGGCGGAAAACACCTTTGGAAACGTAGCCGCCGCCTTCGTAAACGCCCAATTGGTCATATTCGGGCGTGCCTTCTTTAGCGGGAGACGTTGGAATGGAAGTGCCGGCGGGCAGCATATCCTTCCACTTGCTGTCAAAATCCACCAGTGTGGTGACGTTGGGTTCCACTGGTTCGATGCCGGCAGGGTAGAAGTCTTGCACAGAAACTTCGGAGGTGTAGTATTCGTCGGCCAAACCGCCAATCAGGTGCCCCATTTCGTGCACAATAACGTAATCAGGATAGTCGCCGTGATTATAAACCGTGCAATAGAAGTTGTAGATGCCGCCACCACCGTATTTCTCGCTGTTGCAGATGATCACAATGACATCGTAGGGAGCGTCGTCGGCCACTTCGTGCAGGTTCCAAACGCCCGGGCACATCAGATAGCGGTCCAAATCCAAAGCGTTATAGGTGCAGTTCACCAACGTGTTGCGGTAAATGTTGTTCTGCGGCTGCGTGATGCCTGATTCCTCAGAATAGCCCTCAATAGCGCGAATGTTCACCTTCTTAGCCATCTCTTTGTAAGGGGTGCATTTCATCACGTAGGATGCGAAACGCTTCATATCCTTTTTCAACAGTTTGGCGTCACTCTTGGCATATCCGTCCGGAATGAAGAGGATATCGATGGCTTTATCCGGCGTGCTGCCTTTGTGCAGCGTCATCACCTTGTTCTCCTTCACCATCGGTTCCGTTGCAGAAGTCTTCGGGTTGAAATAGGAAATGGACAGGGTGGTCGGGACTCTTTTTCTATCAAAAGTCGTGAATTTCAGACGAACCGTATTTTTCGGGAACGGAATATTGACACTTTCCTCCATAGAATCAATTTCGGTCATGCCACGTTCAGTCGTTCTATATTCCGTGAAAAGGCAGGAGTAACTTCTGCTGAAAATCAGCTTGTTGGTCAGTGAATCATATACCTCAATGGTAATATCCCCATAATTGTTCGGTTCAATCAAATAGGAACGTGTGCCGTTCCAAGTTCCGCCTGCGGTGAAATGGTCGATTTCTAATGATTCCTGATGGAAATTGCCGATGTGCAGATAATCGATTCTGAGCGTTTTATTGACAAAATACTGGTCAAAATGTTGGGCGTACGTGATGCCCAGTCCCATAAATAGGCTCAACAATGAGAGTAAGAAGATTTTTTTCATATCTATAGCATTTACGACTACAAAACTATAATGTCCCACGAGAAATGGGACGGCAAATGTAGAAAATTAATGAGAATAGTCAAGGATTTTTTTCTAATAAACGTGCAGCCCGCCCATTTTGAAAAGTTGAACGCCAAACCAGCTCAGGAGCAGGCACAAGAAGCAGACAATCTGCCATATAATCCATTTTTTATCAGTAAGTTCCTTACAAGAATCTATGTGATGAAAAGCGATTTGGCAGGCGCCCCACGTAATCAAGGCGGCGGTCTCTTTGGGATCCCAACTCCAGAAGTCGCCCCAAGCCGCCTTAGCCCAAATCATTCCCAAAGCCAAGCCTATGGTGTACATAAAGATTCCCAAACGGAAACAAAAATAAGAACGTAAATCATACTTGATTCGCAGCAAGGACGTAATAAAAGAGGTAAGCAGCAAGGCATACGAAAGGACGAAGAAAAAAACGTGCGGGTAAAACCAAATACTTCTTAATATGGGAGGCAGATTGCCGCGCATCATCGGATTCAGCATCAGAACCAAGGCAACCGTAACTATTAAGGCGAATAAAATTCTACGACTTATGTTGGAAAGGACTGAAAATTCATATCTAACTAGAAGAAATGCTTTCCAAAGTGAAGCTGCCATTAAAAGGATGAGTCCAACATAAACAAACCATCGGCCAGGTTGTTTCACCAAACTCAAACGAACGCCGGCAGGATTTTGAGCACTTGAAGGCCAATAATCCTTTATATATATATTGTATTGGTGAAAACGGGCGGGGTGGTTGACAGAGACATACAGATTTTGATTCTCATCGGCATAGGAACAGGTAATCTTGGCATCGACCTGCTTGACTTTGTGGGATGGGTGATAATCGAAGTTCAGGCTTCTCAATTGTATATTGAAAGAATTTGTCCAAAGATTGCCATCTTCATCGGAAATGACATTGGAGGCAGGTCCGTTTTCAAATAAAACCTGATGGTAGCTTTCATACTGTATTTTCCCAATAATCAATCCGATTAGTGTGAAAATCAGCCCTATTTGAAAAAACACCCTTTTAAATTTCATTGTTTCATTTTTTTTTTCTATTTTTGCGACCTCAAAAAAGCCACTTTAGCTCAGTTGGTAGAGCGACGCATTCGTAATGCGTAGGTCGCGAGTTCAAGTCTCACAAGTGGCTCTGTAGAGACGGTGCACTGCACCGTCTCTTTTGTTAAAAGTCCGCACCGTCTCTTTTTATTTAAAGCACCGCACCGTCTCTTTTTATTTTATCAATATCGTACGGGCCCGACATCATTGCTTTTTCAAATGTTGTAATTGTTCAAGAAAGTCAGGGTTCTGCAACAAAAAGGACTTGTAGAAACGAATTTCAAACTGGTTGCCAGCATCTAATAAGAAGTGCCCATCCCAGTCATAGCCATAAATGACGGGTTCGAAAACGGGTCCAACACTTGAATATTTTAAGAATATTGGGATTTTAATGGGAATGTTCTCCAATTGCATAAAATTTACAGTTTTTGATGTTAAAGCAGAAACTTTCCTAGCCCCTTTTGATGATAAAAGAATAGTCACAACGCAATGCTTATCTGAATAATGAAGTTCGTCTGTTGAATCAATAATCGTTTTAATGTCCTTTATGTATTCTTTGGCTAAAACAAAACAGGTGTTCGTACTGTTTTTGCCACTAACAAGTATAGTGTCTTCTGCTTGAGCAAAACCGAAATAGGTTATCATTCCTAAAATACAAACCCAAATGATCTTTTTAATTTGTTGACTAATATACTTCATAGAACGCAGGATGTAAATATCTGTTCTTATTGCCATTGTCTATCTCAGCTTGGTTATTTGAGATAGTTTGGCTGGTGATTGTTAGGGAACCTGCCGTCAAAATCAGCAAAAGGAATAAAAATATTTTCTCCATATTGATTGTTCTCGTTGATTCCTATACAGTAAAATTTGGGATTGCAAAGAAACAAAATTTATCTCTTCACATCCGTTTCCCAAATTGAGTAATTGACAAAGAACAAATCACAATGCCCCACGTATCATCCTATTATAGTTCGTACACGGTTCACTGAACAAAGCTCACCGGCCGCCCATTTTACCTTCTCCGTCAGAGCTTATTCAAAGAAATTCTCTTTTACTTCCAACCAGACTTCGTCAGGCAGTTTGGCGCCGATGTATTCTATCATTCTTGCAGACAGATAGCAGGCCAAGTCGCCAGATTTTTGGGCAGTGAAATCATTCAAAAGGCCATAGAGGAAACCTGAAGCATAGATGTCGCCGGCACCCGTGGTATCGCGGCGGACGGCATCCACTGGTTCAATCTTGGTAATCTCATTGTTCATCTTGATGTAGGAACCGTCTTTACCCACTTTGACAATGGCAATTCTGCAGTAGTCGGAAAGAATGTTCAATGCGTCAACACCTTCTTTGCCGGTAAATGCCTTAGCCTCTTCCTCATTGGCAAAGATAATGTCCACGTAGTCCGTCAGCAACATCTTCACAAAGTCGTAGTTGGCCTCAATGATGTTGTAGCTGGCCATATCCATAGAAATCTGCAGTCTCTTTTCTTTGGCAATCTGGTAGACTTTCAGAATAAGGTCATGGTTGAATATCAGGTAGCCTTCTACGTGGATGCAGTCGTAACCGTCAAATACGGAAGGGTCCAGTTCTTCGGGAGTCATCGTGGCGGCGGCACCCAAGTAGGTGGCAAAGGTCCGTTCGCCGTCTTTGGATATGAAGGTGGTGGCAATGCCTGTGTCCATGTCTGAGTCAATCAAGTGCGGAGTGACACCGAAACGTTGCATTTCGCTTTTAAAGAAGTCCCCCATTTTGTCGTGTCCGACTTTGCCGATGTATCCGGCGGGAGCGCCTAAGCGTGCCAATCCGTGTATGGTGTTTGAAGTGGATCCGCCGGTGGCGCAGGCCTGTGACATATTTTGAATGGCCTCGTGTATTTCGCGCTTGCGGTCCGCATCTATCATAGTCATTCCACCTTTGTCCAACTCGAAGGTAGATAGTATGGAGTCGTTGTCAATGTTAATCAGGATATCTACTAAGGCATTGCCGATTCCGAGTATTTTCTTCATAGTTAGGCGTTTTTGTTTTGAGACTGTTGTTTGCGTTTCTTTTCTATAATGGCGTAACAAACCCAATATCCAATGGTTACAGCCAAGGTGATGCCGACAATAATAGGGAAACGTTCACTTAAAGAACCTATTTCGATAAAGGTCGTTGGGATGAGAAATATCGCCAAAATGATAAAAAATCGTAAGGTGGCCTTCATCTTATTGCAGTTTAGAGAGTTGTTCCTTGATGATTCTGATTTTTTCTTCAGCGTCAGCCTGTTTTTTACGTTCGATATCGACGACATTTTGCGGCGCGTTGTTCACGAAACGTTCGTTGGAGAGTTTCTTCAAAACACCTTGTAAGAAGCCTTCTGCGTATTTGAGTTCGGCCTGCAGTTTTTTGATTTCCTCTTCGGCGTTGATGAGGCCTTCCAATGGAATGGAGTATTTGACGTTTTGTTCGATGAAGGAAGCTCCATTCACTTCGCCTTGTTCGCCTACGTATTCGATGCTTTCCACGTTGGCGAGTTTGGCGATGACGGCGTCCATCTCAGCGTTGGCTATCTGGTCGTCTGCGTGAACTTTCAGTTTGAGCGCGTTTTTGTTGGCAATGTTCTTTTCGGAACGTACGCGGCGGATTTGTTCGATGACGTTGCGGGTATTGGCGAAACGGTTGAGCATATCGCTGTCGAAGGATTCGGCTTTCGGCATTTCGCAAAGCATCAAAGATTCGCCTTCTTGGCGTTCGCGCAAGGCATGCCACAATTCTTCGGTGATAAACGGCATAAACGGATGCAGAATCTTGGTCAGCTTTTCGAAAATGTCCAAAATGTCGTTGTATGTTTTGCCATCCGTAGGTTTCTGATAAGGCGGTTTCACCACTTCGAGGAAGCAGGAGCAGAAATCGTCCCAAACCAGTTTGTAGAGAGCCATCAGGGCTTCTGACAGACGATAGCGTTTGAAGTCTTCTTCGGTTTGGGCCAAAACTTCGTTGATGCGGTTGTTCATCCAGTCGATAGCGGCCTTGGTGTGGATAGGCTGTTCACCGTCAGCATCGACATCCCATCCCATAACTAAGCGGAAGGCGTTCCACATCTTGTTGCTGAAGTTACGTCCTTGTTCGCAGAGGGATTCGTCGAACAGCAGGTCGTTTCCGGCAGGTGAGCTGAGCAGCATGCCGAAGCGTACGCCGTCGGCGCCGTATTTTTCCATCAGCATAATCGGGTCTGGGGAGTTGCCCAAGGATTTGGACATCTTGCGGTGCAGCTTGTCGCGAACCGTTCCGGTGAAATATACGTCTTTGAAGGGGATGGTGCCGCGCCATTCCAAACCTGCCATAATCATACGAGCCACCCAGAAGAAGATGATGTCGGGTGCCGTGATGAGGGTGGAAGTGGGGTAGTAGTAGTTGATTTCCGGATTGTTGGGATTGCGGATGCCGTCAAATACGGAAAGCGGCCATAACCAGGAAGAGAACCAGGTGTCCATTACGTCTTCGTCCTGTTTGAGGTCTTCCTTGTTGAGGTTCAGTTCTGGGAACTTTTGTTTGGCGATGTTGAGGGCTTCGTCAATGTTATGTGCGACAACGAATTCGTGGTTGGGGAGGTAGTAGGCCGGAATGCGGTGACCCCACCAGAGCTGGCGGCTGATACACCAGTCCTTCACGTTCTCCATCCAGTGGGAATAGGTGTTTTTGAATTTCTCAGGATAGAACTTGATGTCGTTGTTCATAACGGCATCCAAAGCGGGTTTGGCCAATTCACCCATTTTGCAGAACCACTGCATAGAGAGTTTCGGTTCAATGACTTCGTTGGTTCTTTCGGAGAAACCTACTTTATTGACGTAGTCTTCGATTTTGACCATACTGCCGGCCTCTTCGAGCAACGGGATGATGGCCTTTCTGGCCTCGAAACGGTCCATACCGACGAGGAACTGGGCGTTTTCGCTCAACGTGCCGTTGTCGTTGAAGATGTTGATGGTTTCCAAATGGTGTTTGATGCCGAGGTTGTAGTCGTTGATGTCGTGTGCCGGAGTGATTTTCAAGGCACCCGTACCGAATTCACGTTCTACATATTCGTCGTAAATCAAAGGAATAGAGCGGTTTACGATAGGGACGATGGCGCGTTTCCCTTTATATTTGGCATAACGTTCGTCATCGGGGTGCATACAGATGGCGGTATCGCCCAAAATGGTTTCAGGACGGGTTGTGGCGATGGTGATATATTCGCCGGGTTCGCCTTCTATCTGATAACGAACGTAATAGAGCTTGGATTGAAGTTCTTTGTAAACGACCTCTTCGTCAGATACGGCAGTCAGCGCTTTCGGGTCCCAGTTGACCATACGCACGCCACGGTAGATTTTGCCTTTGTTGTAAAGGTCAACAAATATGTCTATAACGGCTTCTGAAAGGTCGGGGTCCATCGTGAATTTGGTGCGGTCCCAATCGCAGGAGGCGCCGAGTTTGCGGAGTTGTTTAAGGATGATGCCGCCGTGTTTTTCCTTCCACTGCCAGGCGTGTTCGAGGAATTGTTCGCGGGTGAGGTCTTTTTTGTCAATGCCCTGTTCTTTGAGCAGGTTTACCACTTTGGCTTCCGTAGCGATGGAGGCGTGGTCGGTACCCGGCACCCAGACGGCGTTGAACCCGGTCATTCTGGCGCGACGGATGAGGACATCCTGGATGGTGTTGTTGAGCATGTGGCCCATGTGCAGTACGCCTGTCACATTTGGGGGTGGGATGACGATGGTGTATGCGGGTTTCTCATTCGGCTCGGAATGAAACATCTTGTGGTCTGTCCAATATTTGTACCATTTGTCTTCTACTACGGTAGGATCGTATTTAGTAGCTAATTCCATTGTGATAAACAGGTTTTTATTTTTTTATTAATGTATAATCTTATAAATCATTTCTTTAAGAAGGTCTGCCTCATCGCAGTTGGTGTCAACGCCCTTGGATTTCGCATCATATTCCCGAAGTATGGAGATGATGTTCATCAGTTGCGGGATGGAGTGGCGTTGGGCGTATTGGATGTTTTTGGACAAAATGGATGGGGGCAGGTTGCCGAAAATTTTACGTTGTGCATCGTTCCCTTTATCAGGAGAAAGATGGTATTTCAGCATCTTGTTGTAAAAAGCAAAGAGCATTGTAATGGTCTTGATGTTGGGATTTTCCTTGAGATGTTGGGAAAAGTTGACCATTATTTTGTACGTTTTCTGCACATTTTGGCTGCCTAAGGCATCTTGTAGTTCGAAAATGTTGTATTCTTTGCTGATGCCGATATATTTTTCGACCACGTCGGGCGTGATGGTGCTATTGGGCGGAAGGATGACTTTCAGTTTCTCGAATTCGCTATAGATGCGCGAAAGGTCGTTGCCGATGTGTTCGGCAAGGAGGTTGGCGGTCATACCGTCCAATTGGAATTTGAAACGGGCGGATTGTTTGATGATCCAATCGGCAAGTTGGTAGTCCTTCACGCCGACGGATTCGAAGACGACACCGTGTTTTTCAAAAGCCTTGTTTTGAGCCGCTTTGGTTTTGCCGTATTTATGGCACACAACCAGAATGGATGTCTGGATGGGGTTTTGCGCATATTCGGCCAACTTGTCAAAATCGCGTAGCTCTTTGGCTTCTTTGACGATGACAAGACGATAAGGACTGCCGAAGGGGAACTGTTTCACGTTGGCTATCACGTCGGCAGCAGAGTTGTCTTTGCCGAAGAGCACTGCCTGGTTGAAGTCGCGGTCGGCTTCATCCATAACGTAATTTTCAAAGAACTTGCATATTTGGTCGATATAGAAAGGTTCTTCGCCCATCAGCAGATACACGGGTGAAAACTGTCTATTTTTAAGTTGTAAAGCGAGTTCTTCGTATTTAATCATAGTTTTTCAATAAAGGCGGCAAACATACAAAAAATGTGCTAATGTGGCAATGTGATATTGCACGTTATTACTGAACTCCTTCTACCCGTTCTGCTGAAAGCAGAACCTAGTTATCACGGGGTAAGCTGTAGGCATAACCCCGTGTGGGCGGTGGGTCCTCGTGTGTGATAAAAAAAGAAAACCGCCCCCGGGAGGAAGCGGTAATCTTAAATCAAACATTATGAACAAAATATCACTTTATCCTTATTCCTGGGAAGGAACAACAGACACAAATGATTTATCTTTATAGGTTTTTCTAAAAGTCACAATGCCGTCACAAAGAGCATAGAGGGTGTGATCTTTACCCATACCTACGTTCATACCAGGATTGTGAACTGTACCTCTTTGGCGAACGATGATGTTGCCGGCTTTGGCAAATTGTCCACCGAAAATTTTCAAACCTAATCGTTTACTTGCTGATTCGCGGCCGTTCTCTGAACTACCGACACCTTTTTTATGTGCCATATCTTATTAGTGTTTAGTCGTTAATAATAAAATTATAAGGTAATGTCATCAATTTTGATAGCGGTCAGACACTGACGGTGACCATTCAATTTCTGATAACCTTTTCTTCTTTTTTTCTTGAAAACAAGAACCTTGTCACCTTTGAGGTGTTTGACAACGGTAGCGGTTACTGCTGCACCACTTACGGTCGGAGTACCTACTTTTACATCACCGTCGTTTGCTACTAACATCACGCGGTCAAATTTAACCTGTGAACCTTCTTCAGCCTGAAGGCGTTGAACATAGACTCTGCGGTCTTTTTCAATCTTGAATTGTTGCCCGGCTATTTCTACGATTGCGTACATTTCGATTTGTTTTAGTTATTAATTTTTTGGGGCGGCAAAAATAGAAAAAAAAATCAAACAATCCGTATCATACTGCAATTTTTTTCGGATTTTCTCGTTATCTCCCTGTTTTTTGTCTTTAAATATCTTTGTTATGAAAGCTAAAACTTCTATTAAAATCCTATTAACCAGTATTTTGGTTCTAAGTTTTGGGTGCGGAACTCTTTCTGCTCAATCTTCTTCAAAGTCTTCCCATTATGTCGATTTGACGGATGCCGCAGAGAATTCTGTCAACGCTGTTGTCTATATAAAGACTGAATTTACGCAGAAAACCCCGGTTTGGGATGATTTTTTCGGTGGTACCATTTGGGAACATTTCTTTGGAATGTCTCCTAGTACCTATCCAGTTCAGGCTGCCGGTTCTGGTGTCATCGTTTCTCCCGACGGCTACATTATTACTAATAATCACGTGGTGGAAGATGCCGTTAAGGCTACGATTACCTTGAATGACAAGCGTGAGTTCAACGGTACGATTGTGGGTACGGATCCGAGTGCGGACTTGGCGCTTATAAAAATTGACGCTGAAGATTTGCCTTATCTGCGCTTTGCCAATTCCGATTCCGTGCGTCTTGGTCAGTGGGTTTTGGCTGTGGGCAACCCTATGAATTTGACTTCCACTGTCACTGCCGGCATCATCAGTGCTTTGGCTCGACAATTGGAACTTTCAGGAAAGGGCGCTACTGAAGAGAGCTATCTCCAAACGGATGCCGCCGTGAACTCTGGAAATTCTGGTGGCGCCTTGGTTAATTCCGAAGGCAAATTGGTCGGCATAAATACGGCAATCGCTTCTGGGAATGGTTATTATACTGGCTATTCCTTTGCTATCCCGTCCAATATCGTTAAGAAAGTCTATTTGGATTTGAAACAATACGGACAAGTCCAAAAGGCATATTTGGGCATTTCCATTATGGAGTTGAATGCCGAGCGCGCCAAGGAATATGAATTGGAAAACGTTAGAGGTATTTATGTGGCTGAAGTGGAAGAGGACGGAGCCGCAGCTAAAAACGGTTTCCAAGAAGGCGACATCATCTTAACGATTGACGGACATTCTGTGAATAGTTTGGCTGAAGTCAGAGGCGTCTTGAAGGCAAAATCTCCCGGCGATTCCGTCAAAGTCGTTTTTTCCAGAAACAATGAAAAACATACAAAAGTTGTAACTTTATTGAATGATGAAGGTACAACAGAAATTCAAACCAAAAACTAATATTTTATTTAGAACATTATGAGACAATTAAAAATTTCAAAATCCATCACCAACCGTGATTCGGCTTCTCTGGAAAGGTATCTTACCGATATAGGTAAAGAACAGATGATTAGTGCCGAGGAGGAGGTGGAATTGGCCCGAAGAATCAAAGCGGGTGATGAGGAGGCTTTGAACAAGCTGACGACAACGAACCTTAGATTTGTCGTTTCTGTTGCCAAACAATATCAAAATCAGGGTATTAGTTTGCAAGATTTGATTAATGAAGGGAATGTGGGGTTGATAAAGGCCGCCCGCCGTTTTGATGAAACCCGTGGCTTCAAATTCATTTCATACGCGGTTTGGTGGATTCGACAAGCCATTCTGCAGGCTATCGCCGATCAATCGCGCATCGTACGCCTTCCTCTTAACCAAGTCGGTGTCATCAATAAAATAAAGAAGGAAATAGCCCGGCTCGAACAAGAGCTCAAGCGAGTTCCCACCACTGAGGAAATTGCGGAATCCATCAATATGCCTGTCCATAAGGTGTCGGAAATCATGAAGATGAACAACCATCCCCAATCCATTGATTCTCCGATTTCGGCCGATGAGGAAACACGCTTCGTCGATATCTTTGTCCACGATAATGACGAAGACACAGACAAGATGCTGATGAAGGAATCCCTGTCAGCAGAGATTCACGACGTGTTGAGTACGCTTCCGGAAAAAGAGCGACAGGTGTTGTCCCTTTTCTATGGCATTGGTACCGCCCACGAATATACATTAGACGAGGTGGGGGATGTGATGGACCTTTCGCGTGAAAGAGTTCGGCAGGTTAAAGAACGGGCTTTGAAAAAGTTGCGGCAAAATAATTATCAAAATTTAAAAAGTTACCTATAACATATTATCATTGATTATGTTCAGAAAAGTTAGTCGAGTTTTCGTAATAGCATTATGTTTGGCTTCCAGTTTGTTAGGCTCTTCGTGTTTCCATAAAAAGGAAGCGCCCGCTCCCAAACCAATGGGTTATTTTCGAATAGATCTGCCGGAGCATAAATATCATTCTATGGATACGACTGTACCTTTCACTTTCGAATTGTCGAAATATGCCGAGATGTCAGTAAATAGAAAACCCGACGGCTCTTACTGGATGGATGTGGATTATCCGAAATTCAACGCCTCTTTCAAATTCACGTATTTTCCGTTGGCTAATGCGGATAGTTTGCGGAATTTAATCATCAAAGAGGAAAAAATGGTGAAATTCCACTACCAAAAAGCTGACGATGTGGAATATTCCATCATTCAGGATCCTGATGTTCGCATTTGGGGCCAGATTTACGATATTGCCGGAAAAGAAGTCGCCACGCCGTTCCAGTTTTGGATGACGGATAGCGCCCATCACTTCCTTCGTGCCACACTCTATTTTAATTTCACTCCGAACAACGACTCCCTCCAACCGGTTATCGACTACTTGCGCGAAGATGCTATGCATTTGATCGGAACCTTTGCTTGGAAATAACCCTAAGTTGCATGAAGCATTTTTATTCCCTTACAATAATATTATTACTATTAATATCAACTTTGTCCGCACAAGATACATTGCGGATGATGCAGTATAATTTGATGTATTATACGGACAACTCCGGTGTGTCGGATTGCAATGCTTCAACCAATAATCTCAATAACAAAGATGCCTCTCTTAAGACTATTTTCCAATATGTGAAACCTGACGTCTTTTGTGTCAATGAGATAGGAAGCAATGTCACGTATGCGGACCGGATTTTGAATAACGATATTAATGTGGATGGAATAGACTACTATCAGCACGGCCCTTTGACCAACTATTCCGGAGGCTATATCTCCAATATGATTTTCTATGATGCAAGAAAGTTGAGCTTGTACCAGAATTATTATATAACTACTTCTTATAGAGATATTAATGGATATAAGATGTATTATAAGTCCCAAGATTTGTCAAACGGGGATACGGTTTTCATCACTTTTTGGATAGCCCATCTCAAGGCTGGTAGTTCTGAGGTCAATGCAGCCTCACGATTAAGTCAGACACAACGCTTGATGAGTAAGATATCTTCTATGGGCGCTCCTGGAAATTATGTTCTGTCGGGCGATTTCAACATCTATTCGTCCAATGAGGATTGCTATCAGAAATTGGTAAATTATTCCAACACCTTGTTCTGTTTTTATGATCCTATCGATAGGGCTGGGAATTGGAATAACAACAGTGCGTTTGCCGATATTCACACGCAATCCACGCACAGCTATTCTGATGGATGCTTCTCCACTGGAGGATTGGATGACCGCTTTGATTTCATTTTGGTTTCGCCGTATGTATATTATGGTTCCGAACGTGTGCAGGTCTTGCCGGAATCCTACCATGCCTTAGGACAAGATGGACGAAGATTCAATGGCTCGATTGTCTCTCCGAACAACACGGTAGTGCCGACGAATGTGGCAAATGCTTTGTATAATATGTCGGACCATCTTCCGATAATATCGGACTTTATTATTGATGCTACCGTCGATATAGCGAATGTGGAACTTGATTTCCAATGGAAGGTTGTGAATCCTGTCCGTGACAATTTGGAAATTATGATTCAATGTGACGAACCGGAAAATTACACTTTCGAAATATTTTCAATGGATGGAAGACGTATTGCTTTATACAAATATGGTGTTGAATTCGGAATCCAAAAGATATCCATTCCCTTTGATTTCAAAACAGGAATGTATATTTTAAAAGTCACAAATTCAATGAATCAGCAGAGTATATGCAAATTAGTGAAATAAAAAAAGCGTTTTTTTGAAAAAAAATATATTTTTGCGCCTTATTTTTAACCAAAAGACCAGAAAAAATGGATACTAAAATTGTAAATCGCTATTCTGATGAAGAATTAGAGGAATTCAGAGTCCTCATTGAAAGCAAGATTGCAGAAGCGAGAAAAGCTATGGAAGTTTATCAGGAGGCATACGCCAGCTCCGGCAATGATACAACGGACACAGCTCCTACTTTCAAAAATATGGAAGAAGGAAACCAAGTTCTTTCTAAAGAGGAAAACAGTCGTTTGGCCGGCCGTTTGGACAAATACATCGCCAATTTGGAAGCCGCTTTGGTGCGTATCGAAAATAAAACCTACGGAATTGACCGTATGACGGGTAAATTGATTCCTAAGGAGAGACTTAGAATCGTTCCTCACGCAACATTGGACATTGATTCGAAAATCAAAGAAAAGCAGAAATAGATTTGAAAAAGCAACTTACAAAATCCCTTATAGCCAGCGGTGTTATCGTTGCTATCATTTTCTTGGACCAGCTGCTCAAAATCTGGGTTAAAACGCATTTGCTATTGGGTGAAACCGTTCCAGTGTTGGGCAATTGGTTCAACTTGTATTTTATTGAAAACGAAGGTATGGCCTTCGGCATCAGCCTGGGTCAGAACTTCGGCAAACTGATGTTGTCGCTGTTGCGTATAGCCTTAGTGGTTGTTTTGTGTTGGTATATGCACAAACAGATCAAGAAAGACAGGATGGACGGACTTACACTGACCATCTTCTGCCTTATTATTGCAGGTGCGCTCGGCAATATTGTCGATTGCCTCTTCTATGGAATCATCTTCAATGAAAGTACGCCTTTCGCGTTGGCATCATTATTCCCGGAAGGCGGCGGCTATGCCCCGTTTTTCTATGGCCGAGTGGTGGATATGTTCTATGTGAAATTGTTCCCTATCCCGGACGGCTTCCCCGTGTGGGGTGGCAGCTATTTCTTCCCGGCAGTTTTCAATCTTGCTGATGCCTGTATCACGGTCGGCATTTTTATGGTGATTGTTTTCAACAAACGCGTGTTCCGGGTTTTTGAAAAAAATGAAGATGAACTTTGTAGTAATTCCGATGTGAATGCGTCCAATGACCATTGATTTGCCTTTCGTCTTTTGAAAATTCATCAAAATTAATAAACACTAACAAAATGAAAAATCTTACTAAAGGTCTTCTACTGTCTTTGATGACAGTGTTATGTGCGACTACTTTCGCCATCAATCCTCCAGATGAAGGTATGTGGTTGCCAATGTTCGTTAAGAACTACAATTATGCCCAAATGCAGAAACTGGGCCTTCAACTGACTGCCGAACAACTTTACGACATCAACCATTCTTCTTTGAAAGACGCTATCGTCCAATTGGGTGATGGTTTCTGTACAGGTGAAATGGTTTCCCGTGATGGCTTGATGTTTACCAATCACCACTGCGGTTACTCTTCTGTTGTGGAACTTTCTACTGTGGAACACGACTATTTGAGCAACGGCTTCTTTGCTATGAGCAAAGAGGAGGAACTTCCTGCCAATTTCCACGTTAATTTCTTGGAAAGAATGGAAGATGTGACCAATATCGTGTTAGCTGAAGTGAAAGACGATATGTCTGAAGAAGCAAGAGCTAACAAGGTTGCCGCCGCCATCAAGAAATTGCAAAAAGACAATTCCGATAATGATCGTTACAAGGTGGTTGTGAAACCTTTTTATGAAGGTAACGAATATTATATGTTCATTTATACAACGTATGAAGATGTTCGTTTGGTTTGTGCTCCGCCTTCCTCTATCGGTAAGTTCGGTGGCGATACCGACAACTGGATGTGGCCTCGTCATACCGGCGACTTCACTGTATTCCGTATCTATACGGCTCCCGATGGTTCTCCTGCCAAATATTCCAAAGAAAACGTGCCTTTCCACCCGAAACATTTTCTCCCTGTCAGCATAAAGGGCTACCAACCGGGTGACTATACAATGATTTGGGGCTATCCCGGCACAACTGAGCGTTTCCTCACTTCATACGAAGTTCAATATGCTATTGATGTGAAGGATCCCGCAGTCTATGAACCACTGGATATCATCCTCCCCGTCATCACGGAACACATGAATGCTGATGAAGCTGTCCGTCTGCAATATGCTGACGACCACGCAAGTCTGGCTAACTATTGGAAAAACCAACACGGCGAAGTGACCAGTTTGAAAAACCTTCGCGTTGTGGAGAAAAAACAACAGGAAGAAAAGGAACTTACGCAATGGATTAATGCCAACAGCGAGCGCCAAAAGAAATATGGCAAATGCTTGAGCGATATTCAAAAGGCTGTTGCCGGTATCGATGGCAATGCCTATAAGGCAATGAGCAACGCTAATTTCTGCCTTTCCGCTTCCGCAACCATGCTGAATGCTTGGCGTATTCGTAATCTTATGGTTCTCAAAAAGGATGAAAAAAACTTTAATGAGGAAAAAATCAACCAACTGTTGGCTTCTTATGATAAATATTGCAGCAACAAGGACAAACAAACAGAAATAGATGTCATTATGGCCACATTGAAGACCTGGAATCGCCTTCCTGCCGACAAGCAACCCAACATCAATGAGTTTATGACTAAGATGTACAAGGGCAATTGCGAAAATTTCAAAAATGCTTTGTCTAACTCAATCTTCATTACCAGAGAAAATTTCGAAAAATTCTTAAAGAAACCGAGCAACAAAGTTCTTGAAAAAGATCCTATCTATCTGTATCTTCAATCTATGGTAGGTATGATTATGGTCAATCAGCACGTCTATAACGATATGGATAATCTTGACGCTCCTCGTCGTACTTATTTGGCTGCCGTTAAGGAATTCAAATCCGCCAATCCGATTTATCCGGATGCAAACAGCACGATGCGTACCACTTATGGTACAGTATGCGACTACTATCCCGCTGACGGTGTTCATTACAACTACTTTACTACTACAAAGGGTATTCTTCAAAAGGAAAAACCCGGCGATCCTGAATTTGACGTTCCAGCAAAATTGAAAACGCTCATTTTGAATAGAGATTTCGGTCAATATGCTGATAAAGACGGTGACCTTCACGTTTGCTTCCTCTCCAACAACGATATCACTGGTGGTAACTCTGGTAGTCCTATTATGAATGGCAATGGCGAATTGATCGGTTTGGCATTCGACGGCAACTGGGAAGCTTTGAGTAGCGACATCGTTTTCAACACTGAATTGCAACGCTGTATCAATGTTGATGCCCGTTACGTGCTTTTCATTATCGACAAGTTCGGCGGCGCAGGCTATCTGCTTAACGAGATGGATATTAGAAGATAATTCGTAATCCGCAATTTATAATTCGCAATAGAAAAGGATCGTCGGGAACGGCGGTCCTTTTTTTTGATATTAAATCAATGGAAATCGGATTTTTTTGTGTACGTTTGCACTCTTTTTTTGAAATGGCAAAACGTAAGATTCTATATGCATTGGCTCGTACGCGGCGCTTTATATTAAAGCATTTCAGCAAGCGGACGACGTTGCTCATCTTGAGTGTCTTAATCGGCATTTTAGGAGCGACTGCGGCGGTCATTATCAAAAACCTGGTACATTTTACAGCTAAAACTTTGAGCCACACATTCCCAGAATCGGAGGTCAACTATTGGTATTTGATACTTCCCATTATCGGCATATTGCTGACGTTGCTGTTCGTGCGTCGCGTTATCCGCGATAATTTGAGCCATGGCGTAAGCATTGTCCTCAAGTCTATTTGCAAGAGCGATGGCAAACTGCGTTTCCATAATACGTTTTCATCAATGGTGTCCAGCGCTATCACGGTCGGATTTGGTGGCTCTGTGGGATTGGAGGCACCTATCGTGCTGACCGGCTCGGCCATCGGTTCCAATGTGGCCCGCTTTTTCCATTTGAACGCGAAACAGACAACGCTCCTGCTGGCTTGCGGTTCCACAGCCGCAATGGCCGCTATCTTTAAAGCGCCTATCGCCGCCATCGTATTTACTTTCGAGGTCTTGATGCTCGACCTTACGGGCAGCGCCATTCTCCCACTTCTGCTCTCCGCTGCTACAGGAACGGTTATGTCTCTGCTCTTCTTGGGCCACGATGTGATGTTCAATATTGGCAGTACCCAGGCATTCAGCATTTCAAATATTCCTTTTTATATCATTTTGGGATTGTTGACCGGTTTGATTTCCGTGTATTTCCTTCGTCTGTCCCGTTGGATTGAAAAACAATTGAAACGGGTGAAGAAAGTCTATGTTAGAGCAGTTATTGGCGGTATATTGCTTTGTTCTTTGATTTACATTTTCCCCGTTTTTTATGGAGAAGGTTATGATATAATCAATATGCTGATAAACGGTAATTACCCTGGAATCTTCTATAATTCACCACTTTACGATATTTGTGCGAATAGGGTGTTTTTCTTCCTGGGTATTGCCGGCATTATTTTACTGAAAGTTTTTGCCACTACTTTTACGACGGTATCCGGCGGCATTGGCGGTGTGTTCGCGCCGACTTTGTTCATTGGCGCGTTTACAGGATTCTTCGTCTCAGCGGTCACTCATCATCTTTTGGGTGTGGATCTCCCCTATGTGAATTTTATTTTGGCGGGAATGGCCGGTGTGATGACGGGCGTGATGCAGGCCCCGATGTCCGCTATGTTCCTGATAGCGGAACTCTCCGGCGGCTATACCTTGCTCATACCCCTTATGATAACAGCCGCCTGCTCCTATCTTTGTGTCAATCCTTTTGAAAAATATTCAGTCTATACGCGCCCGCTGGCTGAAAAAGGAAACCTGAAGACGCATAACAAAGATAAGTTCGCTTTGCGCAAACTCCAATGGAAAGACATTATTGATACGGATATTATTTCGATACCCGTTCACAGCTCGCTGCGTACCTACACAGATTATATTGCCCACTGTAAGAGAAACCTTTTTGTGGTAATCGATGACAACAACCTGTTTTCGGGATTGTTGGTGATGGATGACCATAGGGATATTATCTTCCGACAAGAACTGTATGATTTAGTGCACGTGGAAGACCTGATGATTGAACCTGAAGAATTTATCTATGAAGATGATACGGCATCTATGGTTCTGGAAAAATTCAATCGGACGGGCAATTTCAATATGCCCGTCATCACGCGCGACAGGATGTACTTGGGATTCCTTTCCAAAGCCCGCTTTTTAGCTCGATACCAGAATTTCGTGGCCGCGGAATCAGATGATTAATGTGGAATATTAAAACATTGACATAAACATAAATAATAATCAGTTATAATGCAGACAATTGAAACTCCTATTCCCGGATTATTGATATTGGAGCCGAGGGTTTTCTTCGATAACCGCGGCTATTTTTTTGAAAGCTACAATGAAAAGACATTGGAGGAGGCCGGCATTCACGAACATTGGGTACAGGATAATCAGTCTTGTTCTCAAAAAGGCGTTGTTCGTGGTTTGCATTTCCAAAAACCGCCCTTTGCGCAAGCCAAATTGGTTCGCATTCTGAGGGGCGCAGCTATCGATTACGCCGTAGATATTCGTAAAGGAAGCCCCACTTATGGCCAATACTATTCTGTGTTGTTGACGGAAGACAATTTCCGCCAATTCTACATTCCCACTGGCTTCGCTCACGGCTTTGTCGCTCTGGAAGACAATACGCTGTTCTTTTACAAATGCTCTAATTTCTATAACAAGGAATCAGAAGGAAGCATCCGTTTTGATGACCCCGATTTGTACATCAATTGGAATGTGAAAAATCCGCTGACTTCAGAAAAAGATATGCTGGGACCGTTTTTAAAGGATTTTGAAACGCCTTTTGTGTTTTAGAATGAAACGCCTTTTGATATTTGATTTGGATGGCACGCTGCTGAATACGTTGGAAGATTTAGCTGATGCGGCGAATTATGTTTTGCAGGCACACGGTTTCCCCACCCATCCTGTGGATGCCTATCGCTATTTCGTGGGCAATGGAATGCCGACACTTATACAACGGATTCTACCGGAAGGCTGTAAGTCAGGGGCCGTTTATGATACCTGTTTTAAAGAATTCTTAGATTACTACACCATTCACATGCACGATAAAACCCGTGTTTACGAAGGGTTGACTCAGACTTTGGAAACATTGCAGCTTCAGGGCAGGATGCTGGCCGTTGCGACCAACAAAGTGCATTCGGCACTTGCTCCCTTAATGGCCAATTATTACCCCACTATTCAGTGGCGCGTGCTTTTGGGACAACGACAAGGTGTTCCTGTAAAACCCGATCCGCAAATAGTCTATGACATTTTGAACGAAGCCGAATGTTCCAAAGAAGAAACCCTATATCTTGGTGACACTTCCGTAGATATGGATACTGCTCATCGTGCCGGATTACAGGCTGTCGGCGTTCTATGGGGATATCGTCCTGAATCGGAATTAGTAGAAGCCAAGGCTGATTTTATTATAAAAAATCCGTCTGAAATATTGACTCTGCTCTGATTTCGTACTTATTAAGATTCACGTGTTGAAGAATATTCAGAAAAAGGGTCTAAACTGATATTTTTTGAGTAATTTCGCGCCGTTTTGTTATTATTATAGGTATATTGCGTAAATATCATATAAACAGATGGTTATGATGTTTGCGCAAGAGGGTGGGTAATCATAAAAAACATAATATTTGGTATGATAAGTTACATAAAAGGAAAATTGGCGGAGAAGAATCCTGCATACGTTGTGGTTGAAACAGCAGGAGGTATAGGCTTCTACATAAACATTTCGTTGGCTACGTATTCGGAGCTTCCCAACGAAAACGAAGAAGTAAAATTGCTTACATATTATATTGTAAAGGAAGATGCGCAAATCCTCTATGGCTTTTTGCAGGAAGATGAACGCGAGCTGTTCAAATTGCTGATAACGGTTAATGGAATCGGCCCAAATACGGCCCGACTGATTCTTTCTTCTATGAGCGTCGGGGAAGCCTTGAATGCTATTGCAACGGAAAATGTTAAAGCGATACAGGCAATCAAAGGCATTGGCGCAAAGACTGCCCAACGTTTGATTGTTGAGTTGAAGGATAAAACCAAAAAGGCTGATTGGGCAAGTAACACAAAAATTTCTGTACCATACAATAATAATAAGTATGATGCGTTAACTGCCTTAATCGCCTTAGGCTTTCCAAAGGCTGGTGCAGAGTCTGTTTTGGATAAAATTATCAAAGCTGAGGGCGTCAACTTAACTGTTGAAGAATTGATTAAAAAGTCTTTGAAATTATTATAGTACTGAAATTCAATTGAAAGCGTTTAATAAAACACAAATATACTATTTCCTGATTGCACTCTTCGTGGGGTTGATATGGATGAAAGGATATGCGGAATACAGTTCCCTGCCTATTACTGTACCCTCTGATTATTTTGTGCAACCCAATGATGTTTTCCCGCCCGATACTAACCCGAAAACCAATGTTCCGCAGCCGGATAACAATCCGCTTAACAACTCGTACCATAGTCCTTTCTGGTTGCAGAACCCACCTGGAATAGGCACGGTGATACAATACGACCCGGAAACAAATACCTACAATTTTCAGTATATGACAGGTTCCACCCCTTACGGACCAGGAGCCTATATGGATGTGAATGAATACATCGACTATGATTTACGTCAAAGTATAGATGATTATTGGGATGCCCATAGCTCGTCTTCATACGTGGGTGGCAATCGCCGCGGCGGTGGTGGAGTGATTCCTCAGCTGCATATTGGTGGCGATATCTTTGAAAGCATCTTCGGCAGTAACACGATAGATATCCGCCCGGCCGGTTCTATGGAACTGAAATTTGGTGTCAAGTACAATAAGATTGATAACCAGGCACTTCCAGTAAAACAGCGCCGAACTATCCAATTCGATTTCGATCAGGATATCCAATTGAATATGATTGCCAAAATTGGCGATAAAATCGAATTCAACTTGAATTATACAACAGATGAACTCAAGTTGGATAACAATATGGATAAAATCAAGTTGAAGTATGCCGGCAAGGAAGATGAAATACTTCAATTGATTGAGTTTGGTAATGTGACATTACCGTTAAATAGCACATTGATTACCGGTAGCCAAAGCTTGTTCGGTGTTAAAACACAGTTGAAATTCGGTAATTTGTTGGTGACGGCAGTCGCTTCACAAAAGCAAAGTACATCGCAAACCATTACCATAACGGGTGGCGCCGAACAACAAGATTTCTATTTCAAAGCTGATGAATATGAAGAAAACAGACACTTCTTCTTAGGACAGTTCTTCCGTGACCATTATAACGAATATCTCAGCACATTGCCTCTGGTCGGTTCCCCTATCGTTATTACGAAAATCGAAGTTTGGCGTACGACAGTGGGCGCTGCGACAACAGATAACCGCAATATTATTGCTTTTACTGACTTGGGTGAGGCTTCTCCAGAACACAGCTCGCTATCCTATAATCCCGCGTATAGCGGCGGCCAGTATCCGGATAATAACATTAACAACCTGACGATGTTGGTGGATTCCTCCCTCATACGTAATATTTCCAATGTCTCCAACAATTTGCATTCTATAGGAATGACGTCCGGTACCAACTACGAGAAGGTTGAGAGTGCTCGTCTGTTGTCCCCGAGCGAATATACGTTTAACCCCAAGTTGGGTTTCATTACATTGAACTCCGCATTGAATGCTGACCAAGTGCTGGCAGTTGCTTTTCAATATACCGTAATCGGTGACGACAAGGTCTATCAGGTTGGTGAGTTCTCCAATGAGGTTTCCGCACCTAACTGTATTCGCGTCAAGTTGTTGAAGAGTACGAGCCTCAATACGAAGTCGCCTTTGTGGAAGTTGATGATGAAAAACGTCTATAACCTTTCCGCTTATCAGGTCTCTTCTGAGAAGTTCAGATTGAATGTGCTGTATAAGGGTGATGCCGATGGTATTGCCAACGGTTTTTTCACGCAAGGCTCTCTGAAAGGCATACCTTTGATTCGTTTGATGGGATTGGACCGTTTGAACCAACAACAGGACCCGACACCGGATGGTATCTTCGATTTTATTGATGGTGCGGCTACGACAGGTGGTACTATCAACTCCAATAATGGTAGAATCTATTTCCCGACAGTGGAACCGTTCGGTAAAGACTTGCGCGCCCTCTTCCCTGCTGATGAACAGGCATTGGCTGATCTTTATGCTTTCGACTCCTTGTACACGATGACGAAAACAATGGCTCAGCAAATTACCAACAAGAACAAATTCTATTTGGAAGGTAGCTACCAGTCATCATACGGCTCAGAATACCATTTTAACACAACCAACTTGGCCCCAGGTTCAGTAAAAGTTACGGCTGGGGGTATTACTCTGACGGAAAATGTTGACTATACCGTCAACTACGATATGGGTACGTTGAACATCATCAATCAAGGTGTGTTAAGCTCAGGAACTCCTATTTCCATTTCCATTGAGGATGACAATCAATTCTCCGCAACCGATCAGATGATGTTCGGCGCGAATTTCGATTATATGTTCTCCAAGGACTTCAGCATTGGCGCCACTATCTTGAACTTGAAAGAACGACCGATTACCAACAAAGTAAACTATGGCGACGAACCTATCAACAACGTGGTCTGGGGTATGAACTTTGCCTATAAGACGGAATTGCCGTTCCTAACAAAAGTAATTGACAAAATCACTTTCCATAGCACAACCACCCAGTCCAATTTGAATTTGGACGGAGAGTTTGCTCATTTTATTCCCGGACATAATAAACAGATAGGTAAATCAGGTACAACGTATATCGATGACTTCGAGGCTTCCAAATCAACGATTGATTTGATGACGATGGCCAATTGGGTCTTGGCCTCCACTCCTCAGGGACAACCTGACTTGTTCCCTGAGTCTTCCCCTACGTCCGTTACGGATAACGATAGAAAAAAACTGGCGTATGGTTACAATAGAGCAAAACTCGCCTGGTACATCATTGACCCTCTTTTCTATAATAATAATAATGCGACACCTCGGAACCTGACGGCGGAGGATATCTCCAAACCTTATGCCCGCGCCGTTTATGAACCGGAATTGTTCCCCTACAAACAACAGTCAGGTACAGAATTGACCACCTATATGACGGTCTTCAATTTGGCATATTATCCTTCCGAACGTGGACCGTACAACTATGATGTGAAAGGGGCAGAAGGTGTTTCCAGAGGTTTGAACGAAGACGGTTCCCTTCGTGATCCTGATACCCGTTGGGGTGGCATTATGCGTAAATTCGACAATACGGATTTCGAATCTGCTAACTATGAGTATATCGAATTCTGGATGATGGATCCGTTTATCGAAAATCCCAATCATCATGGAGGAAAGCTCTATTTCAATCTGGGTGATATTTCAGAAGATATTCTCCGCGATGGTGTCAAGTTCTTTGAAAACGGTTTGCCTGCTGATGGTTCAGACGAAGATGTTGAATTCACCGTTTGGGGTCGTGTGCCAACCGTACAGTTAATTGTCAACGCCTTCGATAATGATCCTCAATCCAGACAATATCAGGATGTCGGTTTCGATGGACTTTCCGATGATAGGGAACGTACCCATTTTAAGGAAAAATATCTGGATTTGATAGCTGCTGAATTCGGTCTGTCTTCACAAGCGTACGTTAATGCCTACAATGATCCGTCTGCAGATGACTACCATTATTTCCGCGGCACGGATTATGATGAGGCAGATTTGAAAATTGTTGAACGATATAAATATTTCAACAATGCTGAAGGCAACTCTCCGACAGATGATCAAAGCCCAGAATCCTATCCGACTTCTGCAACGTCACTTCCGAACTTGGAAGATATGAATAATGATAACACTTTGAGTGAGGAGGAACGTTACTATCAATATGTCATCTCTTTGTCTCCAGACAATATGGTGGTCGGTGAAAACTATATCAACGACATCTATGAAGCAGTTCCCGATCCGTTGCCTGATGGCACTCGTCCGACAACAAAATGGTATCAGTTCAGAATCCCTATCCACAATCCCGACAAAGTTGTGAATGGAATGTCCGGTTTCAATTCCATTAGATTCCTCCGTATGTTTATGAGAGGTTTTGAAGAACCGATTATATGCCGTTTCGCAACCTTTGAGTTGGTGCGCGGTGATTGGCGTACGTATGATATGAGTTTGCAGGAAGAAGGTGACTATTCCCCTACACAGGGTGATGGCGAAGGCTCTTTCTATGTGGGTACGGTAAGCTATGAGGAAAATGCCAATAGAACGCCTATTCCATACGTGCTTCCTCCGGGCATCGAACGTGAATATGCTTACGGAACACAGGTCTATCAAATCAATGAGCAGGCACTCACTATGAAGGTCGTTGATCTTCCCGATGGTGACGCGCGCGCCGTATATAAAAGCACATCATACGACTTGAGACAGTTTAACAATCTGCAAATGTTCATTCACGCTGAAGACGTTTTCAGCAATGGCGATTTGCGCAGAGGCGATGTGACGGCGTTCATCCGTTTGGGCTCAGACTTTACTGAGAACTATTACGAATACGAACTTCCCATTGAGATAACCCCGTGGTCTGTCGGTAAAGATACCAACGCTATTTGGCCGGAAGCCAACCGCCTGTTCGTCTATTTGGATTCATTGGTGGCTTTGAAACAGGAACGTAATATGGCCGTCCGTCACGGTGAGCACGCAAGCAATCTTGTGCCTTATACAAAATATACTGAAGACAATAATAGAATGACAGTCGTCGGTGTCCCGAACTTGGGCGATGTGACAACTATTATGATTGGTATCCGAAACCCCAAGAAGAAAACATTGAACGATGATGACGATATGCTGCCAAAGTCAGTGGAAATGTGGATAAACGAGTTGCGCCTCTGTGGATTCGATGACAAGCAGGGCTTCGCCGCTTTGTTACGCGCCCGCGTCAACTTGGCCGATGTCGGCGACCTTACCGTATCAGGTAGCTATATGTCCCCGGGCTTCGGTAGTATCGAACAATCAGTGACACAACGTTCAATGGATACCAAATACAATTTGGATATCGCTACCAATATTGACGGTGGTAAAATCCTCTTCCCGGAAAAATGGAATATTAAAATCCCGTTCCACTATGACTATTCTCTAGGTGTGAGTATGCCGGAATACAATCCGCTCAACCCTGATGTCAAATTGAAAGAGGATCTTGCCACGTATGACACCAAGGAAGAAAGAGATTCTGTCCGTTATCTGACCAATACTTTCACGCAACGCCAGAATATCAATATTATGAACGTCCGTAAGGAACGTAATTTGGATGGTGGCGGAAGCCTTAAAATGCATCCTTGGGATATCGAAAACTTCGACCTTTCCTATTCTTACTCCGAACTCCTTCAGCGTGACCCGGATTTGGAATTAAACAATGAATTTATTCACGATGGTGAAATCGGATATACCTTCAGCACGAATCCTAAGAACTACAGACCATTCTCCAAAGTGAAATGGATGAAATCAAAATGGCTGCAGCTTATCAGAGACTTCAACATCACCCCTATGCCGAAGAATGTGACCATTAGAACATCTCTTCGCAGAGAGTTGCAGGAATTCAAGTATCGTCCTAAGAGCCAAGGCAATATTATCGTGGATACCAGTTTCGTCAAGTCTTTCGATTGGACTCGAAACTATGCCGTCAACTGGGACATCTTCCAAAGTTTGAAACTGGAATACCGTGCGGACGCTTCCGCTCGAATTGACGAACCCGATGGACGTATTGATACCAAGGTTAAGAAAGATTCCGTATGGTCCTGCCTCGGACGTGGTGGTAGAACAACGGATTTCCGCCAGACATTCAGTGCCACTTACCAAGTGCCGATCAATAAAATCCCGTTGTTCAATTGGATTAACGCCAATGTTCGTTATACTTCTAATTATATGTACACGGCTTCCGCTTTGTCATTGGCTTATCTTGGAAATACTATTCAAAACTCCAATTCCATCCAAGGAAATGGAACATTGAATATGGTGACACTATATAATAATGTCCCTTACTTGAAAAAAATCAATCAGGGAAATAGAAAAAACAATAAGAAGGACAAGGATGCCAAATCTGGTAGAAGTAAAGCCAATTCATTGACTGATGAGGATAATGAGAAAGGAAAGAATGGAAAAGATTCGTTGGCGGAAAGACCTAATTATGGGAAAATAATTCTGGATGGAACACTGCGAGTGTTGATGTTGGTTCGTAATATTTCTGCTAACTATACGGTTGGCAATGGAACCACATTGCCGGGATATATGGGCAGACCCAACTTGTTCGGTATTGATTTCAGCGACAATTCTCCCGGATTCCTGTTTGTCTTCGGCGGACAACCCGACATCCAATCTATCGCAGCAGGAAAGCATTGGTTGACCACGGATTCCTTGATGAATACCGCTTACCAACGCTCTAAAAACGAACTTCTCAATCTGCGTGCTACGATTGAACCGTTTAAGGATTTCCGCATAGATGTGTCAGCTAACCGTAATTTCACGCAGAATTTCTCCGAATATTTCCACGTGGATGAAGAAGGTGTCGTCTATCATTATACCCCACAAAGAACGGGCTCATTCAGCATGACCTATTGCGGATTGAAGACCTTCTTCTCTGATTACGATGACTTGTTTGAGTCCTTCAAAAGTGCTCGTGCGGAAATTGCACACCGCTTTGCCGAGTCCAATTCGAACTACAACGGAGCAGTGGATGAAAGCGGTTATCCAGTTGGATACAGTTCGGTCTCTCAAGACGTGTTAATGGGCGCTTTCTTTGCTTCCTATATGGGAAAAGATGCTTCTAAAATGAATATCTCCTCTCCTTTCTTGAAAATCCCGCTTCCAAACTGGCGACTGAACTATAATGGCTTCTCCAAAATCAAAGGTGTGGATAAGATATTCCAAAGTCTTTCCTTAATACACAATTATACCTGTACTTATCAGGTAGGTGGCTATACAACGAATATCGCCTATATGGATGACCATTCCGCATTGAATACATTAGGAGATTTTATCCCCGAATATGAATTGAACCAGATAGCACTTTCTGAGCAATTCGGACCGCTGATTGGTTTCGATATGACGTTGAAAAACAGCATGCTGCTGAAAGTCGAATACAAACAGTCTAGAAATGTTGCCCTCAGTTTCTCTAATAATCAGATTACTGAAACATCTTCCAAAGAATTGTCCGTTTCTGGAGGCTATCGCTTCAAAGATTTGAAGATTGGATTGATTTTCTCCGGTGTGAAGAGACAGTTTGTCAGTGACCTTAACGTTACCGCCGGTGTCGGTATAAAAGACAATAGGACAGTCCTTCGCAAGATTCAGGAGGAAATCGACCAAGTGACTTCCGGTATGCTGACAGCAACTATCAACGTGGCTGCTGAATACCAGTTCAGCCAGTTGGTAGGCATTAAGTTCTATTATGATCAGACAATCAACCGCCCGAAGATTTCAAACCAATATGATAATATGAATTTTGAAACGGGCATCGCTGTAACGCTCAATCTTACTCAATAGGAGTTTGTGTTTTCAACTTTTCATTGTGGAAGCTATTCTCGTAACAACTTGAACTTTCAAACTTTTTTTTTATTTTTGCGCCTCTTAAACGTATTCTTATGAGAAAAATTAAAATTCTATACTTGTTGCTTGTTGTTTCCGTTTTGGCGTTGTGCTTCACCCAATGCCGAAAAAGCGGTCCGAGTACGGTGAAAATCCACTGTTGTTATGTTAATGGCCCCAACGATACTGTTCGCAATGTGGATAGTGTTTGGGTGGAAGTCGATACTTCTAGAATCTCCCCACATTATAGAGTGGACTCTGTCTTGAACGAGGCCGGTGAAATGCAATATATCCCACGCGTGAATTATTGTAACGAAGATATTCGTAATGCGAGAGGATATACGATGAACGGTTTTATAGATTTCACATTCGCCCAACCAACGATTATTGTAGTGAACGCCTACGATACGATTCATAATGAAGACGGAAGCACTACTTATTATAAAGGAAAGGCTGAAATCACGCTCCATACAGATGTGAAAATAGAGGAAAATATCTTCCTTACCCCATATACAAGTTACTAAAAATCGAAGAATATGAAAAAAATCAAATTTATAATTCCTATCCTTATTTTAGTCTTGGCATCCGCTCTTTTGCTGACGGATTGCCAAAGGGACCATAGCTGCAAGATGAAAATAGTCTGTATGCGTTACGATGGTATGGATACACTAGGAACTCTTCCGAATGCCCATATTGTGGTAGGTAGAGATTTTTACGGTAGCCAACCGAGTGCTGAATATGCCAAACGTGACACTGTGGCTGATGCCAATGGCGTTTGCGTCATCACTTTCGCCTATCCGGCTCTGCTTGACGTCAATGTGTCGGGATATAACTATATATATTCTGAAGAAGGTGAACTTGTTGACTCAATCTACTACACGGGAACGGCTCAAGTTCAATTAAATGAAGGTGAGATGACGGATAAGACCATACTTACAATGGAAACTCATTAATAATTATTCATTCGCATCGCTCTTAACCTACTCATACTGCCGTCACTAATTGTTGATTTTGATGGAATGATGCTAAATTCCATATTTTGAAAAAAAAACATTATAGTTATATCTTTTTGGCAATAGCGACTTTTTTGCTGTGCATCCTGATTGTATCGCACGGTCGAATTGACTATGTGCCCTTAAAAGAGAAATTAAGACTTGAAAATAAAGCTGATGAACACAGCGATACCATAAAGGCGCTTATCCTCTATCACGCCGCAGATTACTTTGTATATCAAGGCTCGGTTATCGGCTTCCAATATGATTTGATTAAGCAGATGGGAAAAGATTTGGAACGTCCTGTGGAAATCTCCATAGAGACCGATCCGGATAAGGTTTTCCTGAAGTGCTTTTCTAATGAATTTGACATCGTGGGTTTTGATTTTGACAAAACAATGTTCCCTCCGGAATACCTGGTCCAGTCAGATCCTCATTCTTATACGTATCCTGTTTTGTTGATGCGTAAAGGCACATCCCTGGACACCAATGCCCAACGTGTAGTCCACGCTGCCTCCAAATACGATAATCGGATTGATTTCCAAGAGTTGAAATCCAAAGGGACGTGGAAACTGCAGCACGACGTGGATGTCACAGTGGAGGATTTGATAGAAATGCTCGAAGACACAGTGATTGATTATATGGTCTGCAATTACAATGTGGCAATCACCATACTGCCTTTTTACAAGGATTTGGTGCTTGGCCCGCGCATAGGGAAAAACTTCCCGCGGACTTGGGTGCTAAATTGCAATAATGAGGCGCTGAATGGAGATATTAATCGTTGGCTTCACAGCTTTAAAGCCACTCCTCAATATGAGAAACTGTGTAATAGATATCTCTCCCGTCACTCCATAATAATTCAGAATTCTTTTGGCAAAAAGCGAAATAAGATTTCTTCCTATGACAGATGTATCAAAACGGCTGCGGCGCGATGTCATATTGATTGGCGGTTTATGTCTTCCATTATCTATCAGGAATCCAATTTCTCTTCAGACGTGCTCGGATTCGGAGGCAGTTTCGGCATTATGCAGATGATGCCGAGTACAAGGGAAAGTTATGGTATTACAGACACTTCAACCGTAGAAGAACAGATTTGGGCAGGTGCCCGCTATATTGCCTCACTGTATAGGATTTTCGACGATAAAGTGGATACGGCCGAAATCTACTATTTCGTGGCAGGCGCCTATAATTCCGGTCCAGGCCACATCCTAGATGCGATTGCGCTATGCAAAAAATATGGCGAGGACAGCCAACACTGGGACAATGTGTCCAAATACCTTGTTTTGAAATCACATAAAGAATATTATAGCGATCCAGTTGTCAAATGCGGATATTATCCTGGCAAGCATACGCTCAATTATGTCCGCGACGTGATGAATCGTTATAATGGTTACGTAATTACTAAAAAAGAAGAATGAAAATACTGATTATTGGCCGCGGAGGCCGCGAACACGCTATCGCTTGGAAGATGGCACAATCTCCATCCCATCCACAAATATTTGTAGCACCCGGAAATGAAGGAATGCTCACAATTCCAGAATCTTCCGTCCAATTGGTCTCAATTGATGAAAATGATACTTCTGCGCTTTTGAATTTCGCGCAAGAACAACAAATTGACCTTACGGTTGTCGGCCCTGAAGCCGCCTTGATGAACGGCATTGCCAATGAATTTCAAAAGGCGGGTCTGAAGATTTTCGCCCCAACCAAAGAAGCCGCACAAATCGAAGGTAGCAAGCAGTTCGCTAAAGAATTGATGCTCAAATACAATATCCCGACTGCCGCGTTCCGTACCTTCGAGGAGTATGAGGATGCCAAAGCATATTTGGACGAGGTCGGCGCTCCCATAGTCATTAAATATGATGGTTTGGCTGCGGGAAAAGGCGTTGTTGTTGCTATGAACGCTGAAGAAGCTGATGCCGCTTTAAAAGATATGCTTCTGGATAACCACTTCGGAAAAGGCAAAGTGGTGATGGAGGAATTCTTGCAAGGTCCCGAATTTTCGCTGTTGGCTATGGTAAATGGCGAACAGGTCGTTCCACTTGTCATTGCGCAAGACCACAAACGCGCCTATGATGGTGATAAAGGCCCTAACACGGGCGGTATGGGAGCCTATTCCCCAGTGCCCGTTATTCCTCAGGAACAGATTGATTGGGCCGTCGAGCACATAATGAAACCCACAGCTGCCGCTTTGGTGAAGGAAAATTGCTCTTTCTGCGGTATCCTTTATGGCGGCTTGATGCTGACCAAAGATGGCCCCAAAGTCATTGAGTTCAATGCCCGTTTCGGTGACCCCGAAACAGAGGTCGTTCTTCCCAAATTGAAAAGCGACTTCGTCCAGCTAACATTGGATGTGCTGGCCCATAAGGACGTTAAACCCGAATTCCACGAGCAGGCATTCTTAGGCGTTGTCCTCGCTGCCAAAGGATATCCAGACAAATATGGCAAAGGATTTGAAATCCGCAACTTGGAATCTGTACAACAGCTTGTCTTCCACATGGGCACCAAACAGTCTGATGGCAAATGGTTGTCCAATGGCGGTCGTGTGCTCTTTGTCGTTGGACAAGGCGATTCGTTGGCCGAAGCCCAAAAAGATGCTTACGTAGGCGTTAAGACCATTGACTGCCCTGACCTCTTTTATCGGTCTGACATCGGTTGGCAGGCAATACAATAGTTGTCAGTGAATGGGGAACCGTGAACTGATAGGAGGGACTTTGTCCACAACGATTGTGTGAGAAATAAATAATTCAGCACATAATAAAGGAAAAGGACGCACGTAACAGTGCGTCTTTTTTTTGTCTGTAAGTCTATCATCTTGTTTCTATTTGAAGAGTCTGGAGTGGGTGAAATATGTCCTAAGTTTTTTGTCCACATAGTGAGAAAAAAACGGATTTTTTGTGTACGTTTGCGCCCCTTAAAAAAATCGTATGAAAAAGATACTCTTCCTTCTGGGAATATTGTTCCTCAGTATAACCCTGTCAATAGCGCAAAATACTATAATTAAAGGATTTACGTATGATGATGCCAATGGAGAAAATCTCCCATATTGTTCTGTTCAATTGGTGGGTACATCGTATGGTGCATTGTCAGATTCCAAGGGTGCTTTTATCATAAATAAGATTCCGAAGGGAACCTATACGGTAAAAGTCTCTTTCTTGGGTTACTCGGATATTTATGATACGATTGTGGTCAGAAGAGATACCACTTTTACTAAAAGATATCTGCTGAAACCTCTTTCTACCCAATTGGATGCTGTGCAGATAGTAGGGGAGGGACATCGTAAGGAACAGGAAACCCGTACGTCCGTTATCAGTGTCACACCAAAAGATATGAGCAAGATGCCGTCCATTGGCGGTCAGCCCGACTTCGCGCAGTATCTGCAAGTGCTGCCGGGTATTGTTTCCACGGGTGACCAAGGCGGCCAAATCTATGTCCGTGGCGGTACACCTATTCAAAACATGCTGCTCCTTGATGGTGTCACTTTGTATAGCCCGTTCCATTCAATCGGTATTTTTTCCGTATTTGATATGGATATTATGAGTAGTGCGGATGTATATACGGGCGGTTTTGGTGCTGAATTCGGCGGCCGTATTTCTTCTGTAATGGATATCAAAACCAGAGACGGAAACAAAAAACGTCTTTCCGGAAAAGTCGATTTGAGCAATATCGAATCTCAGATTCTGTTGGAAGGCCCGCTCGTCAAACTCAAGGATGATAGAAAAACCTCTTTGAGTTTTATTCTTTCAGGGAAAGGCTCCTATTTGCAGCAATCCGCACAGGCCTTTTATCCGTACGTGGGCGAAGGTGGCTTGCCGTATAACTTCTTGGACCTGTATGGAAAGTTGACTTTGGCTACCCAAAACGGTACAAAGTTGAATGTGTTCGGCTTCCGCTATGATGATAAAGTGAATTATAACTCTATTGCCGATTATAATTGGAACAACTGGGGCGTCGGTGCCAACTTTTTGATTGTCCCAGGTAATGTGCCGACCACAATTGAAGGCTCGCTTTCCTATTCAAAATACGACTGTCTTTTGGATGATAAAGATTTTAAGCCAAGAAAAAGTTCTATGGATGGCTTTAACTTCAATTTGGGCTTCAACTATTACCTCGGTAAAAACCTGCTGAATATAGGTATCGAGGCAGTTGGTTATAATACCGACTATTTGTACCATACGCGATTCGGTTCGGAAGTGAATATCGAAGATCATACTACCGATTTGTCTGTTTATGCCAAATTCAGATACAATCTCCGAAACAAGCTTCTGATTGAACCAAGCTTCCGTTTGCAATATTACTATGCTTTGGGTGAAGCTTCTCCCGAACCTCGATTGGCTTTGAAATATAATATAATGAAGAATCTGCGTCTAAAGCTGGCCGCAGGTCTCTATTCCCAAAATCTCATAGCTGTCAATTCCGATCAGGATGTGGTAACGCTGTTTTCAGGGTTCCTGTCATCCCCGGTGGCAAGTTCTTTGTTGCCAGACTATATGCTTAATGGTGGTGATACGATGAAAGGAAGACTTCAAAAGGCGCAACACATAATTTTGGGATTGGAGTATGACCCTATCCCGCAAATCAGCATCAATGTTGAAGGTTATTTCAAGAATTTCTCACAGCTGATTTCCGTCAACAGATATAAGATGTTTGACACCGACCCTGAATTTATCTGGGAAAAAGGAAAAGCATACGGTGGTGATGTGACGTTGAAGTACGAAGATAAAGGATTCTATGTGTGGTTTGTTTATTCCTTGGGCTGGGTGAAACGTAACGACGGCGTGGTGGAATATGCGCCACATTTCGACCGCCGCCATAATATCAATCTCTTGGCTTCCTATTCTTTCGGCAAACGCAAGTCCTGGCAAATCGATGCCCGTTGGAATTTCGGTACGGGCTTCCCCTTCACGCAGACTCAGGCATATTATCCGCATTATAATGCTTCCAATATCAATGATGACTATGTGGCTGCCAACGAGGATGTCTATTTCTTGCTCGCCGACATCAACCAATCTCGTCTGCCTAATTACCATCGTTTGGATTTGGGTGCGAAAAAGAAATTCTTCATCGGTGAAAGAAACACCATTGAGCTGAGTATCTCCTTCTCAAACATCTATAATTACAAGAATGTCTTCTACGTAAATCGTACGACAAATGACATAATTTACCAACTTCCCTTCCTTTATTACTTCGGTTTGACGTGGAGATTTTAAGCGTAAATTTTGTAAACAATTGATACAACGAAAAATAAGTGGTAAAAATTTTTTTTTCAAAAGATGAATATCTAATAGAAAAAAGTGTATTTTTGCCGCGTTCAAACAACGAACGAAACGTAACGGATCGGTAGTTCAGTTTGGTTAGAATACATGCCTGTCACGCATGGGGTCGCGAGTTCGAGTCTCGTCCGGTCCGCCAAAAGAGAAGATGAAAATCTTCTCTTTTTTTTGTCTTTTTCACAAGAAATTCGGCTTTGGAAATTCTGAGAAGTTTTTTTTGAATTAGACCAAACAATCAAACTTTTTATGTACGTTTGCCGCCCATTTAAAACTGCACTATATGAACGCACGAGTAAGTATTATTATGGGCAGCACTTCCGATCTTCCTGTTATGGAAGCTGCCTTCAAGTTTTTGGAAAATAACGAAATCCCCTTTGAAGTATTAGCCCTTTCCGCTCACCGCACTCCTGATGAGGTGGCAGACTATGCGAAGAATGCGCACACTCGCGGTATTGAGGTCATCATTGCCGGTGCTGGTATGGCCGCACACCTGCCCGGCGTAATTGCCGCAATGACCCCGCTGCCAGTAATCGGCGTGCCCATCAAATCCTCCTTGGACGGTATGGATGCGGCTCTCGCCATGCTCCAAATGCCTCCCGGAATCCCTGTGGCTACAGTAGCTATCAACGGTGCGCAAAACGCTGCCATCCTCGCTATGCAGATTATGGCTAACGGTGATGCTACCTTGATGCAAAAAGTTATTGCCCACAAACAGGGCCTTAAACAGAAAATCGTCAAAGCCAATGACGAACTTTCAAAATTGGAAGGATACAAGTTCAAAGTATAGTAGAGACGGTGCACCGCACCGTCTCAGCCGTATGTTCTGAATTTGTATTATGGAGACGGTGCACTGCACTTTTTCAAACGTATGTTCTGAATTTGTATTATGGAGACGGTGCAGTGCACTTTCTCAAACGCATATTCTGAATTTGTATTATGGAGACG
>JAZRYT010000148.1:0-9872 GCA_045600905.1 Bacteroidales bacterium
CAACGAGACCAAAGTGACCATTTCCAAACAGGAGAAGCTGAAAAGAGATGACCCGCACGGTTTCGGCTTAGCCATCATCTCCATTTCCGTAGTGTTTATCGCTTTGATTGTCATTTATCTGATGCTGAAGCTCTTCGGTTATGCAACCAAGAAGATTGCTGCCCGCAATGCCGCTAAGAATGCTCCGGCTGAAGAACCCAAGGCCGCTGTTGCCGCAGCTCCTGCTGAGAAGAAGGATGACGACCAGATCACCGGCGAAGAGGCTGCTGCTATCGCAATGGCACTCCATCTGCATTTCAACAGCATGCACGACGAAGAGAGCGAAATCATCACCATTGACATGCCTTCCGCCCACTATTCACCTTGGGCTCAGAAGGAACTCACGATGAAGAAGACTCCGAGATTAAGAAAATAATTCATTAAAAAGATTTTGAAGTATGAAAAACTATAAATTTACGATAAACGGAAACAAATATTCCGTAGAAGTGGGAGACCTCGAGAACAACGCCGTGAATGTTGAAGTCAATGGCACTCCCTACAATGTGGAAATGGATATGGAGATCAAACAGCCGGTGAAGGTGAAACCCGTTGTAAAGGTTAGTGCCAACACCAACAAGGCTGCCGCTCCCGCTGCCGCAACCGCTAATGTGAAGAGCGCTCCCGCCGCTGCCACCGCTTCCGGCGCAACGCTGAAATCACCGCTGCCAGGCACCATCCTCGATATCTTCTGCAAAGAGGGTGACGCTGTGAAGGCCGGACAACGCCTCTTCCTCCTCGAAGCTATGAAGATGGAAAACAACATCGATGCTGAAAAGGACGGCGTGATCAAAGAAGTCAGAGTTCACCGCAGCGACTCCGTTATGGAAGGCGATGTCCTCGTTGTTTTTGAATAATCACAACCCAATCAACAAGTTCAATAACTAAATTATTAAGACATGTTTGAATTTTTTAAAGAAGGCATCATCCAGTTTTTCGGATACTCCGGTTTCGGAAACTGCACGTGGGGCCATATTATAATGATTTGTGTCGGCTTGTTCTTTATCGCCTTGGGTGTGATTAAAGAATTCGAACCGATGCTGCTCGTGCCCATCGGGTTTGGTATGATTATCGGTAACATCCCGTTTACCGACGGTCTGCAAATCGGTGTGTACGAGAACGGCGCCGTGCTGAACTACCTCTACTTCGGCGTCATCAAGGGTTTCTACCCGCCACTGATCTTCCTAGGTATCGGTGCCATGACGGATTTCTCGGCACTGATATCCAACCCTAAACTGATTTTGATTGGCGCGGCCGCACAGGCCGGTATCTTCGCCGCCTATATGTGCGCATTGCTGTTGGGCTTCACCCCGCAAGAAGCCGGTGCTATCGGCATCATCGGTGGTGCTGACGGCCCTACCGCCATCTTCCTTTCCTCTAAGTTGGCTCCGAGTTTGATGGGCGCTATCGCTGTGTCCGCATACTCTTACATGGCTTTGGTTCCGGTGATCCAACCGCCTATCATGCGATTGTTCACCAACGATAAGGACCGCCTTATCCGTATGCGTCCGCCAAGAGCCGTCTCCAAGAGAGAAAAAGTGCTCTTCCCGTTGTTCTGTATCCTGCTGACCGCTTTCCTCGTTCCGTCCGGCCTGCCACTGCTCGGTATGCTGTTCTTCGGTAACCTGTTGAAAGAGTGCGGCGTGACCAAACGTCTGGCCAACACCGCTTCCGGTCCGCTGATTGACATCGTGACCATCCTTATCGGTCTGACCGTAGGCGCTTCCACACAAGCCACCAACTTCCTGACTCCGAAGTCCATCCTCATCTTCGTTCTGGGTGCGTTCTCCTTCGTGGTCGCAACAGCTTGTGGTGTGCTCTTCGTGAAGTTCCTCAACATCTTCCTGAAAGAAGGCAACAAGATCAACCCGCTCATCGGTAACGCCGGTGTCTCCGCCGTTCCTGATGCTGCCCGCGTTTCCTACGTGGAAGGTCTCAAGTACGACCGCACCAACTTCCTGTTGATGCATGCTATGGGCCCGAACGTGGCCGGCGTCATCGGTAGTGCCGTCGCTGCAGGTATCCTGTTAAGTTTCTTGTACTAACCGATAATCGCAATCTATGTAGAGACGGTGCACTGCACCGTCTCTACAATTTTGTTATACGGGGACTTTTGCCAGCACCGTCTCTACAATGATGAATAACAAAAAACATATATGCAAAAGTGTGTTTTTTTGTTTGAGTATTGAATGCAATTTAGTATTTTTGCTGCCTCAAATATGAAAGGTGTTTTGAAAAGATATAATATTTACATAGGCGTACTGATAGTCTTATTAGGTGCCCTGGTATTAATACGTTTTTCGATTTCACATGGGAAGGCGGATTCCGCTGCTACAACTCGACATGTAGAACCTGAAAAATGGCAGGACTTGAAAGGACGTACAATAGCTGTTACTTTGGGAAGTGCTTCCGACTTTATTTTGTCGAAAATCCTTCCGACTACCAACATTATGCGTATGCGTACACCTTCGGAAGTTCTGGCAGTTGTAGAAAGTGGGCAGGCTGACTATGCAACTGTTGACTATATGGATGTGAGAAGTACGGATTTGGAATCGAAAAATCTCAAAATCGTTTTTAAATCTTTTGATTTGGGCGGACATTTGGCATTTGCTTTTAATCCGAAAGAAGAAGCATTATGCCGACAATATAATGCTTTTTTTGATTCAATCGTGCGTTGTGGAAGATTCGATACTCTAAAAGATCGGTGGAGCGTGAATAACATTGATACGGTTGAAATGCCCGAATTCCCTAAACTTTCAGGAACACCAGTTGAAGTTGCCACCTTTGGTTCAGGATCTCCATTCTCCTTCTATAAAAATAATACTTGGTATGGGTGGGAAATAGAACTTTTGTTGTTGTTTGGCCAACATATAGGACGACCTATGCATTTTTCCGACTATGATTTTTCGGCTTTGACGACTGCTGTCTCTAAAGGAAAAGCCGATATTGCGGCTGGACATCTTTTTATTACGGATGAAAGGTCAAGAAAAATGCTGTTCTCTGAACCTTATTACTATAGTCCAGAGGTTTGTGTAAGCCGAATTGACCCTGCTGAAAAATTTTCATCCATTACCAAGAGTGAATTCAAGAGCAAATTGCAATCCAATCTTTTAGTCGAAAATCGTTGGAAAATGTTGCTTCGGGGTCTATGGGAAACTTTGCTTATTTCGTTCTGGTCACTGCTTCTAGGAACTATTCTTGGAATTTTACTGTGCTTTTTGCAAAGGAGAAAAGTTCCGTTGCTGCGTTTGATAACGAAGGGCTTTAACGGATTTATGCAAAGTGTTCCGGTATTGGTTGTCTTAATGAGTATGTTTTATATCGTATTGGCAGATAGTGGGATATCGGCTACTAAAGTGGCCGTGTTCGCATTTGCCCTTAGTGTTGGCTCTGATTTGTGCGAAATATTCCGTGCTAATATTGAAAGTGTTGACAAAGGGCAGATCGAGGCTTGTCGTGCTTTGGGTGTAGGCAAGTTCAGGTGCTTTCAAAAAATAGTTTTGCCTCAAGCTTTGAAAAAAATTCTTCCCCAATATAAAAGTGAAATCAATGCCCTCATTAAGAATACGTCAATTGTCGGGTATGTTGCCATTCAGGATCTTACAAAAATGGGAGACATTATTCGAAGTCGAACTTGTGATGCCTTTTTCCCTTTGATTATAGTATCAATTGTATATATAATAATAGCTCTGATTCTTAATCTTATATTGGATAGAATCCTATTTAGAAATGATAAAATATGATAACGGTATCGCATCTTAATAAGTCCTATACTTTATATGATCAAAAATGTCCTGTTCTCAAGGATGTGAATTGTCATATAGCCAAAGGAGAGGTCGTTTCTATTATCGGTCCGTCAGGTTCAGGAAAAAGTACACTTCTGCGATGCCTGAATCGACTCGAGGTTCCCGATTCTGGTTCTATTGTGATTGACGATGTTGACATATTGGATAAAAAGACTAATATCAATGCGGTTAGACAGAAAATGGGGATGATTTTTCAGTCTTTCAATTTATTTGAACATTTGAATGTGTTGAACAATGTCTCTTTTGGTCCAATCGAGGTGCTTGGGATGAATAAAGAGGATGCAAAAGCCAAAGCAATGGAAATGCTCCGATTGGTGGGTTTGGCTGAGCGTGACAGCGCGATGCCGTGCGAACTGTCAGGTGGTCAAAAACAACGTGTCGCCATTGCCAGAAGTTTGGCTGTCAGTCCGGATTTCCTCCTTTGCGATGAACCTACTTCCGCATTGGATCGGGCTATGACAGTTGAAGTGACTAGCGTTTTGAAAAGGTTGGCTCAGAATGGTATGACTATGATTATCGTCACTCACGATATGGAACTTGCTCGTGATGTGAGTAATAGAGTGCTCTTTATGTGTAATGGCTCCATCATTGAAACAGGAACTCCTCAACAACTTTTTGAAAATCCCAAAGAACGTGCGACTCAAATTTTCGTTCATCAAATGCGTAGCATAGTATTCAATATCCAAAGTCGTGACTATGACCTGTATGAAATCAACGGTATGATTCAGGTGTTCTGCCAAAAATATTCTTTGGATAAAAAGTATATTACGATGCAGTTGCTTGTAGAAGAAATGCTCACCAACATTCTTCCTATGACAGGCCCTGTTCATGTGAATGTCAACTATATGCGCAGTAAACGAGAAATAGAGATGGAGTTTGAACAGGAAAACTTCAAAGGCAGTTTGCTAACACGACCGAACATAGATGAACTATCGCTGACGTTGGTGCAAGGTATGTGCTCTGATGTACGCGAAGAAGAAATTGAAAACGGCTGCAAAGTCGTAATGGTTTTGAAATAAAAAGGAGGGGAAGCCTCCTTTTTATTTACTCGATTTCTTTAATACAACGCACGCTATAACCCAATCCGCTTCTTGTCTCTACTTCAATCACCTCTTCGCAATTGTGCTGGATGCTGTATGCGGCAGATTTCCACAAACCGTTAACGATACGGGTGGACCAATAGCATGCTTCGCCCATCAAATTCAGGTATCTGCCTATGGCTCCATCGTAGTAGCCGCTGGGTAGGGATGTGAATCCCGTGCTATTGTCGCCACCGCCGTCTATCCAATAAAGCGGGGATTTGAGAGCTGTCGCTCCGTGCGTGTTCAAAGCCTCATACTGTTCTGCGGTGGGCAGATACCAATCCTCAGGACAGATACCTTGAATGTGGCCGCTGACGTTCGCCGTCCCATCGCGTATGACAGATTCCCAATCGTACAGACGGCCGAAGATTCGGACGTTTTCGAAAGTGTTGGGGTATAAGTCTGAGTAGTAGTTGAATGTCCCGTTAATAGGACGGCCATCGCTGTATCGCGTGGACTCCAAATTGCGCTGTGTCCAACAATAACAATCGATCAGGATGCCTGGATAGATGTTTCCTTCATAATCAATGGCATCTGGGCAGGCGGGTAAAGCGATATGGATGTGTTGCTCGCAGGATTGTGAATTGCCGCATTCGTCTGTGAGCGTCCACGTGATGAGATTGTCGCCTTCTTGCAAAACGTTGCCATTCGGAATGTCATTGCTTAGTACGACGTTATCCCATCCTAACGAATGTGTCCATTGCGGGGTGCCGATTTCGTCAGCTGTTAATGCTCGGTTGCAATGACGGCTGTCGAGTGTGATAGACGTATCGCGCGGACATTTTAGGGAGAGCTGAGGGGTGGGCTCTACATCCACGATGATGACGAATCCTTGGCCGGTGCAACCATTGGTGATGGGCGTGACGCGGTAAAGCACGGTCTGTGACACACTGTCGCTGTTGTATAGTGATTGGCTGAATGGTGCCGCGATGGGGACGTTCTGGTCGCTTTGCCCTGTAACGTGTAGGCTGGTATCCACGGTCCATATATATAACGTGTTGTCCGGAATATGCTCGCCGCGTGGCGTTACTTGAAAACTGCCGCCGTTGCATCGCACATAGCCAGTTCGGCTCTGCATTCCCGTGGCAACGTCCTGCACTTTCAATGTGATGTGTTGATGCTCGCTTTCGTTTCCGCAAAGGTCTTTGACATAAACCTCTATGGTGGTGTCCTGGGTGATAATAGTCCCTACGGAAGGCGTTTGAACGTATTCCTGAATCGCACAGTTGTCAGAGGCCTTTTCTAAAACTGCGGATTCAAAGTCTGGAACCAAGAACTGACAGTTGGGGGCGGTGAGCGTTTCGTTAAGTTCGCTGCAGTCTTCCAAAACCGGTGCGATGCTGTCTGTTATTACATAGGTGTAGGTCCAGTCTTGCGTAGAGTTGTCGCAGGCTGTGTAGCGATAGGTGTATGTGACGATTCCTTCACACAGAATGGGTGTTGTGCTGCGAGGCTCAAAACCGACTAATTGGGGCTGCAGACTCTCCCCGCAACCATCTACCACTACGGGCGGCTCCGGCGCGACGGCATCCAAATAACAGGCAACGGTGTCAGTCTGATTGCCGGTGGCGATTTGCCAATGCGGTATGTGTACAACGATGTCCCCAGATTGGGAGTTCTGACAATGCTGGGCATCCTGAATCTCAATGGTATAGGGGTAGGTGATGTCACATTCCTCTGCCGGAATTTCCACTGAGAAGGACGGTCGCGTGTTGCCCGCCGTATAATGTATGGTGTCGCTGCTTCCGTTGAATGTCCAGATGAGGTCGTAATCTTGATTGATGTCACTTAGGTTGGCAGTGAGCGTTCGCGTGCCGATGTTCGGACACACTGTGTCGTTGGAGGTGCTGATATGGATGCTCCCGAAAACAGACACGTTGACTTTGACGACTAACGTGGTACTGTTGGAACAGATGTTGCCGTAGGTGGCGGTGATGAAGTATGGAATATCAACCGATGATTCCGACCCGTTGTAAAAAAGATTCTCATCGTGGATGGAGGATTGGTTAAGGCCGGCAACCGTGCCGGTGACACCGGCCACCATAGGAGCCTCCCACGAGTATAGCGTGCCGGCTGGAATTTGCCCGTCGGGTCCGTCTTGCGGAATCACCGAAAAAGAACCGCCATTGCAGATGGTGGGTTTAGCCAAAATCTCCCGACCGATGTTCAAGGGATTGTCCAAAGTCACAACCTTTTCCGCCCAAGCAGAGCATTCGTTGGCATCTTTTATGATGACGGAATAGCTTCCTGCCCGTAGCTGGTTTATTTCTGTGATATTGCTCCTTATCAAGATGGAATCTCCAGAATCTTCCTTCCGATACCAGGAATACAAGAAGTATTCCTCCTCTCCCAATTGATAAGGGGTACCACCCGTCACTGCCGCCGAGAGAACTCCGTCCTGCCCCTCGCAACTTTCATTTTGCGCCGTCAAGGTGAGTGACAATGGCTCAGGAACGGTGAGGTTTACCGTCTGAGTGTCGGAACTTAGGCAGGTGATGCCTCCCTCCGTTAAGGTGCTTGTCGCTACTACCGCAAAACGCTGGTCGGCAGTCATTGCTTCTGTCTCATAACTTGTGCTGTTGCTCCCCGGAACAGGCTTCATATCCTCACCCACGTACCATTGGAAAAATTGATGGCCGATAGCCTCCTCTATACTGGTGCTTAGGGTAAGCCTGTCTCCGTAGCAGAAATGTGCTGGTGCGGATATGCCCCCGATAGAGATATCGGGTTTTAAAACAGTGACTTGGATGGCTCGGATTCCCGTTGCGCTGCAATGAAGATTCCCGCTGGAAAGCATAGTCGTGGCCGTTACGGTGTAAGTGGTAGATTCTGTCAGAAAAGGAGTCTGAAAACTTGATGAGGTGGCACCTTCTATTTCCCGCATAGAAGAACCGGCACCCGCGAACCATTGCCATTGGGTAGGCGTTTGGCGTTCTATTGATGCGGTCAATAGTGCGGACTGCCGGTTGCATATAAGGGCGTCTTGCGCTGTGATTTCAACGGGAGAGACGGACAGATTACTGACGACAAGGGTGTATTCGTTCTCTGAGGGTGTCCAGTCGGAACATACTTCATCCGTGGCTTCGCGGCTAAACGTGTAGGTGCCGGGAGTGTTGATGAGCTCGATAGTAGGTGTGTAGGTGGCGGCGGTGGCACTCGGAATGAGCACTCCATTGACTTTCCAACGGTAGCTCTTTGTCCCGTGCCCTCCCGTGGCAGAACGGACGTCTTCAATGGTTGGGGCGGGACTGTTGAGGCAGACAGTTTCGTGCGCCGAGGCAATAATGCCCGCATTGAACTCCGGATAGACGTGTATCGTGATGGATTGGGTGGCCGTGGCCATACAACTGCCTGTGGATACGCTGGCTGTTACGGTATAGATGGTTGTGGTTGACGGCCTCACTGTAATCGTGGCTCCTGTCGCACCGTTACTCCATTGGTAATGAATGTCGTCCAACGAGTTGGTGGTACCCTGAACCGTCAGTGTGACGGGATCCTCCTTGCAGATGTCCTCGGCAGTGGCTTGGATGTCAGTGATGGAGACAGAACGGTTTTTGCGGTCAATCACTAATTTGTAGGTGTTGCGGGATTCATACCAGATTCCGTTTCTTTCGAATTGTACGAGTCTTTTGAAAATGAAGTAGGAACCGAATGCGTTGAATCGGGTGGGAAGAAATGTCGGCGAATCGTGGTTGCCACTGATGTCACTAAAAGGTCCTCCATTCACGGAAACTTGCCATTTGTAGTGAATGTCGTTGCTCCCTGATGCGTTGGACAAGGACTGGATGGCGCGGATGAGTACTCCGGTTTCTTCTTCGCATAGCACCTGCCCGGTGGAATCAATGGCTCCAGGGTCGTAGGTGGCAGCTGGCGGATTAACGGAGTTGTTGGAAGAGTAGGCAAGGGTTGGAACAAATTCCCTAAACAATAGCAAAATGATGGGGATGATTTCCCATTGAATGAGTCTTCTCTTTTTCATAATGTTTATTCTTATTATTTATTAGAATGTGGTTTGTTACTGTCGTTTTTCGTTTTGGAAAATCTGACGGCGGCAAAAATACATTTTAATAAACACCTGTAAACGTGGCGATTACAGTATTGATAAAACCTATAGAAAGACGAAAAAAGATGAATGGTTAATGGAAAATGGTGAGTTTTTGAGGAAATGTTTCCACCTTCTATATAAAAAAAGATGAGATGCCATAGTGCTTTGACATCTCATCTTTTTGGTATGATTTTCAGGGAAATATTCAGACTATAGAACATCTGTTTTCCTGAAATAGGATGTTCGGTTGATTAGAATGTTTGGACGGTCCAACCATCAGGAATGTTGCTGGAACCAAACTTTTGTTCCAAAGAACTCGGATAGGAAAATGCGTGATTAGTCACCTAAAGTTGCAACCATAACAGCTTTGATGGTGTGCATACGGTTTTCAGCTTCGTCGAAAACGATGGAGTTCTCGGATTCGAAAACGTCTTCTGTAACTTCGATGCCGTCAAGGCCGAATTGTGCGTTTACATCGCGGCCAACTTGCGTTTCGAGGTTGTGGTATGCGGGAAGGCAGTGCATGAATTTGCAGTTGGGATTGCCTGTCATTTCCATCATTTCTTTGTTAACCTGATAAGGTCTCAACAAGTTGATACGTTCTTTCCATACTTCAGCGGGTTCGCCCATAGAAACCCAAACGTCAGTATAAAGGAAGTCACAACCCTTAACGCCCTTCTTGACATCGTCAGTAACGGTCAATTTAGCGCCTGTTTCCTTAGCAATTTTCTGGCAGGTCTTGATAAGTTCCTTGTCCGGTTGAAGGCCCTTAGGAGCCACGATACGGACGTCCATACCCATTTTAACACCACCAACCATCAAAGAGTTACCCATATTGAAACGAGCATCTCCGAGGTAAGCGTAAGTAACTTGGTTGAGCGGTTTGTCAACGTGTTCGCTCAT
>JAZRYT010000149.1:0-14550 GCA_045600905.1 Bacteroidales bacterium
AAGAGGAAATTCTTTTATTTTATTGTTCCGCCCGTCACCTTGGGTGCTCGGTTGGGGTTCTCTTGCCTGATATTCTCGTTTTTGCCAATCTCCTCCGACTATTTCTTCTTTCTTGGTATGTATTTATAGAGGAAAGATACATATTTTTGGGAAACTATTGTATTTTTTATGTATGTTTGCGCATTTTATAGACAGAGACATCAATTTTTAATTATTGTTTTTCAAATATGACTGCGCAAGATTACATTCAAAAACTGGAACTTATGCCCCATCCCGAAGGCGGCTATTTCAAGCAGCTGTTCGGCAATGACGAAACGGGCAAGAAGGATATTTCCACCATCTACTATATGTTGACGAACCAGGACATTTCGGCATTCCATCGTTTGCACAATGTGGTCGAAATCTGGTATCATCACGCGGGCGAGGCGCTGAACATCTATGTGATTGACCCTGACGGCACGCTCCACACACACCGCCTCGCACCCGATGGCGAAATGCAGGTCGTTATCCAGCCGGAACAGTGGTTCGCCGCCGAGATTCCCGACAAACAGGGTTTTGCTTTGGTGGGTTGCGCCGTGGCCCCGGCCTTCACCTTCGACAACTTCGAGCTGGCCGACAAAAACAGTCTGATGCAATCATTTCCGCAGCACAAGGAACTGATAGAGAGAATGTGCGTGTAATGTCTTATAGCAAATGATGATATGAAAAAATTCGACCTGCTTCGCAAAATTCAAGACGGTTGGAAACTTCTGATTCGTTCCGTATGCCAGCACCCGGTGGAACTTGTTATGTTAGTTTATGCAGCCATTGTTTTGGGTATCAATAAGAATTTGTATGGTACCTCGTGGATGTGTCCCTGCATCTTGGCACCGTTCTTGGTGACGGCAGCCTATACGTTGAGCTTTTATCGCCAGAAGAGCAAACTTTGGAACCTGCTCTACTTTGTGCCGCTGTTGTTGTCTATAGCCAGTTTTGTAACGCCTCCGTTGGCACAAGTCCTGTTGGATTGGAGTCTTTCGATTTCCTATTGGGTTCTGATTGTTGTTGACGTATTGTGGCTGTTCATCCGCCACTTCAAAATGGAAAATGTCGCGTATGTTCAACGCAACATTTCAATGGTGATTTCTGGCGGGATGGCGGCTTTTGTTGCCAGCATATTGTATCTGCTCTATGTCCTCATCCAAGTCTCTATGGAGATGATATTCGGATGGGATTTCCACGACGAACTGATGGAAAAAGTGGCCTATATCGTCTTTGTCGTAATCCTTCCGATGCTCTTTTTTGCCTTGGAAGATGAAGAACGTGTGTTTTCGTTGGAAAGGTTCTGGAAGAACGTTTTGCTGTGGGTGCTGACTCCCGCACTGCTCATTTATACTGCCATCCTCTACATCTATTCCGCCAAAGTGCTCTTCACGTGGACGCTGCCGGAAGGCTCCGTCTCAATAATGATTTTCATTTTTTGCATTGTGGCGATGGTTGCCAAAATGCTGCTTCAGTTTTGCGACAAGAATCCGTTCGGCTGGTTTTATCGTCACTTCAGTTGGTTTGCGCTGCCCCTGCTCGTACTTTTCTGGGTGGGCGTGGCGCGCCGCATCTCAGACTACGGACTGACCGAAAATCGCTATTATCTCATTCTTTGTGGCCTGTTGATGACGGCATACGTGGTCCTGTTTCTATTTGAGAATAAAAAGGGTTACTTCATCCTCACAGTTGCAGCCGCAATTGTAGCGTTGGCCTCCATCTGCATCCCGCCACTCTCTGCCAAACAGATGTCGCTGAAATCACAAATTGTGCGGGTTCAAAAAACGGCCTCGTCTATCGGACGGCTCGCTCCAGACGGAAAACTGATACTAAACCAAGCAGACACAGTGGATGTTGCCCAAATGAAGCAACACCGTATCATTTACAAATCTTTACAATATATTGAATGGACGGATACTGATGCTTTGCATACATTCGGCATCAAGAGCGCCGAAGACTATCTACTGTCACTCTCCTACAAAACAACTGCCTACTCAAGCAGCTATAGAGTGTCTGACATCATATCCTCGCCTACCGACAAGAAAATCATCTATTTGGGTGAAAATTATGATTATGACCTCGTAGTGGATATCCAAGCCTATCGGCATCTTTATCCCGATTGTCAAATAACGCGTTTGCACGAGGACTGTGAAATTCATTGTGGTGAACAAAAACTCAGTGCGACGGCATTGGTCATCCAGCAACTTGAGAAGTGTGGATGGGACCCAGGTTACAGCCTTACCGAACAGTGGTGCGAGAAGTATCGTGACGATCTGATGGTGTGCACCGACGAAACACATTGCGTGGTTTTCAACTCTTTGGAATTGGCCGTGGATTCTACAAACAAGGTCTATGTTTATGCTTGTGATGTGCAATGCGTGATGACGAAATAAAAGACTTAACAAGCTTAGATGCTTTGCATTTTCGCCTCGAAAAGGCGTGATTTCTATAACCTCACATAAATTCAAGTTAATATCAACAAAATGAACAACGATTCCACGAATGATTTTCTAAAATAGTTTCTCAATAGTATTTCGTTTATAATACAATTCAAACGAAGAATAAAAACAGTTGAGTAAAAAATAATTATTATTATTTTAACATTTTTATTAAAATAAAATGTATTTTTGCGCTCCTAATGAAAGAATATGATTTTAACCATAAATAGTTTGATAACTTACTAAAATATAACATTATAATAAAAAAGATATGAAAGCTAAACCATTCGTCAAATGGGTGGGCGGTAAAACGCAACTCTTAGAACAACTTGAAGCATTGCTTCCAGCTGACTTTGATAAATGGGAGAATGTAACTTACATAGAACCTTTTGTGGGCGGAGGAGCAATGCTCTTCTATATGTTGCAAAAACACTCCAATATCACTTCAGCAGTAATAAATGATATCAATGCTGATTTGACAACTTGTTATATGGTTGTCAAGAATAATCCGGATGCTTTAATTCAAGCATTAAACAGCATTCAAAAAGAATACTATACTCTTAACACGGAGGAATCTAAAAAGGAGTTTTTTTTGCAAATGCGTGATAGATTTAACACTAAGAAACTTTCTGATATTGAAAACACAACATTATTCTTTTTCTTAAATCGTACTTGCTTTAATGGATTGTATAGAGTAAATAAATCAGGATTATTTAATGTCCCTTTTGGAAGATATCAGAGGCCAACAATCTGTGACCCTGTTACAATCTATTCTGATAGTGAATTGTTGCAGAAAGTTGAAATATTGACAGGAGACTTTGAGAAGACCATGTCAAAAGCACATGGTAATACTTTTTTCTACTTAGATCCGCCATATCGTCCTTTGAACAACACTTCAAATTTCAATGATTATTCTAAAGAGGCATTTAACGACAGAGAGCAGGTTCGTTTGAGAGATTTTTGCCATTTAGTGAATAGTAAAAAATTCTACTTTATGTTGAGTAATTCTGATAGCAAGAATACAAATCCTAATGATTCATTTTTTGATGAATTGTATTCCAATTATCAAATCAGACGAGTTTATGCAAATAGAATGGTAAATGCAAATGCTCAAAAGCGCGGAAAATTAACGGAACTTCTTATAGATAATTTTTCTATGCCGAATTATATACCTATTGCTTATGAATATTCTTCATATAAGCTTGTAGGACAAATAGAAAGAAAGGTCTCCATAGATAAAATTAGAATAGACAAAAATCGTTTAGCATTTGCAAATGAAATTAGTGATTGGACAGTAAATAATATCGTCAACAATTTTCATCTTGAAGGCTGGGAACCGATAAGTGTTGATAGCGAATATTATATTAGGGACGGACAACATAGATTGGCTGCTGCAAAAAAAATGGGATTAGAATTCATAGACGTTTTGATGTTAAACGATAATCTAGATTCTGATAATAAACATCAACGGAACAAAAAAAGATTAAAGAAATTTGTAATATAGGAACTATGACGAAAGTTCACACTGAAGAACAATTCACTACTTTTATATCTCAACTGAAAGAAACAAATCAGACGTTGGATTTTTTCTGCGACTTCAACAAGATCTCGGAAAATGTGAACAACATAAAACTGAGTCTGTGTATGTTAAACAGCTTAATTGGAGCAACTGACATGAGGAAAGCCGTTGAAACTATTTGGCAAAGAGACAAAACGGCTTTCAATGTTATGGACATTTTGATAGCCGTGCGCAGTGAAGGACAGAAAAAAGTCATTGATTCATTGGGAAATTGTATTGTTTTGGATACACTTTTTGAATCTGTAGATGGTGTGATAGAATATCTTGACAATACAGGATTGACAGAGATCTTCCAACAACAAAAAATCAAGGACCTTGTTGATTATGTTTTTGGAATAGAAACAGGACTTGACACTAATGCTCGTAAAAACAGGAGCGGACACATTATGGAAGACACTGTTGCTAAAATTTTTGATGCCAACGAAGTTAAATATCGAACAGAAGTTTATTCTACAGAGAGGCCAAGCATAACTGAAGTTCTAGGTTATGACGAAAAACGTTTTGATTTTGTAGTTGAGACACCACAAAAGAAATACTTGATAGAAGTTAATTTCTATAGTGGCGGTGGCTCAAAGCTTAATGAAGTAGCTCGTTCATATTCAGATATAGCTCCTAAAATCAATTCAGTTAATGGCTTTGAATTTGTTTGGATAACGGATGGCATTGGATGGAAGAGCGCAAGAAACAAATTGCAAGAAGCGTATAACATTATACCAAGTGTGTATAATTTGACTGATATAGAAAAATTTATAGAAATTATCAAATAAATATGGACAACGTTTCAATGGAATTAAGAGGAAAAGAGTTGTTAACTTCTTTTCCTGTAAATGGACATTTTTATATAGGTATTTATCAAGGAAACTTATCTGATTGGGACATTTTGATTAAATATAGACAAAAAGAAGGAAACAAATGGAGCCGAATCAGAACACCAAAACATATACATTGGGCTGTAGACATAATGATTAAACAGCACCAAGAAAATCAAACGACAAATCAACTCTTAGAGTTTCTTATTAACCAGTGGAATAGCATTGAACCTTTTCAAAACACAGAAGAACGTGAAAGGTTTCTTAATGTAGATAATTTGATGCAAACTGTTGAATCCGAAGCTAGCAATTACGAAGTTTTAGCAGGGAAAGGAGAATATAGTGTAAAATTTCTATTATTGTTAGCAAAATTATTAATGGTTCAAGAGAAAACAAATCGCCATGATGCATATATGTTTAAAAGATTGTTAGAACAATTAAAAGAACATAAAAATATTTTTCAAATAGTTTCAACTGCAACATTCCACTAAGATGTCCGATTTTACTAACTATCCTAATTTCATCCTTCATCACGGTGACTGCCGTGAACTTGTCAAAAACATTCCGGACAATAGTTTGGATATGATTTTTGCGGATCCGCCCTACTTTCTCAGCAATGGCGGCATAAGTTGCAAAAATGGTCGAATGGTCTGTGTGGATAAAGGCGATTGGGATAAGGGGGGTACTCCTGAATATATGTATCAGTTCAACAAGGAATGGCTCGCCGCTTGTCGCCCAAAGTTGAAAGACAACGGAACGATTTGGATAAGCGGTACCTACCACAATATTTTTGTTGTACAACGCTGCCTTAAAGAGTTGGGTTACAAGATTCTTAATTACATTACTTGGCAAAAATCCGATCCTGCTCCCAATATCAGTTGCCGCTATTTCACTTTTTCCACAGAATTAATCATTTGGGCTCGCAAATCTGAAAAAGTTCCTCATAAATTCAATTACGATGTAATGAAACGTTTGAATGGGGATAAGCAGATGACCGATGTATGGAGGTTGTCTGCAGTGGGGCTTTGGGAAAAAACGTGTGGAAAACATCCTACACAGAAACCGCTCAAATTGTTGTACCGAATAATTTTAGCTTCTACTAATCCAGGAGATATTATCCTTGACCCATTTGCTGGAAGCTGTACTACGGGTATTGCTGCCAATCTCTTAGGTCGAAATTTCATCGGCATTGACCAAGAAAAGGAATATTTGGATTTGGGAATTCGTCGTCGACGGGAAATTAGTGATACTGTAACCGCACAAAAAATGTTGCGCAAAATGTCCGAATCGTCAAATGAATCAATGGTTTTGGTAAATCATGCGACTGCGGACAAACGCAAACAGATGATAGAAAAAGGCATCTGCTACTTGCGTGCGGGTGAATCAAAAGGCTCTCTGCAAATTGTAAATGGATTTGAAAAAATGAAATATGTCCTTTTGCATACCAATGGTGATGATTGCCAAATTTTCAAATTAAAGAAAGAAGGCACATTCCAAATATGGACAAAAGAAAACTTGGAGAAACAAGGCTTCCATCCTGAGCATGCTGCTTATTACATTGTCCTCCATTTTGATAACACTCAGGAAGTCAAATTCGAGAAAGTCTCTAATATCAAAGAACGACTAAACACGTATCGAGCAAAAATACGTCCTCTTAGCGATTTTATAGAATTGGAATAAAGGGCCAGACGGAATTTTCTTGTATTTTCGCGCCTTAAAACCGACCCTATATGATGTCTTATACCCACGAAGATCTCCAGAATATCGTTGCCCGGCAGCGGAACTTCTTCCGCACGGGCGAAACCCTTGATGTGAAATGGCGCATCCGCCAGTTGAAGAAATTGCGCGACGCGGTCGTGGCGCACGAAAAGGAATTTGAAGAGGCTCTGCACGAAGACCTCGGGCGCAGCGCCGTGGAGGCCTACCTCTGCGACATCGGTCCGACCATCGTGGAAATCAACGAGATGATTCGCGGACTCAAGCGCTGGGCACGTCCCGAGCGGCACTTCAGCGGCTTTATGTGCTTCCCCAGCCTGGTTACCAAAGTCTATAAGATGCCCTACGGCGTCACACTCGTCATCAGCCCGTTCAACTTCCCGATACTGCTCACGTTGGGCGTGGTGGCGGCCAGCATTTGCGGCGGCAACACCGTGGTGGTGAAGGCCAGCTCCAAGTCTGCGGCCAGCACCGCCGCACTCAAGAAGTTCGTGGCTGAGGTTTTTCCGCCCGAGTTTGTCACGCTGATAGACGGCGGTCACGATGTGGCCGATATGTGCTTGGCGCAGCGCTTCGACAAGATTTTCTACACGGGCTCGCCGGCGGTGGGCAAACACGTCTTGGCAGAAGCCGCCCAAAACCTCACGCCCGTGGCATTGGAACTGGGCGGCGAAACCGGCAACTGGTGCGTGGTGCGCAAGGATGCCGACATTCAAGACGCGGCACGTAAAATTGCCTTCTTCAAACTCTGCAACGCCGGACAAATCTGCATCAACATCAACCAGATTGCCGTGGCGGAGGAGATTGCCGAACCGTTCATCTCCGCGCTGAAGGCGGAGTTCACCCGCCAGATTGGCGAGCATCCGCTGGAAAATCCTGACTATCCCAAACTCATCACGGAAAGCGCCTATGACAAGTGTGCGCGTGAGGCCGACGAGTACCGCGAGCGCATTGTTTACGGTGGAGTAGGCGACAGAGATACCCGGCGTTACGCCCCAACCATCATCTATCCTGTGCAGAAAGACGAACCAATCGTGATGCACGAACTGTTCTGTCCGCTGTTGCCGATTGTGCCGTTCAAGGACAGCGAAATTGATGAGATGATGGCCATGATTGCGGAACGCGAGCACCCACTGGCACTCTATCTTTTCACGAAAGACAAGCACTGGGCCAACCGTGTGATGCGTTCACAACAGTATGGAGGAGGCTGCATCAACGAAGTGTGCGTGCATTTGATGGTCAAAGGCGTGCCGTTCAACGGCACGGGTCACTCCGGTATGGGCGCGTACCACGGCGAGTGGGGCTTCCGCGAGTTCACGCATCCCAGCACCGCGCTGACGGGCGCAACCTGCTGTAATCTGCCCCTGCGCGAACATCCGTACGGCGGAAAAATTGGAGAGAAGAAACTGAACGTGCTGCGGTGGTTTGAAAAATAGTCGTCAGTGAACTGTGAGCAGTGAACAGAGTTAGGGTGAATTTAATAGAATTATTACCTATTTTAGGTCAAAATTTTTGCCTAAATTAGGCAGCCTAAAATAGGTTGTTTTCAAAAAAAATGTATTTTTGCGAAAAATTAAATTATATGAAAGAAAATCCCTTTGTTATAAAAGGTTACAGGTCTCCAGATTACTTTTGTGATAGAGTTCAAGAGACAGAAACTCTAATAAGAAACATTGAAAATGGTGCTGATTCTACCCTTATTTCACCAAGAAAATTTGGGAAAACAGGATTGATTTACCATACTTTTTATGAGATTGAAAAAAGAAATCTTCCATTTATCACTATCTATGCCGATATTTTTGCAACGCTATCATTAGATGACTTTGTCAAAATATTAGCGGAAGCTATTTTGTCAAAATTTCCAGAAAAAACCACTCTTGGAGCCAAATTTGTTGCCTTATTGAAGGGCTTTCGACCGATATTCAGCTATGATGCATTCAGTGGCACGCCGCAGATTTCTTTCCGTTTTGATACTGCGGAAGAAAAAGAGCATACTTTGAAAAGTCTTTTTGAGTTTCTCAATAGCCAGAAACTGCCTGTGGTATTGGCTGTTGATGAATTCCAGCAGATTACGGAATATCCGGAAAAAAATGTGGAGGCACTGCTCCGTACCTATGCGCAGCAAATGAATAATATCCGCTTCATCTATTGTGGAAGCAAGCGGAAAACAATGTCGATGATGTTCTCCGACCCCAATCGCCCCTTCTTTTCCAGTACACGCACGTTGACATTGGACAAAATTGATATGGAAACGTATGCGAATTTTATTCGGGAAAAATTTTCCGCCGGAAATATGGAAATAGAGGATGTTGCTCTTCATTTTATATTGGAATGGACCAAACGGCATACTTTTTACACGCAGTCACTGTGCAATGAGGTTTTTGCTTTAGGTAAGAAAAAAATAAACCTCGACATAGTACGAAGTGCGGCCGTGGAAATATTGGCACGCGAGACATCTAACTTTTTGCAATACAGAGAACTGCTGTCGCCGCAACAGTGGCGCATATTAATCGCCATCGCCAAAGAGGATTCGGTCACAAAACTCACGACGACAGATTTTCTTTCTAAGTACAAAATTGGAAGTGCCACCAATGCGCGTCGGGCGGTTGAAGCACTTTCAGAGAAAGAATTAGTGTTGGAAAACATTGGATTACAGGAAAAATCCTATAGCATCTACAATGTTTTTTTTTCCAGATGGTTGGCTTTGAATTACTAAGTGATGTTCCTACCTTAGCCACTTCTCTAACAGCCCCTTGATTTCAGCCTGCGTGGCCGGATCGAAGTTGGAGATGTTTGTGTGGTGGACGCCCGTTGGCAAGACATAACGATGGATGTTGCTCCGCACATATTCCGGACCGATGCCTACATAACACCAAGGATCCCAACCGCCATAAATGAAAATGTACTTGGCATCCGTTTGGCGCAGAAACGCATCCACCTTCTGGTGCATAGCCGTTGAAAAGGTGTTGGGAACGCCATCGGGAACAAAAGTATATTTCAAGAAATCCTGCAGAATATAATCATCCACAACCAACAAATCCTCAATGCCGTCTGGGGGTAGGGCGTAGTGCCCCAACTCCTTATAAGCTTCCGTGTAATATTTGTTTACGTCAGAATTGAAATCCCAGGCATCAGGACCGGAGATGGAAATCAGATAGTTGAAAATCTCATCATCTGAAGCCGTGGATTCAGGAATATCGTTGACATCGAACCCAAATTGCCAAAAACCCACTTTGAAATCCATCATATTGATATCTAACATTTTGTTGGCTGGAAGCTTGAGTTGAACGCCTTGTGCAGTAGCTGTGGAATCCCATTTGCGCGCCATCACTTCGCGACGACTCAGCACTTCGCGTTGGAAGGCAGTTACTTTGGCACGTGCCTCAGAAGTGCCAATGATGGTCCTCAGCGCTTGTGCCACACGATCATCATAACGACTTTGGCAGAAGGGAGAACCATAAGGAATGGTAACATCCACATCGTAGGGATAATAGGCACGGTACATATTGCAGGTCAGACCGCTCTTGCTGCGCCCCGTGGAAATCCATTTTCTGGAAAGGAGAGATTTAAGTTCCATAACAATGGCATGCAAATCATCGCACGAGTTCTCTGCATCATTGTAACGAAAATCAGGGTCATTGATGGTGGATTCCCCATAATAACGATGTTCCACTACAATCTGGTTGCCGTGAAACATAGTGGTCAATTCGTGCGGCGACCGGGCATCGAAAGCATAATAACCTTCCGTGATTAGTACATTTATGCTGTCGGGATGTTCAATGCACACATAGACCAGCTGCTTAAAAGTTCCGGCTGCCGGATTGTCGTGATTGATGGGCTGTTCGAAAAAGACCTTGAATTTGGCGGCAAAGTCGGGACTGTCTTCTTTAGTTACTGAAACAACGTTGGGCAATTGGGAAAGGTCTTGGGCAAATTCGTCAATCCATTCTCCTTCGGGCCTGTGACAGCTGCTTATGGCAAAGACCAGCACCAATGCTATCCATAAAAAATGTGGAACTTTGTTATCCATTATTTATAAATGCTTGTTTTATAATTGTTTTTGAATATCTGAAATGTAATTTCGACCGTAGTTGAAATCGCGGCAAAATTAAAAAACATCTCATTATTTTTGTATTTTCGCCGCCGTTTTTCAAATTATTCCAGAGCGAAGTTCTACGCTTGTCATCCTCCGCTCTCAAATACAAATTAAAACATAAAGAGCAATGCTGAAAAATTTTCTCAAAACAGAATGGGAGGACTATAAAGTCCTGTTGCAAAAAATCCCGTCACTGATACTCACCGTGTTCGTGTTAACGGTTGTGTCAATGAATCTGTTGGCGAATAAAGAGTTGGTTCATACGGATTGGATTGCCCTTGACTGCGGTTTTGCCTTGTCGTGGATTACCTTCCTTGTCATGGACTGCATTTGCAAAGTCTATGGCGGCAAAGCCGCGACTAAGATTTCCATCTTTGCCATTGTTATCAACTTGCTGACGTTTTGCGTTTTCAAATTGATTTCCCTTACGCCGGGTATGTGGGGCGCGTATTACGATACGGGAAATTTAGCGGTCAATGAGGCACTGAATGCCACCATCGGGGGCTCAACGTGGATAGTTCTGGGTTCAGCCTTTGCGATGTTGGTGTCTTCTATCGTCAACTCTGTTATCAATATGTCTATCGCCAATTTGTTCACAAAAGACCGATATCGCGAATTTGCCATCCGCAGCTTCGTATCCACTGGCATTGCGCAGTTCGTCGATAATTTAGTGTTCGCTACCGTGGTGAGCATCCCCTTGTTCGGATGGAGCTGGCGGCAGGCTTTGACGTGCGCCATCACGTGCGCGGGCGTTGAACTGGCACTCGAAATTTGTTTCGCAAGATTAGGCTACCGGTTGGTCAAGAATTGGAAAGCATAGTTTAAGTGAATAACGAATAGCTGATAGTTCCCTAAAAAAACAAAATCGAAATGACACAGATTATTGACCCTCAAACCACTCCACGCGCCAAGGCCTTTGAACTTTGGATGAAATCACCTATGCCGATGGTCACACTGACCAAGACTTTCGACATTAGTCATCTGGTACGAATCAGTAAGAAAAAGAATCTAAAACTCAATATGCTGATGTGCTATTGCATCGGCCAGGCGGCCAGTGCTATCAAGGAATTTTATCTATTGCCGCAAAAAGACAAAATGTTGCAATACGACACGTTGGCCGTCAATGTCATAGTGCCCAACCGGCAAGGCGGCATCAACTCCTGCGACATCCACGTCACCGACGACCTGCAACAGTTCAACCGCGACTATTTGTCTTTGACGAAATCAGTGGCCGAGAATGGCGAGAGTTCCTTCTGTGAAGACGATATGGTCATCGGCACTTCCACGATGCCGGCCACCGAGCTCGATTGCATTGTCAACCAATATACCGAGCTGTTTTGCAACCCGATGGTGATGTGGGGAAAGTATCGCAAGCATTTGTGGAAAACGATGGTGCCCATCTCCTTCCAATTCCACCACGTGCAGATGGACGGTATGGACGCGGCGAGGTTCTTGGAAAAGCTGCAGGAAACAATAAAGTCACTAACCAGAATATCAAATGAAACATTTTAAAGGAGCTAATTGTTAATAAAAAGTGTAATTTTGCACTATCAGTCAGTACAATAGGAGAAACCCTATAAGTGACGGAAAGACAAATTGTTCAAGTGGATTAAGGGGGCAATAACACTTGGCTGATTGGAAAAATTAGATTTATATCCCCATCATTAGAAATGAAGAATTTGAGTAGTCAAAACAAGAAAAACAACAGTCTGCTGGGATTCAGCTACAGGAAAACATTGATTTCGACAACATTGACGGCTATTGCGCCGCTCATCACCACGCTGGTTGACGGTCTTTGTACGGGCAATCTGCTGGGGCCTGATGCATTCAATGCCATCAATACGGTAATGCCATTGGTTAATGCGGTATGTGTACTCACTCTGATTTGCAATATGGGCGGTAGTGTTTTGGCAGCCAAACAATTGGCTAGCGGAAATACAGAGCAGGCCAATAGGATATTTTCGATTTCTCTTTCATCGGCTGTAATGGTTGTTTTGATTGCCGTACTGGTGATTTTGAGCAGTCTTGACGGAATAAGCCGTTTCTTGTGCCCTGGCGAACTCGGGTCGGAAAATGTTAAGATATATTTAGGTATTTGCCTTTTATATTTCCTATTGGCGCCTTTCAACACCACACTGAGTAATTTCATTTCAGTTGAAGGACATCCCGAGGTTGTTACAAGGAATGTAATCTTAGCCAACACTATCAATGTTGTTTTGGACCTTGTATTCATAGCCTTTCTTCATTGGGGAATCGCTGGTGCCGCGTGGTCAACAGTGATATCGGGTATGGCGAATCTGGGACTGTATGTTCCATATTTTTTGAAAGGTCAAAGCGCTTACAAGTTCAGTTGGAAAGCTTTTGGCTCCGGATGGGGAAGAATTCTTGGACAAAACCTCAAACAAGGTTTCGGATTCAATATTTTCTACATTGTCATCAATTTGTTTGTGCTGTTCTGCAACACTTTAATTTCCCATAGATTAGGAGCTGTTGCGTTGTCACAGTTCGGCCTATGCATACAACTTGAATCCGTAACGTTCGGACTTGTTGTAGGTATATGCATTGCTGGTATCTCTCAGATTACCCGTATGCAGGGAGAACAAGATAAGGACGGAATGCTTTTTGTCATACACCGATGCTTGAAGATTGTGATTGGTCTTTTCTGCATCTTGATGTTGGTGCTGATATTCTTCCCAGAAATGATTCTATCTTGTTTCGGAATGAACACGCCCGAGATGGCCAGTTCTTGTAGAATACCGTTCAGCTGTTTTGGCGTATTTTACCTTTGCTTTGCTTTTCTTGCCGTTTACTCAACCGTAGTGATGCAGCTGATGGGCCACGTAGGCGGTAAGATATTCTTCATTTTCGGAATCGGTATTTTTACGGCACTGAATATGTTGGTGTGGTCGAAAGTATCGCCTGAAAAACTGTGGTTTGGATTTATTACCGGCAGTATCCCAATGGTTTTTGCCGCATTGGCATACGCATACAGTTTCCACCGTAGAAGCAAGGCTTTCACGCGCTTTACGATGCTTGATACTATCCCTGTCTATGTACGTTTTGACTATAGTATGGATTTCAAACTTACAAGAATGGACAGTATGCTTAAGGATTTGGAGCTTTTCACTGATGTGCGCCAACTGCCCAATCATATTGTTGAACATATCAAATACTGCTGCATTGAACTGTGCGATAGTGTTGGAGAAAAGAGATTGCGTAGCAATATCAATTATTTTGATTTGTCATTCATTGAGACAGAGAACGGTTTCCGCTTGATTATTAAGGATAATGGAACTCCGGACAATCCACTGGAATATGATTCAAAACTGGCTGAAAATGTCAAGGAGAAGGACTATATTCCAACTGAACGCGACACACGTCTTTTCCTTATTCACAATCTGTCTGACAGTATCAAGTACAATTTTGTGTTCGGTATGAACATTACCATTCTTGATTGGAATAAGAAATAAATAGATTCTGCAAACTAGCAAGATGTAGGAAATCAAGAGAAAGCCGCACCGTATCACGACGAACTATGAACTTCGATATATCGGTTCTGAAAGCCGCCTTTCCGTATATATTGCTCTTCGTGCCGTAATTGAAAAAACTATTACTTGCATTGATAGATTAGACTCATACTGACATTATGGAAACTCAAATTAAAACTGAAAGACTCCTACTCCGTCCCTGGCGCGAAAACGACGCGCCGGCATTGTTCAAATACGCTTCCGATCCGGAAGTTGGACCACGCGCGGGCTGGCCGCCGCACCAAAGCGAAGCCGAAAGCTTGGAATTTATTCGCACCATCTTCCACGGCGAGGGTATGTGGGCCATTGTGCTATTAGAGACCGACGAACCCATTGGCTGCGTCGGCTATCTGCCGCAGGAAGC
>JAZRYT010000150.1:0-12657 GCA_045600905.1 Bacteroidales bacterium
CACCAACAAGGGCCGTATGGACATGACTGTGCAGACTACGGACTATGTCTATATCTTCGAGTTCAAGTTCAACAAGTCGGCAGAAGAAGCCCTCGCCCAAATTGACGAAAAGGGCTATGCCGAGCGCTTCCAAAGTGATGAACGGACCCTGATGAAGATCGGCGTGAACTACAGTACCGCGGAACGGAACATCAATGAGTGGGAAATCAAGAGATGATGAATAAAATTTTGTTCTTGGTAGTCTTTGTAGTGCTCTGTCTTGACGTCGGTGCGCAAACGACTACGCTGACTTTTACGGGCAGGGATGCAGACAATCACTACATTCCGATGAGTGGAGTGGTGGTCACCAATCTCACGCGTAATTGGCAGGATACCATTCTCTATCCCGACACCATACTTGTTCTGGGAAATGTGGGCATTGGAGATTGGAATTCTGCAGAGCGCCTGCAGCTTTCGCAAAACGTGCCTAACCCGTTTGATGGCGTTAGCGAGTTCTCTCTGATTTTGCCGAAAGGCGGCAAGGTTGAGGTCGAAATCCACAATATGAACGGGAAGAAGATGGCCGATTATCAAAATACAATGGATGCCGGCAAGCACACGTTTCGGATACAGTTGGCCAATCCGCAAAGCTATGTGCTGACGACCCGTTCTGGCCGTGAGCCCGCCTCTGTCAAAATCCTCAACAACCGCTGTGCTGGTGCCAATGCTATACAATATGTTGGCGAAGTGGATGAGTATTTTGCGAAGTCCGAAACAAAGGAAAATTCCAATAACCTCTTTTTGGCCGGAGACAGAATGCGTTATGTGGCGTATGCTTTTGTGTATGGACAAAGTTGTGCCAGTCAGGAAATAGTCAAAGACCAAAACACATCGGAAGATATTGTGTTGCACTTTGATGTGGTTCCATCAGATTCGCTTTATGACGGGCGGCCTTGCGCCAATTTGCCTGTCGTCACAGACCATGAGGGCTATGTGTATCATACGGTTCAGATTGGAATGCAATGTTGGACACGCGAAAATATGCGCTGCAAGACTTCTCCCAGTACGGGTACTACGATATTGGAAACGAACGCGAACAACTATTCCTTTTCTGGAAAGAAAGCTTATTGTGTGTACGGAGATTCCTCCAATACGCCGTTATATGGTTTGCTGTACAACTGGAATGCGGTTTAACACGGCATATACGGAAACCTCTGTCAATACGAGTGGAACGGATGCGGTGAGTGCGACGTTTAGTGGTCACCGCAGGGGCATTTGCCCTGAAGGCTGGCACGTGCCGAGTGATTCGGATTGGACTGTTTTGGAAAATTACGTGGGTGCCCAAAGTGTTTACCAATGTAATGGAAACAGCTCCAACGTCGCCAAGGCTTTGGCGGCCACTTCGGGTTGGGAGAATAGCTCTGTTTCTTGTGGTGTGGGCAATAGCCCATCATCAAACAATGCATCGGGATTTACTGCTTTCCCCGCCGGCTTTTTCGGCAGTAGTTTCGGGAATATTTCTTTCGGAACTTATTTCTGGTGTGCAACGCAGTATCACACGCCCAGCTCGCATTACTATGTGTTGAATTATAACGAACCAGACCTGTACGGAGGCATTACGGTCAAAAGCTCTGGATTTTCAGTCCGTTGTCTCCGAGATTAAAAAAGCATTCATAAACACGTGCATTTCCAACCCATTGTTCACCGCTCATAAATTTCCCTCTACGAAAATCAAAATTCATATTCAAACAACATAAAATAATTTCAATTTTTTTATGTACGTTTGCACCCTATTTTATAATAAATGGAACTTGCCGAAAATCCAGAAGAGAGTAGGCGTTATTTTTAATTTACAAGTATTATGGCTTATAAAATTGAGCAAATTGAAGGTATTGGTGGCACGTATGGTGATAAATTGAAAGCTGCTGGCATCAATACGACAGAAGAATTATTGAACAAATGCGCTAAAAAAGCTGGTCGTGCCAAATTGGCTGAAGAAACTGGCATTAGCGAAAAATTGGTCCTCCGCTGGACAAATCACGCTGACCTTTTCCGTATTAATGGCGTTGCCGGCCAATTCGCAGAATTGCTGGAAGCTTCTGGCGTGGATACCGTTAAGGAATTCCGTCACAGAGTGGCTGCCAATCTCCAACCCAAGATGGAAGAAGTGAACAAGGTCAAGAACCTCTGCAATCGCGTTCCTTCCGTCAAGGAAGTTGAAAAGATGATTGAACACGCCAAGACATTGGATCCTATGATGGAATACTAATAGACCGCTTATAAACTCTATAAAAAACAGGGACAACCTCGAATTGCCCCTGTTTTTTTATGGTTGGCAGATGGAAAACCGAATGGCCTGTCCGCCACCGGGTGCCATCTTGATGGTCAGTTTCTGTTTGCTGCTGACTTCCTTGGTGGTGATAGTGTAAGCCGTCGGATTGGTCTTCCAGTCGGCGTCAGGGGCGTCGGCGTAAATGGTGGCTTTGTATTTTCTTCCTTTCTCCAGAAAATCTAAGGGTATGCTGATGGCGCGCGCCTCTTCGTTGGTGCTGGCGCCGAGGAAGTAGTCGGCTCCTGCTTTGCGCACGATGACGACGTATTCGCCGATTTCACCCGCCAGGGCTTTCGACCAGTCGCAGTCGGGATTGAAGTCGCGGAAGAACTGGAAGGCGGGGTGGCCTTCGTAGTGTTCGATGAGGTCGGAAGCCATCTGGAGAGGCGAATAGAGAATCACCCAGTTGGCCAATTGTTTGGCAAGTGTGGTGTTCACACGGCTGTTGCCCTTGTCATTATCGTTCCACTTTTGTCGTTGTGGCAGGTCGCGGGTTTTCTCAAAGAGGATGTCGAAAGTGCCGGGCGTGTAGTCCATCGGTCCGGCTAACAGACGGGTGAAGGGAAGTATTTCGTGGTGCTCCGGCGGATTACCCTCGCTCCAGGCGTTCCACTCCATACCGCGCGCCCCCTCACGCGTCATCATATTCGGATAAGTACGCCGAATGCCCGTGGGCTTGATAGGCTCGTGCACGTCCAAAGTGACATGGTGGCGCGCTGCCGTTTCCACCACACGTTGGTAGTGGTTGACGTTGAACTGCCCGTGATGGCAGTGCCCGTCGGGAAGACCGCCGGCATAGCCCGTCTTCACACTTTGTATGCCCAAATCCTCTAACCACTGATACGTTCGTTCCAGCTGGCGCTCGTAATTGTATATGTTGCCACCCGTCTCGTGATGGCTGATGAATGCCACACCTTTGTCTTTGGCATAACGCAGAATTTCATCCATATCTAAATCGGCATACGGCTTGGTGAAATCGAAATTCTGCATACCGCCCCAAGTTTCCCAACCTTCGTTCCAACCTTCGAAAAGCACGGCATCGATGTCATTGGCAGCTGCGAAGTCTATATAGCGTTTGGCACTTTCCGTGGTCGCGCCGTGGCGTTCGTCCATTTTCCACGTGTTGATGCCGAGGTGCATGCCCCACCAGACACCCACGTATTTCATCGGATGAATCCAGGAGAGGTCGCCCTCGAGTTTGCACGGCTCGTTAAGGTTCAGTATCAGTGAGGAGTTGATGAGACCGACGGCGTTGTCGGCTAACTGGCAGGTGCGCCAAGGAGTGGTGAACTTGCCCCCCGCGAAGCGCGCTTTAATGCCGTCAGGCCAGGCGGCGAGTCGTGACTTGAACTCCAAAGGACGGTCGGTAGGGTAGAGCGCCATCTCCGGAAAATCGTATAGCGCGGCTTCGTGAATACTGCCGTATATCCCCGTTGTGGTCTTGAACGTCATCGGCGTGCTCGCATTGTCCAATTGGGAAATGGCCATCTTCCGATAGAGAAATTCGTAAGATTCGTAGTTGGCGACAATGGACCAACAAGTGCCGTCCTCACCTAATCGGAAGGTCGTCAGCTCATCGGTGATGAACAGACTGTCGGTGACGGGCACGTCGTATTCGTAGCGGAAGGCGAAACCGTCATCGAAGACGCGGAACCTGAGGGTCAGTTTCGTGCCGTCCTGATTTTCCATGTTGACAGCCATCTCGTTGCAATGGTTGTGGTTGGTCTTGTTCTCACCCCACGGCTGCGTCCAAATCTCATCGATAGTGTTGTAAGTAGTCCCCACAATGTGAAAGCCGTCTTTGAGGTTGTTGCCTTTGGTGCTTTCAAAACCCAGATGGGAGGACAGGAAAATCTGCTCCCCTTCGTAGGATACGCGGTATTCCATTTGCCCCTGTTCGGTTAAATCGAAAAATAGCGTGACAGCCTCTTCGGGCGAGGCAACGGAAGTTTTCTGTGCAAAGAGGTTGCCCAATCCGAAAATAATGGCAGATAAAAAGAAGTTGATTTTTAGTCTCATAGCCTGACCGTTTTTAAGAAAGGCTGCGAAAATACAAAAATAATGTGCTAATGTGACAATGTGATATTGAGGAAATTGTGACATAATCAGTGAACTTTATAAGTTGAAACTTAGAACTCAAAATTTTGATTACTTTTGCGGCCTGTTTTTAGATGTTATGCGTATGAAGAAATTATTACAAATTTTCCGATTATTTCGAGGAGTCAATTTGCAATTATTTGGCTTGTTTTTAGTACTGAGTATTGTCTCCATCGTGGGAGCAAATGCTCAGTCCACCTCATCAACGATTACCGGTAATGTCAGCGATGGTGCGAATCCAATTGCTGAGGCAGTCGTTACCGCCGTTCACGTGCCTACGAATACGGCTTTTTATGCGATAACCAATCAGAAGGGCAACTACGTGTTGAACAATGTGATTGCCGGCGGACCTTACAATATTAAGGTGGAAAAGATGGGTTATCGTTTAACGATGGTTCAGAATGTGTTTGCTCCCATTGCCGAGTCGGTGGTGGCCAATGTCGTGGCTGAAAAATCAACTGTGACACTACAGGAGGTGGCTATCTACGGCGATTCGGAAAGCTCTGCTATGAATGTTCAACGTTCGGGTATTGGAACACGCATAGATGGTAAGTCGATGGAGGCCATGCCCACAGTTGACCGTAGTTTGAATGATGTGATGAAGCTAACGCCGCAGGCAACGTCATCCGGTGGCACATTCGCTGTCGGTGGCGGCAATTATCGCGGTTCCACTATCTCGGTGGATGGCGCGTCCTTTAACAACGCTTTCGGCATCGGCTCCAATCTCCCGGCTGGCGGCAGCCCTATTTCTCTAGATGCCATTGACCAAATCAGCATCAACATCTCTCCGTTCAACGTCCGCCAAAGCGGCTTCCAAGGAGGTGCCGTCAATATGGTGACCAAACGTGGTACCAATTCCTGGCACGGCTCTGTCTATGATTACTTTACCTCCAACAAATTACATGGACAGAAGGTCGATACCAACAAACTGACCAGCTCTTCTACCTTGAACAATGTGGTCGGTATGACATTGGGTGGCCCTATCGTTAAGGACAAACTCTTCTTCTTCATTAATGGCGAATATATCGTGGATAATCAGGCTGGTTCCACTATTCAGGCCAGAACAAATGAGGACCAACTATACGGCGGTAGTACCGGCTTCAATCGGCCGACCATCAGTCAGTTGGAGAATATCCAGAATTTCTTGAATGAACAGTTTGGCTATAACCCCGGCCGTTTCCAAGATTATTCCATCAAAACGCCGGATTACAAATTGTTGGCACGTTTGGACTGGAATATTGACAAAAACAATATCTTCAATATCCGTTTCAGTCACACGCACACCTCAGATTCTTATCTGGCATCTAGCTCAATGAGTCCGTTGGGAGGAACCAACACGCCCGTTGTTTCGGATGGGGAAACGTATATCGTCAACAGATATTCGCAAGGACGTACTTCCCTCTATTCTATGCCTTTTGAATCGGCTAACTATTCACAGATTATGAATTTCACGTCAGTCGCTGCCGAACTCAACAGTCACGTGCTAAACGGCAAAGGCAACAACATGGCTCGCCTGACGTGGTCGTACCAAAACGAACCGCGTGGCTATGTGGGAGGTCCGTTCCCCACGGTCGATATTCTGGAACCGTACGACGATGAATCAGGCAATCGGCAGATGGCGTTCTATACCACTTTCGGCCCGGATCCTTTTACTTACGAGAATTTGCGACAAGTCAGTACGATGACGGCAACAGATGAATTCACCTATAATACGGGAATCCATAACATCCTCGCCGGAGTGCAATTGGAATGGAATCATGTGGTTAACGGATTTATGCAGGGTGGTGCCGGATGGTATGTTTACGATTCCTGGCAGTCTTTTGTGAATGATGTACTCTATGGCTCGTCTGCCCCTGTCGCCTTTATGATAACCCATGCCAATGCTGACGATCCCACAATGACGGTGAGTCCGACATTCAATTCCTATTTGCCATCCATTTATGCTCAAGATGAAATAGAGTTCAGCAAATTCTTCAAATTAATAGCGGGTATTCGTTTGGAAATGCCAATTGAAAGATTTCCGAATGACAACCGCAATGCCGATTTTGACGCGGTGGCCGCTGCTCATCCTGAAAGCTCTTTCGCCGGCCTGAGTACGGCAAATCTGCCCAAAACGACGGTGAATGTGTCTCCTCGAATTGGCTTCAACTGGGACATAACGAAAAAACGCGAACTGATTCTGCGCGGCGGTACGGGTCTCTTTACCGGCCGTATTCCCAATGTCTGGCTTGTTAGTGCCGCCGGTAATTCCAATTGTCTGCAATATCAATATATCGCCAATAACAATACGGGTTTCCCAGTTGTGCATTTCAATGACAACCGTGCTGATATTATTAACAGTATCTATGCCGGAACTCCTTTTGAACAGCAGAATCTTCCCGCTCCCACAAGCCCCACTATCTTAGCCGAGAACCTCAAAATGCCTACCAGTTGGAAAACATCCCTGTCTCTGGATGTGAAGCTTCCGGGTAATGTCAAGGCGACTTTCGAAGGCATCTACTCGTTTAATTACAATGAGGTGATAGTCAGGACTCTCGGTTACCAAGAAGATGGTTCCGTACAACTCCCTGGTGAACCGGATGTTCGAACCCATTACCAAAACGAAGGTATTGCCAACAGCTCAAATGGTAAAATGGGCGGTTATTATCTTTGCAATAATAATGATTTCCACGGGCGGTATTTCTCACTTTCGGCCCAATTTCAGAAATCTTTCCGTTTCGGCCTTGACTTGATGGCGGCATATACCTTCAGCTATTCCAAATCTCTGACGGATGCGCTTGGTAATCAGGTGGCAGAATTGTCATATACATATAATGTCAATGACTGTAACAGCCCCGAATTGGGATATTCCTCCTTTGTGCCGCCTCACCGCGTGATTGGCGCCGTCGGCTATAATATCAAGGAAGGTTCGCGCACCGCTACCAAGTTGGGCCTGTTTTATGAAGGCCTCAATGCCGGTGTCTATAACAACAACTTTGTTTCCAGAACATCCTATCTTATCAATAATGTCAGCGGTATGGGCAACAACCAACTCATGTATATCCCTACAGAAGAAGAATTGAATGCAATGCCTTTTGTTTCACCTGAAAACAAGGCTGAGTTTGAGGCATTTATTGCGGGAGACAGATATTTGAGCAGACATAGAGGTGAATATTCCAAACGAAATGCCTCTGTTGCTCCCTGGCTGAATCGCATCAATTTCAGATTGTCCCAGGAAATCTATTTCAACGTGTCCGGTCAAAAACACACGCTGGATGTCGGCTTGGATATGAACAATATAGGCAATCTGTTATGCAGCAGATGGGGCACTTACAAAGTGCTGGATAATGAGGCTGTGATAAATTATAAAGATGGCATCTATACATTTTCGCAACCCACTTGGTCTGCATATAATAACCTGTTCTCAACCTGGCAGATATTATTCCACATCAGGTATGCGTTCTAAAATGCGTTTTTTTAATAGGAAAAAGAAAGAGGATGACTGTTCTTTAGTCATCCTCTTTCTTTTTTGCGGAAATATCATCGGATTAGAAAATGATGCGTTCCATTGTCCCTGAGATAATCTTCTGAAGGCTTCCGAGTTGTTGGTAGTCGGCCGTGTGTTTGAGTCGCATAGCATTAAATATGGTGCCGAATTTGCGGATGGCTATCTTGTAGTAGTGGACAAAGAAAGCGGTCATAAAGGTAAGGAACACGTACGCGAGGGCAATCCAAATGTGCTTGCTGATGAGCCAAACCAAACCGAAAAGCAAAAGATAAAAAATCGGGAAGGTGGCCACCGTTCCAATGACATATTGGAAGGATGAATGCAGCATAGGATCCTTTACCTTGTCTGTAAAATGTTTGGTGATGTATCGGGGAATGAAATTGTTGATGTATCCGAAAATGAACAAGGGTAAAGAAACAATCATCAGGAGTGAGCGGAAGACGAATCTGACGATGGACAATTTGCGGTTCACAACCCAGTTGTGCAGACTGTATTGTTGGAGTAGGGTGGTGTATTCTCGTGTCTGCTCCATCAACAGAGTGAATTGGTCGGGTTCTTTCTCTTTGAAATCCTTGAGGTTGGAGATGATGGTCATCGCCGCATCCTTCTGGTTGGGCAGATAACTGGGGCGGAGGCCTTTGTGTTTTAGCAACGGCTCGCTCATCATCTGGGTGAGGGCTTCTATTTCGTTGTAGTATTCCGGAATGTCAATGTCCGGGGTGATTTCCTTCACGCGGGCACGCGCCTTTTCGTTGAGGGCGAGGTACGCCTTGTCGTGGTTCTCCTGATAGAGTTCGAAGAACTCCTCGTAGGAGAAGGGCTCGCCGACGGTTACCATCAGGTCGCTGCGGAAGTTGAAGTAGTTGGAATAGTGAATGTTCAAGGGGAGGACTTTGACACCGAGCTTGTAGCCATTGAGTTCTTCGGCGGAAAAGGCGATACGGCAGAATCCTTTTTTGAAGGTGTTCATAAAATGTCCGTGCTGGTGCGTGGCTTCGGGGAAGATGACGATGGTGCCTCCGGAATTGAGCACGCGGGCCGCTCTGTTGTACAACTCGAGGTTGCTGCGGATGTCCGCACGGTTGCCGTCGCGACTGCGGAAGGTGGGCATAATCTTCAAAAAGCGCAGGATGCGGGCCACGCTGTCCTTCTTGAAAATGTCGCCACGGGCAATGAATACGGGCTGCCGATGGTCTTGATACATCGTGTGCAAAATGGCCATCGCATCCATTACGCCGTTCTGGTGGTTGGCGATGACAATTGTAGGCTCTCCCTTCTTGGGAATCCTCTCCTGATTCAGGATGTAGAAATGCCTGTAATAGATGTGGTTGTGCGCTAAATTGAGATAGTGCATATACAGCGCATACAGCCAATCGTATTTGTCTATATTTTCAAAGGATATCATAGACTTCAGTTTTCAAGTTCTCCAATATATTTGTTTTTTTCTGTAGAGACGGTACACCGCACCGTCTCAAATATGTTTGTTGTTTTCCGTAGAAATGGTGCACCGCACCGTCTCTATACAGTGCACCGTCTCTACACGTCAATTCTCTACGATAGTCATTTCATCGATGAGGTTTTGGGCGTGTGCGAATTTATCGACGATGAATAGGAAATAGCGGGCATCGAGACTGATGTTGCGGCAGCGGTTGACATCATAGTAGATGTCGCTCATCGTGCCTTCCCATACGCGGTCGAAGTTGGTGCCGATAAGCTCGCCGTTGGCGTTGATGACCGGGCTGCCGGAGTTGCCACCGGTGGTGTGGTTGCTGGCAACGAAGGCCACTGGCAACTCGCCGTTTTGGTTGGCATAGCGGCCGTAGTCTTTCTTCTCCCACAACTGTTTCAGTTTCGGATCCACCTTGTAATCATAAACATCGGGATTCTCCTTCTGCATAATGCCGTCCAAAGTCGTGTAATAGGAGTAGTTGACGCCGTCAGCTGGTTCGAAACCCTTGACTTGGCCGTAGGTGACGCGCAAAGTGAGGTTCGCATCGGGATAGAAGACCTTGTCGGTCTCTTTCTCGCGCAGGGCTTTTACGTAAGTGCGGTAGTAGGCTTGCAATTGGCTGTTGTCCGCATCAAGTTTGTCCCAAGCGTCACTGTAGTTGTTATATATAATATTGTATAGGACTAACATCTCGTTGTTGGCGGTTTTGGCAATTTGCTTGGGCGTGGCCTTCTGCAGGAATTGCTCGAATTTCTCGTTGTCGGTGAAGTAGGGCGCGGTGGTGGCCAGCTTGTCCCATAAGACGCTCATCATAGCGCGTGTGCCGGCTTCGTCTTTGATGTATTTGTGCAAGGGGGCGGGAATCAAATTCGGATCCTGTTTGGTGAAATAGTAGGTGTAGAGTTCTACAAAAGCTTCTTTGTCAATGTCCAAACAATAGCTTCTGCGGAAAGAAGCGTTGTTCTTGAGCAACTTTTCGCGGTTGGCTTCGAAATTGGTGTTGTCGTTGGCCAGTGCCGGAGCCACTAATAGTCTGTAGTAGGGATGTACGTTTTTGAGGACGATTTCCGGACCGAAGGCGCATTCGCTGACAAATGTGGAGATTTTGGTCTGCTCCGCGTATGATTTATAGACTTTCTTCATATCGTCTAACAGCGTGCCGTATTCTTTTTGGCGGTCGCTGTTGGCATTGACCCATTTTTGGAAATCCTTTTCGGCATCCTGTTTCTTGCCGATGACGTCGCATTCGAGGATGCCCTTGCTCTCGCCTTGCCATTTCTTCCAACCGTTGGAGATGGAGTTGGCCTTGGCGGAGTACATCAGACGGATGCGCGGGTCGAGGTTCATTTGGCGCTTCATCGCATCCAGACGGATGGTGCGCGCGTCAATGGCGATGGGGTTTTGGACGTTGGCCACCACGTTGACGCCGTCTGAAATCAGAAACTGCTGGGTGGAACCGGGATAGCCGAATACGAGGGTGAAGTCGTTCTCTTCAATGCCTTTGATGGAGATTGGAAAGTACTTTTTAGGCACCATCGGGATGTTGTCGGGAGAATAGTTGGCCGGTTTGCCGTTCTTGTCCGTGTAGATGCGCCAGATGGAGAAGTCGCCGGTATGGCGCGGCCACATCCAGTTGTCGCTGTCGCCACCGAACTTGCCGATGCTCTCGGGCGGAACACCAACGAGACGCACGTCGTTGTAGGTCTCAGTGACAAACATAAAGTATTGATTGCCGTAATAGAACGGCTTGATGGCGGCCTGATAGCCTGTCCCGTCGGTGGCATCTGCAATGACCTGTTTGCAGTTTTTAGCCACGATATCCTGACGCTCGCCCTCCTTGGTCTTGTCCGTAACACCTTCCAAAACCTGGTCGGTAACATCTTTCATATAAACCAAAAAAGTGACGGAAAGCCCTTCCATCGGGATTTCTTCACTTTTACTTTTAGCCCAAAAACCGTTTTGCAAATGGTTCTGTTCCATCGTGCTGTGCGATTGTACGAAGGAGTACCCGCAGTGGTGGTTGGTCAGCACGAGGCCTTGGGAGGAAATGAGCTCTCCAGTGCAGCCGCCGCCGAACAGCATCACGGCATCCTTCATACTGTTGTGGTTGACGCTATAGACATCTTCTGCCGTCAGACGGAAACCTAGCGATTGCATCTCCTGCTCGTTGTAGTTCAAGAACAGAGGAAGCCACATTCCGCCGTCTGCACGCGCGAAACCTATGATGAAAGTGAATAACAAAGTAAAAAGTAAAGTCTTTTTCATAAGCATTAGTTTACATTATTATATAGAAGCCGCAAAAATACAAAAATAGTTTTAAGTGTGAGAACGTAAAGAAAATGGTTAATGATGAATGGTGAATGTACAATTTACTGTTCGATAATCTTAAGTGCGTGTCTTCTGCGTACTTTGTGTGCTCTGCAGTTAAAAAAATTGTGTAATTTTGCGGCCTCAAAATTAGGAATTAGAATATTCCAAGATATAAGCGAAAAGCTATTCTATTTGTCTGCTTGAAACTTCGACAATTTCTATGTACTACAAAACAGAACAGCCGGATCGCTCACGGTTAATCGTGGGCTTTCTTTTATTTGTAGTACGGGTAGTCGAAGACCTCAAGCAATGGATAGATAGAGTCCACGATTTTTTTACAAAATAATTTTTTTGGTCTTGTGACCGGAAGTCTTTTTTTGTCTGTAGTTTTTCGTGTTTCCCCGCGCACCTCTTTTGATTTCAACTTTCAATTTGAAAAATTTTGTTGTTATCTTTTCGAAAAAGCTATTCCTCAATACTATACTTTTGCGGGTTGAAAAAATATGGTTTGACAAACGAATAAATATGGAATAGAAAAAACAACTTAAATACTTGATTTAAAAGCGTTTTACAATTCTTTTTGGTTGCTTGAAACTTCGACAATTTCTACGTACTACATAAAAGAATGTAAGAACGCTCACGAGAAATCGTGGGCTTTCTTTTGTTTGTAGTACAGGTGGTCGAAGACCTCAAGCAACTAAAAATAAAGTTCACGATTTTATATATCACTGATTATAGGTTTATTATTGATTTGTGATTTTTGATTTTAAAACGCTTTTAATATTGAAAATTTATAAATCAATATACTATGGTAAAAAAACTTATTATTTGCACAATTTTGATGTTGGCCTGTTGGCTCCCAATGCAGGCTCAGACGACAGAATGCGTACGCACCTTCACCCCCGCGTGCGGACAGGCCGGAAACGTATCGTTCACGTTCGGCCAACCCTTCTACCAGCAAACTGCGGGCGCGTCCGGTCTGGAAGTGGCTGAAGGCGTTCA
>JAZRYT010000151.1:0-8951 GCA_045600905.1 Bacteroidales bacterium
TCAATGAGATAGCGGAAATGCTCGAAATAGAACCTGAAAATCTGCTGGAAAAGTATATAGCTGAACCTGAAAGATTTACAAAAATAGTGAATTTGAAACCCCTACAAAATGCAGGGTGAAATCAACTTGCGAAACTTAAATCATTAACCATTCACCCTTTCCCCCTTTTACACATTGTCACATTCACCATTAACCATTCTCCCTTTTACACTTTTACACTTTTATTTGCTCAAAAAGGATCATTACCATTGGAAACTAAACCTTTCTCCTTTTATGTACCTGCCCTTTACCTTACCGGAATCTATCTCCCGTTTTAATTCATTAATGCTTTCATTTTCCTCTTCCGTTGAGGAAAATTGCATAGGTGTGACTTGAACGAATCCCGCCCCGCCGCTCTTAAAAGTCTTTATGAGCTTTTTCTCATAATCCCTCCAAGTTTCTGCCATCATAATGGATTTTCTGTTTTTATTGACTTGTTTGATGTTCTTAGGAGGGAAAACAAACAAATATTCGCCCTCCCATAAGTGTTGTTCCATACCCGTACCGAAATATGAGTCTCGTCTAGAAAAGTCTGTAGGATTGTTGTTTGCATTTCGGAAATATTGGCAAAAATCGTACAGTGCCATATAGTCTCGCGCATTCATTGACCCAACTCGCACAGCATTTTCCAGGATATAGAATGGGGGGTCTTGTTTTTGCGTTTTGCTGTTATGTATGAAAATCATTTCTATGGTGAGAAAAGCCTTGCCTCCTGCATTGTCTTCATTGATATATCCGTATGTCTCGAACAGATTTACCAACTTTTGCATATTCAACGAATCGGTCAAGCCCATCTGTTCTATGGAAATAGAATCTGAAGTTCTAACACGATGGTCGGCACTGCGCAACGAGTCCAATGAGGCTTTGAGAGACGGTATGATGGTTGTTGGGGTCGTGTCCTTAATGGTAAGGATATTCTGATAAATATGAAATTGTTCTACCACGCGGTGACACCTGAGACAAAAACAAAAGTGATGATTCCAAAAAAAATTATACTTTCGCGAGTCCAACTTCATCTTTGAAGTTAGGGTATGAACTTAAATTCAATTTTTGTGTAAGTATTCAAAAAATCAACAATTTACAAATATTTTTTATTCATCTATCTATTAGTAAAAAAACAATTTTTATGAAAAAAGTTTTACAATCCTGTCTGTTGCTTATTCTATCGGTGGTTTGTGCTTTGGCACCGGTGAAGGCACAGGAGACCATCACCATTGGTGATGGCACAAACACATCGTTCTATGTTCCGTACAACTCTCTTTACAATTATTCCTTTACGGAGTTTATCTACACTGCTGACGAAATTGGTATAGGCGGCGAAATCTCGTCAATCGCTTTCGACAATACCAGCACTGGTGAAAACTGCCAATTCGACATCTATATGAAGCATGTCACCAGAAGCAGTTTCACAAACAATACCGATTTCGAATCTGTAACTGATTCTGATTTGGTTTTCTCTGGTTCTTTTTCCGTTACTTCGGATTGGAACACTATCGACCTGGATGTTCCTTTCACATACGACGGTTCATCAAACCTGATGATTGCCGTTCATGAAAAGACCAGTACAGGCTCAATGCAGTTCTTCCATTACACCAATGCCGCCAGCAGAACTATTCAGGCCTATGATGACACGCACAATCCGACACCCGTTGGTTTTGACCCCACTACTTACAGTGGATCTACGATAAAGAGGGACAACCTTCCCAACATCCAAATCTCAATCGCATCAGGTCCAATCAGTTGCGCCAAACCTAGAGGACTCAATGCAAGCAACATCTCAACCAATTCTGCTGTATTGAGCTGGAATAACGGCGACACTGAAACTTCCTGGGAAATCGAAGTCAACGACAACAGACAAGTCGTCACCTCCAATCCCTACACTTTGACCGGATTGACTGCTTCGACACCTTATTTTGTACGTGTCCGTGCTATCTGTGGAGCAGGTGACACTTCCAACTGGTCCACTATGGCCTCATTCTTAACCGAATGTGGTGTCGTGACCGTTACCGACAGCACTCCCTATTTTGACGGTTTTGAAATGGGGGAATTTGGATGCTGGACGGTAGAAGCTGATACTAACATTAGCACGTGGAATGTAACTACAGGTATTTCATATTACACTCCAGAATGTTTTGAAGGCACACATGTTGCTGGTTTTTTCGGACTTGCCTACGGCTATCAAGCGAAATTAATCTCTCCCGTTTTGGACCTCACCGCGGTGAGCAATCCAAAGCTCTCTTTCTACCATGTTCAAAAAGGATTGTTACTCGACATTAACACCTTACAGGTTTTATACAGAACAGATGAAGATGCAGAATGGACCTCATTGATGTCCTATACCCAGAGCATAGACAACTGGACCCGTGATGAAATCAACCTACCGAACCCCACAGCCACCTATCAAATCGCATTCGAAGCAACGTGTAAGTATGGAGATCCCGCTCAGGTTGACTCATTCTTCGTCTTCAATGGTGGTTCGTGTCTTACACCGACCGATATTGCTGTTGCCAACGTTACCGACAACAGCGCTGAAATCAGCTGGACCGCCCAGGGTGAAGAAACCTCTTGGGAAATCGATGTCAACGGTGAAACCGTCACAGCCACCTCCAATCCTTACACTTTGACCAACTTGACTTCTGGAGTCGAATACATCATCCGAGTTCGCTCGGTCTGCTCCGCAACCGAGACTTCCAGTTGGAGCGCAGCCACAACCTTCACTACCACCTGCCCGACAATCGTCGTCAGTGAACACAATCCGTACCACGAAGGTTTCGAAGATGAGTCTATTGATTGCTGGGAGAATGAGGTTATTGCCGGCGACTATTACTGGTACACTTCTGATTATGATGATATTTACGAAGGTGAACATTATGCATATTTTACGTACCAAAGCGATGAGATTGGACGTTTTATTACTCCCGTATTTGATATGTCTGGCGCAGAAAGCGCAACGTTCACTTTCGCTCACAAACAGGAAGCCTTTTTCGGTAACCAAGACGTTTTGGAAGTTTACTATAGAACTTCTGCTACCGACGAATGGCATGAATTGGCAATATACGATTCGGAAATCCCAACTTACCAAGTGGACACCTTTGAACTTCAAGGCCTGTCGGCTACCTACCAGCTCTCATTCGTAGGCTATGGGCATGAGGGTTATGGCCTCTTCCTTGACGATATTAACATTACTGTTGTTGATGCCCCCTGCGCTACTCCGGCCAACGTCGCTGTTGAAAACAACGTCGTCACCTGGGAAAGCGAAGCCGCCAACTTCAATGTTATGGTTGTTGCCAATGGCGATACCGCCACTACTACCGTAGCCGGCACCACCTACACCGTTGAAGGTCTCGAAAACGGCACCGATGTCGTCGTTCTTGTTCAGGCCATCTGTGGCGGAGACAACACTTCCGACTGGACCGAAGGTCTCACCTTCACTTTCGAAACCACCGGCATCAACAATCACAGCCTCAATGCCACCGTCTATCCGAATCCGACGACCAACATCATCAATGTTGAATGCGCCGCCATCAACGCAGACGTTTCCGTTTACGACATGTTCGGCAAACTGATGATGACGAGCAAGATTACCGACGAACGCACCGAACTCGATTTCAGCACCCTTGCTCCTGGCATATACATCGTCCGCATCGCTGACGAAAAGGCCACTACCAACGTAAAAGTTGTGAAAGAGTAATAAGATGCGGTTCGCCGCACAAATCCCCAAAACGCTCGATGGTTTCCGCCGTCGGGCGTTTTTCTTTGGGGTGAACTGTGAGCAATGAACAGCAATTTTATCAAGCGCTTGTCCCTAATCGGGACAATAGCGCCTGCGCAGGCATTGTTTCTACCGAGCGGTGCTCCCTAACCGGGAGCTGGTGCCTACGCAATCATTAACCATTCACCCTTTTACACTTTTACACATTGTCACATCAGCACATTTATTTTGTATTTTTGCCGCCCTTTTAAAATAATATAGTATGACTTCAACAGAAATTCGTGACGCTTTTTTAAAGTTTTTCCAATCTAAAGAACATTTTATCGTGCCATCTGCGCCGATGGTAATTAAAAACGACCCCACACTGATGTTTACCAATGCCGGTATGAATCAGTTCAAAGATATATTCTTAGGTAACAATAAAGCAGAACATCCCCGCGTGGCAGACTCCCAAAAATGTCTGCGCGTGTCCGGCAAGCACAACGACCTCGAAGAAGTCGGCCGCGACACCTATCACCACACGATGTTCGAAATGCTCGGCAACTGGTCTTTCGGCGACTACTTCAAAAAAGAGGCCATCGCCTACGGTTGGGAATTCCTCACGGAAGTGATGCACTTAGACAAAGACCGCCTCTACGCCACCGTCTTCCAAGGCGATGAAAAAGACGGCACCGCTTTTGACCAGGAAGCATACGATTTCTGGAAAGAGCATCTTCCCGAAGAGAGAATTTTAAAAGGAAACAAAAAGGATAATTTCTGGGAAATGGGCGACACCGGCCCGTGCGGTCCCTGCTCCGAAATCCACATCGACCTTCGAGATGATGCCGAGCGCGCCAAAGTATCCGGCCGCGACCTCGTCAACAAAGACAACCCGTTGGTGATTGAAATCTGGAACCTCGTGTTTATGCAGTACAACCGCATTGCCTCTGGCGAGCTTAAACCGTTGGCCAACAAACACGTAGATACCGGTATGGGCTTTGAACGCCTCTGTATGGCTGTGCAAAACAAAAAGTCCAACTACGACACGGACGTCTTCCAACCCATCATCCAAAAGATTGCGCAAAAAGCCAACGTGAAATACGGCGAACAACGCGACACCGACATCGCTTTGCGCGTGGTTGCCGACCACCTCCGTGCCGTCACCTTCGCCATTGCCGATGGCCAACTGCCCTCCAACACAGGAGCCGGCTACGTCATCCGCCGTATCTTGCGCCGCGGCATCCGCTACGGTTTCACCTTCTTAGGTTTCAAAGAACCGTTCCTCTTCAGCCTGGTCAGCGACCTTGTGGCGCAAATGGGCCACCAGTTCCCCGAATTGAAAGCGCAACAAGTTCTCATTGAAAAGGTTATCCAAGAAGAAGAAAGCTCCTTCCTCAAAACTTTGGACTCCGGTATTATGAAGTTCGAGAACTACTGCGCCAAGCTGCAGGGCAAAACCGTCATCGACGGCGATTTCGCCTTCGAACTTTTCGACACCTACGGATTCCCCATCGACCTTACCCAGCTGCTGGCTTCTGAAAAGAACCTCACCGTGGATATGGAAGGTTTCCAACACGGCCTGCAAATGCAGAAGGAACGCTCACGCGCCGCTGCCGCCGTCACCAACGACGACTGGGTGGAACTGATTGCCCAAGATACGCCGACACAATTTGTGGGCTATCACGAAAACTGCTGCGAAAGTAAGATTGTGAAATACAGAAAAGTCACCGCCAAGAACAAGACCTTCTATCAGATTGTTTTGGACAAAACTCCGTTCTATGCGGAATCTGGCGGTCAAGTGGGTGACACCGGTATTTTGGAAAGCATCAACGAGTCCGTGGCCATCTACAATACCACAAAGGAAAACAACCTTACCATCCATCACGCCAACAAGCTGCCGGAGAATTTGGAATCCGCATTCACGGCCAAGATAGATACAGGAAAACGTCAGCTCACCGCCAACAACCACTCTGCTACGCACTTGCTGGATTATGCTCTGCGCTCCATACTCGGCACGCACGTGGAGCAGAAAGGCTCTTTAGTAACCTCCGAACGTCTGCGCTTCGACTTCTCCCACTTCTCCAAAGTCACGGACGAAGAAATTATGAAAGTTGAGCAGATGGTCAACAGTTTGGTGCGTCAAAACATTCCGTTGCAGGAGCACATCGACATTCCCATAGACGAGGCTCGTGCCAAAGGAGCTATCGCTCTATTTGGCGAGAAGTACGGCAACCTCGTGCGCGTCATCCAATTTGGCGACTCCGTAGAGTTGTGCGGCGGCACACACACCTCCGCCACCGGTAACATCGGCCTCTTCAAGATCGTCTCCGAAAGCGCTATCGCTGCAGGCGTACGCCGTATCGAGGCCGTCACAGGACCTGCTGCTGAAGAAATCATGTACAGCTATCAGGAACTTCTCAAACAGAGCAAGGAATTACTGAACACCACGAATCTGCTGCAGGCCATTCAAAAGCTGAATGATGACAACACACAATATCGTAAGAAATTAGAGGAATTTGAAAAACAGCAGATTGTGAACTTCTGCAAAGAGATGGAGCAAGCCGCTGAGACTGTAAACGGTGTGCAGCTCATCTCCAAAATCACCACATTGTCACCGGATATGCTGCGTCAGGCTGCCTTCAATTTGAGAACGGCCGCCAACCGCGTGATTGTGTTTGGCAGTGTGTTCGACAGCAAACCGAATCTCGTAGTGGCCGTTTCTGACGACCTGGCTGGCAAGTTCAATGCGCCGCAGATGGTGCGTGCCGCCGGCAAGTTCATCCAAGGCGGCGGCGGCGGACAGCCGACATTGGCGATGGCGGGCGGTAAGAACGCCGGCGGCGTGCCAGACGCTGTGGCCGAAGTGGTCAAAATGTTAGCCTAATGCCCATCCTCCATAACGAAGCGGTCCGACAAAGTTCATTGTCGGACCGCTTTTGTTATAATGCAAACCGCTTATTATTTTCTAAGTTTGCCAATTATCCAAAGGAGGACAACTGCACCGAGAACGGCCACTAAAAGTTGGGCAACCATACCGCCACCGGTGTTAATTTTCAGGAGGTGCATAATGAAACCGCCGATGAAACCGCCGGCTACACCGATAATGATATTCCAAAGGAGGCCGAAGCCGCCGCCACGCATAATCTTACCAGCCAAGAAGCCAGCCAAAGCGCCAAGAAGTAAAGAAATAATAATACCCATAATAATTGTGAATTTTTAAGGTTAATAATTTTGGAGAGCGCAAACGTACATAAAAAAGCCGAATTTTATGCCAGTGAATAAAGAATATTTTTTCTTTAGAGGAAAAGTAGAAAAAAATCTCTCAAAAACCGCCATCGCAGAACCACATCTGCTAAACCAACGACCTCGCGCGTACGCCTTGAATGTAACTGGTTCTTTCGGATTAGAAAATTTTCATACTGGAGATTTCAGGATATTGTGTTTATCGTAACAACAAAATTAGCATTACCAAGATGACATAGAAGACATTGACCAGTCCGGCGCAGAGCAGGCATTTGTTGTATTGCGCGCCTTCAGCTTTCAATGTTTTAGCAAAAAACAGTAGTCCGGCAAGAGCCACTATCATCGGCAAACGGAATCCAAAGGCCAAATATGCGAACAAAGGAATCAGCAGAACGACCACAAACATACCGATTTTGCCGGCGCATTTGCCGAAGCGCACGGGGAAAGTTTTTTTGCCCACTTCGCGGTCGCTGTCAATATCTCGCAAATTATTAATTATTAACACACACATAGAAATCAGGCCGCAGACGGCTCCTGCATAGAAAGAATCCAAACAGAAAGTGTGTGTTTGCAGATAAGATGTTCCTGTAGAGGCAATCACGCCGTAGTACAAAAACACGAAGATGTCGGCGATGCCCAAGTAGGAGAGCGAGTGATTCGTGGCGGTGTAAAGCCACGCAAACAGCAGGGCGGTGATGCCGACAAGCAAAATAGGCAAAGTTCCCATTATAGAGAAAGCGCCGTTTTGCCATCCTGAATGAATCACCAAATACAGACCTAACGCCAAGGAAATGCCCAAGGTGATGAAAATAGCCTTTTGCATCTGTTGTTCGGAAACTTCACCCTCCGCCATTGCCCGTTTGAAGCCTATCCTACCCGCTTTGTCCGCTCCGCGCTTGAAATCGTAATAGTCATTGATGAGATTGGAAAGGATTTGCAGCGCCAGTGCGCAAAAAACAGTCGCTACAGCCACCAGTCCAAAATTGACACCCGTGACCATCAAGGCTACAACTACAGGACAGAAAGAAGCGAAAAGTGTTTGCGGTCGAATGATTTTAAGCCAAAGTAGAAATTTTTTCATTTTGTTGCAGTATAGATAGTTGTTATTCCAAACGAGAGGATTTTGAAAGTCGCATTCTTGAAACCCGAATGGGTGAGGCGTTGGCACATTTCATCGCCCCAAATAAAATCTTTAACGCTACGATTGAGGTAGGAGTAGGCGGTTTTGTCTTTGCTCAGCCAGCGCCCGACGGTTGTCAGGATATGGGAAAAATAAAGGTTGTATGCCCAGCGAACGAGGCGGTTTTCGGGATAGGAAAATTCGAGGATGACGAGTTGTCCATTCGGACGTAAAACACGTTGCATCTCCTGCAGCCCGCGGTCGAGGTCCGAGAAGTTGCGCACGCCATACGCGCAAGTCACCGCATCAAAGTGGCTATCAAGGTAGGGAAGTTCCAACGCACTACCCTGCTCAAAAGTGATGCGCTCCGACAGATGCTGCTTGCGTACTTTGTCAGCTCCAAGGCGCATCATTTCTGTGGAGAGGTCGATGCCTGTGACGTGGTCGGCTTTCTGCTGCCGCATAATTTCGATGGCGAGGTCGGCCGTACCGATGGCGACATCGAGAAGTTGCCCGCAGGGTTGCAGCCGCCCGACGGCCTTTCTGCGCCACCGTTTGTCAATGTTGAGCGACAACAGGTGGTTGAGTTTGTCGTATGTGCCCGCAATGCGGTCGAAGAGCGAGCCTATGTTCTGTTTTTCATTCATGAAAAAGTGATCTGTGAGTAGTGAACTGTGAACTGAGTTAAGAAGTAATAGGGTATTCTTTGAAACCTATAACCTACAGTTGTCTCAAAATCTATCGCGGCAAAGTCTTTCATTGTCTTTTCATTTTAGCGCAGCAAAAATAACACAAAGTTATGCAAAAACAAAGCGTACGGTGATGGGAGATTACACAGGACGTTGTTTGCAAGTAATG
>JAZRYT010000152.1:0-2894 GCA_045600905.1 Bacteroidales bacterium
GGTTGCCAAAAAGAAAGCCCTCGAGACCGTAATCTTAAAGGTGTACAGTCCACCGTATTCACTGCCACCGTGGAGGATGTCGTTGAAACCCGCACAACGTTCAACCCCACCGACTTGCGCATTTCGTGGGAGAAGGGCGACCGTGTCAACATTAACGGTAGCAGTTTCATTTCGCAGAATGCCGGTGTCAGCACCACATTAGACGGGTCCCCCACAATAGAAGTCCGACCTCAATTCGTGTCATCGCCATCCGGCGGTTTCCAGGACCAGGAGCCTTCGATGCTTGTGGACAATAAAGGAACCGAGACCAAATGGTGCGCACATAACAACCATAAAGGCGGCGCTGCCTGGGCCATCATCGTTTCCACGGATGCTTCATACAAACTTCAAGCCATCAAACTCTGGAACGGCGGCGATACCCATCAGTATCCCGGACGCCGTTGGAAGAACGTCACGGTAAGCGGTTCTGCGTCCGCAAGCGGCACCTGGGAGGAAATCAAGTCTTTCCGGAATCTTGAACTTGCAGCCAGCGACGGTGGTTTTGCCGGCACTCTGGATGTGAATGCAACGGCCCCGTACCAATACTATAAGATTGAGATATCTGACATTGTGGACGGGGACACTATGCAGATGTCGGATATGACGTTTTTAATATTGGATGAAAAGGGAACGATATCCAGCCCATACACCGCATACTTTCCGGAAACGCTCTATAACAACAACAAACCGACACTTCCGTCCATTATCAGCGAGACCTGGACTGAGGGTGGATTCAATATGCCGATGTATGCGCAAAGCACATCCAAGAACCTCCAGTTCAAGAACCTCTGCGGGATGTTGAAGGTAATAGTGAAGAATGACCAGTTGGCCAGAGTGAGGGATATCACTGTCGGCAGTTCGAACTGCGCGACAAGCGGTGCGTTTACCGTAAAGGATAACAAGGCAGTCCTGACCTCCCCGTCAGCGACAGCCAACACTCTCACCATAAACTATACTGAAGCCGTCCAAACCACGCCAGAAGGCACGGCCTTTTACATTCCCATCCCGGCCCAGACATATCGCGACCTGGAAATTTCGATGACAAGCAATGAAGGAATTCGCAAAATGACCATAAATAGCGGCGAGGACTTCGTTGTGGAACGCAACAGGATTTACACCATAGATTTTGCGGCTCCCGCTAGAGCTTATGTGGAACTTGCCGGCATAAAGTGGGCGACAGAGAATGTAGGCAAAGTGGATGGCGTGGATGCAATAGCCACAGATGAAACCTATGGGTACTACTATTTTTTCGGATGGGATGGAGTTGCCAAGAAAGCCGCAGAGAGTTGGGGCGGAAAATGGACTCTTCCGACGGAACACCAATGGTGGGCAATCGCAGAAAATTGCGACTGGACGTGGAAGGAAGATTATTCCTTTAATGGTAAAAAAATGAATGGCTACATTGTTTCTGACAAGAATGACCCTGCCAAGTTCATTTTCCTTCCTTGCGCGGGTTGGTGGGACGACACGTGGGCTTGGGAGGAAGGCATATATTTCTATTCCGTGGGCATAGTCGGTTACTATTGGACTTTAGATTGGTGTACGTTTGTCGAATTCTGTGATCATGGCGAAGGTAGGCCGGAGTTTTACTTTGATTCACCGAGTGTTAATATTGCCATGCTCGTACGCCCTGTCTTATCAGAGTAACTTGCAGCAAAGACAATGACATCGAAAAAGACTCCAAGCCGAATACCTTGGAGAAAATTCCCGACGGTGCACTCAAGGGCGAGTTCACGGTAGATGCTCAGGGCACGAAGGTTCATTTCTCGAAGGGCAACCTTACATATAGTGTTACGACCCCCAAATGGGCATTTTACGAGCATCAGTATGATTGCGCCTCCCGTTATGATGCCAATCTCATCAGCCTTTTCACCTGGGGCTACAATGCAAACACGTCTGTTGTTCCTGATGGACTTGATTACGTTCACGGACATATAACCGATGGTGAATTAGATGTATTATTCGACCCGAACGAAGATTGGGGGTCTCAGATTGGCGATGGCAACACCAGGCGTACTCTCTCCACATTGGAGTGGCAGTATCTGTTCAACACCAGGGTAATGGCGAATGGTGGTGTCCGATATGAGAACCTGACGTCATCAGGCATAACGGTCGAAAGTGTTCTCTTTAAAGGGGTAGTTCTCTTCCCTGATGATTTCACAGAGCAAGAAACTTGGAAGACAAAATACACGACTTGGGAAGCCATCAATAACGCTGAACTTGTTTTTCTTCCCGCTGCGGGCAGCCGCGAAGGTTCCGATGTCGAAGGTATCGGTCAGGAAGGCTGCTATTGGTCATCATGTGCACTGTTCAAAGAAGCTGCGTTCAGCGTGTGGTTCTATGACAGCAATGTCAACCCTCACAACCCCGGTTACCGCGATTTCGGCTTCAGTGTCCGCCTCATTACAGAATGTCAGTGAGAGTCGAGCGCAGAATGACACTTTCTTCAATTCTGCCGAGGCTATGCCTGATTTGTTTGCAATCAAATAAATGACGTTGCGGTCTCTGCCAAACGGCAGGGGCCGCTTCAGTTTAAGAGTTCGAGCCACGTCCATGCGCTTACGGTGACCGGCCTCTCAAACGTAGTTCGATTACGCCTTCTAACGACATTGTAAATCAAAAATCCGAAAAATCGCAGAAATGCGGATTATTTATTTGATAATATTATTCCATTCAAAATAATTTCGTATATTTGCAGCATGAGAATTATTGCGATCAACAGTCTTCGCGAGTATTGGGAGAAACATCCCGAGACTCAGCAGCCATTGAGCGAATGGTATTTGAAGGTAAGCAGGGCGGAGTGGGAATCGTTCAATGATATGCGGGCGGATTTCAACTCTGTTGATTATGTTGGT
>JAZRYT010000153.1:0-10759 GCA_045600905.1 Bacteroidales bacterium
CTGGTCGTCAATATTGCCGTATTATATGTCAGCATTTTCCTATGGCTCCGGGCGATTGCCTGAGTTACTATGAAACGTGGCCGATGGTAGGGGAGAACCGACAGAGGTTTCTGGATATTGCGCCTAATGAATTGTCGCAGAGTTCATCGTTTATCGGACCTGTTGATATTCAATGGGTGACGGTTAATGGTGTTAAAGCCGTGCAAATCAAATACAAACGAACAGGATACAATGGGTCGGGACCTGTCGTGTGCCAACTGTATATTCTGTTCAATTACAGCGAGATGGCGAAAGTTATGCTTTCCTATCGCGAATCGGAAGCGCATCTTTGGAAAGCGGACTTCGAGAAGGTGATACACACTTTTCAGTGGAAGAGTAAATATTAGTTTTATTGCTGTGCTTCGGAATGACGATGCGCATGCGAGCAAAAAAGGGCGGTGACTCCACTCACCGACCGTAATTGGAAACTGTGTGCTGCTGTACCTTGAACAACCCCGGCGGGGTTGAATCTCTGTAACCCCAGATAAGCCCGGAATGTAATGGAGGGCACAATCTGGGGATAAAGGAGGGCGTAGCGCGTAGGAGGCGGCGCGGAGTGGCTTGCACCGAAGAACTACACTTGCTGTCGCCGCCTTTAGGGGGAAGCAAATCTAAGCAAATCTAAAGTGAATTGTGCGCCTGACGGCGCGATGCGATAGGGGACTGCGGCAGGGATGGGAGCACATTTACGAGCGCGCGTAGGATAATGAATAGTGAATAATGAACAATGATTGTGTGGGTGGGCAGCGAGTTAGGACAGCCCGACGGCACGGGGACGGATGGTGGGGCAGCGGTGCCGGGCCGCCCAAATCAGGATAAATAGTATATAGTTACCAATAAAAAAACGATGTTTAAATCTCAACAAATACAACAGATTAGTTTAGAATCATATAGGACAAGAAATTCAGTGCAGATGGATACGGTAGATATTTCCATAGCCCAAGTGTGCGAAGATGCCCAAGTCGTGGAATATAATGGACAGAAATTGGCCATCTTCAGCGTGGGTGAACATCAATATCATTGCGCCTTTGACCATACTATTCTTGAGCATCTACATAAATATAATGTCGTCGTCTGGGGGGCGGCTGCTGAGCAGGTCGCGGAATTGGCGCGCATAGGTACTGTCGTCCGAATCGTGGGGGAATATGTCGTGGATGTTTACGAAAAGGATGACGATTTCTATATGACGGATTACGTCCTTTTGGGGAAAATCGAGTACGTATATCCGAAACAGCCGGCGGAGAATCCTAAAGACGTGATCCGGCAAATCACCGACCAGATTATACTGAATGATTCTTTCCACGGTTTGGATGAGATGATTACGCTTATGCCATACGTGGATATAACTTCAAAAAGTGAGGTCTAAGCACATCCTCTCGTGTGTCAGGTTTTGCCCCGAAGGCCTTCGCATAGTTTGGAATGGCAGCGAGAAATCGTAAAAGAAGAGCCCGTAAATATGTAATTCCATTTGTCTGTTCCTGTGCGTCGGATTATTCCGTATTTTTGCCGCCGTATGAAAAAAGGACTGCTACTTTTGTTTTTGTGCTTTGTCCAGCTCGCCTTGTGCGGACAGCCGCTCACCCGTGACAACTATCTGTTCCTGGTTAACTCGAACAGTAGTCGTAATTGTCCGATGTACTATGACGGCTGTACGGTTAAAAGTCTCTCGTATCGCAGTAATGTGCTTCATTTTAACCTAGTCATTCCCGAGAAGACTTTGCGCGGACGGTCGGTTGAGGATGTTCGCACTTACCTGTCCGAGCGGTTGACGCATCGCCAAGAATGGTATTTCTTTACGTATATTTATGACCATCTCACGGATGTGAATGGCAGTCTCTCGTACGACTTCCATCTGGAAGATGACAATGAGCATCTCACGGATAGTTCGTTCACGATCCACTTTACCTCCGAAGAGTATCGGGCTTTGAAGGCGGCCCGCAATAAGAGCAACTCGGCAGACAATAAGACTTGGAAGGCTCGACATAAAGTCCAGATGTATGTGGATGAAATGAATCGAGAGTGTCCTCGCGCTATGGATGCTTATCTGACCTGCTCCTCCGTAAGTGTTCTCAATGATATGGTCAGTCTGGTGTTTGTCTTCAAAGAACAGGGTGAGGTGACATTCGCAACAGTCAAGGCAGTTCGGGACAGATTGGAGCACAATTTGGCCCAGAATTTAAAGCAGAATCCAAGAGAACTCGGAAATTTCATCCAAGCCGGATATGCTCTTATGTATTCTTATTTGGACATTGATACCAAGGAATCGATGGAGATCTATTTTCCATTGGACAAACTCAAGGTGTTGTATGCTCAAAGTAAAAATACGACTCCCGCCACGGAAGCGCAATTGGATGCCTATATGACTGAATTTGCGCAAAGATTTGTTGAAACCAGCCAGCTGACCGCAGATACTACTACCGGATGGATATCCGAGGGCGAATATGAGAACCGCATCTTGCAGTTTACGTCCTCTATGCAAAAGGATTCCTTTGACTTTGGACGGCCATCTGAGGAGTTGGATGTGCTGAAAAAGACGCTCGCCTTTGCCCTCAAAATGGATATGAACCGGTTGCTTGCGGTGCCCGACGACTACGAAGGCGCCGTTGTCACCAAGGATATGTTTTATCAGCACCTGAAAGGTGTGCGTATCGTTTTTCTGGAAAAGAACACGCATCGGGGTATGGAAGTGTTTTATACCACCGAGGAATTTCTGAATCTGGATCCCCCCAGTAGGACTTTTAAGACGGATGAATCATCCGACCACGTCATTGAATATGTCGCTTTCTCGTATGCCGTCGAAGTCTATGAGAAACGCTATCTTCCGTTGGGCATAGATGGCGATACGATGCAGCACATGCAAATACAAGACGAAGACTTGGTGATCGATGTGCAAGTGGAGGATGTTTCGACGCTGGATGCTAATGCCCTGAAAAACGACTTGACGCAATTGATTCTATTAACTTACGATGACGCGTTCTGGACCAAATTGACGGAACTGGGACTGGGCATCCGCTACAGGGTTCGGACGACTGCCGACTCAAAACCCATTGAAGTATATATTTCCAACGAAGAATTAACCTCGTATTACGACTCGGACACATTGAATTTGGATAGAGCTTTGGAAATCTTGTATGAAGTTGTCCGAAACTTCCAGCCGGAGCATTACGACGTTGTAGATAATATTATTCAGGATTCCATTGCCCTCAATGATCAATACGTGATCTATTATTATACGGTACAAGAGGACAATGGACTGATGATGCAGTCACTTCGTGCGGATTCCATTCTGTATAAAGAGGAAATCAAGCAGAATTTCGCATCTGGCAATCCGCTCGCCGTGTATATGCTTCAAGTATGCGTTGCCGCCCATCGCGGAATCCAGTATCAGTATATCGATAGTCGCGATAAAAGGTCGCGTGTTGTCTATACGTTCAGTGTGGAAGACCTCAAACGTATTCTGGACGAGCTGTAGCGTTTGTCCGGGAATGCGGCAGTTGCCTTGACCGATGGATTTGAGAAGTCTTAAATTCCACTACCCATCTGTTTGAGATGAAATGCGATCAGGTCGCTTCCGATTGAAAAAATACTATTTTTGCAACCTTGTTGAAATCATTCATTTGATATGTCCATGTTTTATCTATTGTAGCGGGCAATATCACAATAAAGCAAGGCAGGATGTGCAGATTTGGCGCAATCCTTCCACGATGCGCTCGCGCTGTCTTGGACGCGGTTTTGAGCGTCCGCTGGCGTAATGCGACAATTGGGCGTGCCGTATGCCGGTAACACGGCTGATGGCTGCCAAAGTGGTGTATTGCTGAACCTCGTGCAAAATGGCGCTTACCTGCTTCTCATAGACAAGTTCATATTCTCCGTTTTTTATACTTTCCGGAATAGGATCACCATCCGCAATGCAACTTTCCAAATGGAATTGCAAGGAATCTTCAGTCTCCCGTTGGAGTTCGTCAAGGGTTTTGCCTGTTGAAAGAATTACGCCGTTAATACGCGGGTCGTTAATGTAGGACGCATAGTTCTTTCCGCACCAGTCAACCATTACATTTATCTGTTCCATATATAGTAAGTGTTTATGTTTGGGCTACTTCAACCCTGCTTGTTTTAAAATATTGTCCAAAAGATCGCCGTTCAAATCGTCCGATGGCTTCCTGTTGACAGTGACCTTTCCTTTCTTTGTCGGATGCTTGAACTGCCGGTGATCTCCCTTTGTGTAGGCAAGATACCATCCGTCGTCCTTTAGCATCTTGATTATTTCGCGGACTTTTATTGTTTTCATAGTTGTTCTTGTCTCAATTTTGACGGTGCAAAAATAGTATTATTTTTAATACTATTATCCTGCATCTGTAAAAAATAATTCTTTACCTGTTGCCGAAGTGATAATCCACTTTTGTGGTGAAAATCATGTTTTCGTTTTTTCTATTTTAGAGATCCCTTCGCTCCCTCCTGTCGTCGGGCGCTCGGGATGACGGTGCGGTCCTCGCGTGTATGGGCGGCAGCGCAATATGTGTGCGAATGGTTCGTGGCTGGTGCTGCCGCAGACACTGTGACGGCGGCACCACGGGATTGCTTTTCCTCAATATTTTCCGCCGCCGAATCGTTTCCCCCAAGTGCGACCGTCATCCCGAACCTCCGACGGTAAGAGGAGGTGAAGGGATCTCTTTGCGCGTTTGAAGCGGCCATCATCCCGAGCGGAGCGCAGCGAAGGGATCTCATTGCGCAAAATGGGTGAGGAATATTGTGCTTGTTTTTGTTTATTTCGTACTTTTGGTGCCTCTTAAAAAATGATTGTTAACATAAAAATCGAAACAATGAAAAGAACACTTTTAACAGGTATCTTGGTCGTTATGGCTACTATTGTATTGTTCAGTTCTTGTTCGTCGATTCTCAATACCGTTGCACATATTCAGATGAAGAATCCAACAGTTCTGACGAAAGAGGAAAGCCTGGATTTTGTGCGTGAAAACTTGCGATCGGGCATCCAAGAGGTTTATGTGGTATCCAGTGCGCCAACGGATAGTGCTATGCAAGATGCAATGTACTATTACTTGTCTTCTCCGCGCCGTTGTTTTGATAGTGCCGGTCTTGAGTTTGACAGTGCTTCAACAAAAGTTTCCAGTTGCTCGTGGCTGAAATTCCGTACTTTTTTCAGTCAAGACTCCATAGACACATACCTTTATCATTCCTGCTCGGCCAAAACACTTGACGATTATTTGAGTGAATTTGAGAATGTTAGCAAGGTGGATTCTGCTGATAAACAATCCGTTACGTTTCTACTGGGGTTGTCGCCCGACAGCAAAATGCCTCTTTCTTGTAAAGACATCAATGATTTATACGATGCGTGGGAGGGCAAATGTCGTATCATAGTGCTAATCACCAATCCGCAGGATGAGTGGGGACTGCCCAAGGGCAAGCGCGTGAAATACAGAATGAAGATGCTGGAACGTGATCAGGATGTTGCAACGATGGAAATCATCTTCTCGTATCCGAAGGCACGGAAGTAGGTTTGAAAGGTGTTGTGGGAAAATCTCCAAATTGCCCAATAAAAAATCTCCAAATTGCCAAATGAAGAATCTTCAAATTGCCAAATGAAAAATCTCCAAATTGCAAAATTATTTTTTGTAAACCGTTGTTGTATAATGATTTTTTTGTATTTTTGCGGTCAGTAAAAAATGATGTTTATGATTGATAAAATGAATTATAAAAAACGTGTTGTTGACAGCCAATTGGAGAATCAGTTAGAGGCGGCAGGCATAGTGCTGATAGAAGGTGCAAAATGGTGTGGGAAGACAACAACTGCAGAACAGCAGGCGGCAAGTGCCTTGTATATGAATGATCCGAAGACGCAGGCAATCAATTCGAGATTGGCGGAAATGGATATCAATGTTTTATTAGAAGGTTCAACACCGCGGTTGATTGATGAGTGGCAAAGAATTCCTCAATTATGGGATGCTGCACGTTTTTTAGTTGATCATAGAGGCCGAGAAGGACAAATTATTTTCACGGGTTCAGCGGAACCAGTTGATCAAAGTAAAATGATACATTCGGGAACCGGCCGAGTGGGATGGGTGAAAATGCGTCCGATGTCCTTGTGGGAATCAGAAGATTCAAATGGCTCGGTAAGTCTTTCTGCGTTGTTTTCTGATGCGTTTTGCCCAGCCCGATCGAACGATATAACACTTCGTGAACTATGTTGTCTTATATGTCGTGGTGGTTGGCCAAGAGCCATTGGAAAATCCGAGAAAGTGGCTTTAATGCAATCGTATAACTATGTTGATGCCATTGCAAAAAGAGAAATGAAAGAAGTCGATAGGGTCGGCAGAAGTGAACAAAGCACTCGTTTGTTGTTACGTTGTTGTGCTCGTCATCAAGCTACTCAAGTATCAGTCGGAACTATAGCGGCAGATTTTTCAAAACATGAAAAAACTAATATATCTGATGAAACGATACGTTCTTATTTGGTGGCTTTGAAAAAACTTTTTGTGGTTGAAGACCTGCCAGCATGGAATCCCAATCTGCGTTCTAAAGCAGCTATTCGTACGAGTGACACGCTTTATTTTGTTGATCCGAGCATTGCTACGGCTTCGTTAGGTGTTGGCCCGAATGATTTGATGAAAGATTTGAATACTCTGGGATTGTTTTTTGAAACTATGGCTGTCAGAGATTTAAGAGTCTATACGGAATCTTTAGACGGCAATGTCTATCATTACCGTGACAATAATGGATTAGAGTGTGATGCGGTTTTGCATTTGCGAAATGGCCATTATGGTTTGGTCGAGATCAAACTTGGCGGAGATACATTGATAGAGGAAGGTGCGAAAAATCTGTTGCTTCTTTCTAAAAAAATAGATACTGAAAAGATGTATGGACCGTCTTTTCAAATGGTATTGACAGGTGTAGGGCAGTACGCCTATCAGCGCACGGATGGTGTATATGTGGTTCCTATTAGCTGCCTCAGACCATAAGCTTTAACTTGATTTCGAGTACTTTTTAATCATTAATTAGGATGATATTCGGAATGAGTCAAATCATCAGCCCCTGCTGATTTAAGAGATTTTATGTCGCATCTGAATTTTCTATGCCTAAAGGGTCGTACATCCTGCCATGTGATTTTCACTGCATCGCCTTGGTCGATTATCTGTGGCCACTTGTGCTCGTCATAATCTCCTAAATAAGCTCTGAATTTTGTGGAATCTGTCAGGTAAACTTCATACGCATCCCCATCAAAGACACCGCCCGAATAAATCCGGTATGTCTCTATATATAACGAATGGCTGATAGTTTCGGTGCTTACGTGCGAGTGCTGCTTCTTGCAGGAAGAACAAACTGTAATTAGAAAAATCGCAATAAGAATGAAGTATAATCTATTGTTGTTCATTTTTTTATCAAGAAAAGCACATATCGTTAAACCGTATCACTTGGCGTTTACTGTTTCTTTTTTTTCCGAAAAGTCACTTTCTTCAACGCTTTCCAATGTTTCTCCGTCATTCTATCCGGGGTGAAAAGGCAGATGCCGGCGGCACCGGCTTTCAGGGATTTCCTGGCGGCAATCTTCAACTCCTTGGGCGAGAGTCCTAATCCTTCGGGGTCGGTGACGGTGGCGCGGTGCTGCCAGTCGCGGCAGAGGAACAGTCCGCTGATGACGGGCGTGTTCGTACTCTTAACAGCTTCTTTTGTCACTTTGCCCACCCACTGGGCTGACTCTTTGTAGAAGTCATTGTAGTTCATCGGGAAAAAGAGGTCGCAATGCCAGCGGTCCCATTGCTGGCGCACCATCGGCTCGGCGTAGCTGCGCGGTCCCGGGAATACGTCGGCACTGGCTTTGTAGCCGTGCGCGTGCAGTACCTGGCAGATGGTATCTACCAAGTGCGTGATGTTGTCGCAGCGGAACTACGCCCACTCGGGAATGGTGGCGGGGTCGATGCCCGCGGCCAATTGGGCTTTGATGTCGATGCCGGTCTGGGCTTTGAAGTCGGCGCAGCATTGGTCGCAATAGCAGTAGTCCGCGCCCGGATATTCGCAAACGCGGCCTTGTGCATCGCGCCAGTTGTGGTGGATGCGCTCTTGGTACTTGTCCCACAGCCCCTCCGCCAGGATGACGTCCGCATAGCGGATGTAGTCGAACTGCACGTAATCGACATGGGGAATGCGAGCCAGAGCCAGATACTGCTGTATCAGCCAATCAATCACGGCAGGATTGCGCGGGTCGAGTGTCTGATAGTAATCCCAACGGTTGACGGTGTACCAGGTGGAGTCCATTCCGCCCTGCAGCATCGTGGGCGCCCAGGCTTGGTATTCCAGCCCCACTTCATTGGCAATGGCGGCACAGCGCGCGGTCTTCTCCGTGTCGAATCCGCAATTCATGCAGATGCCCGTGATGCCGTGGCTCTTCCAGGATGTTATGATGGCGCGCAGACTATCCTCCGACACGCGCTCTTGGTCCCACGAGCACCAGCCATAGACCTTTACGGGCGTACTTTGCGCTGACGCCTGACAAAAAGCCATGGTGACTAAGAAAAGTAGGAATGGTAGGATGCGGTGCATAGAGGGGTTAAGGTTTAAAGTTTAAAGTTTAAGGTTTAAAGTTTAAAGTGAGAAGTGATGGCAAAGTCAATGGTCAATGTCAAAGGCCCTTCTTCTAAGAAAATGGCATTCATCGATGCTGATGGTGCTGCCGTCGGCTTTGGTGATGGTGACTTCGAATTTGCGGGTGGTTGCCTCCATCGTGATTGTAGCGCCAGGGGGCAGCAGCGCGAGGTCTTCTTTGCTGAGCTTTAATTGCTTGAGTTTCTGGAAGAAGCGTCCGGTGGCATCATACTGTTGGTATTGCGCGTAATATATCGCCCAAAGCAGTTTCTCGAGATTGTGGTCGGCGGGATAGTGGAAGGTGTCGGTGCCGGCGGCCTTGTCGGAGAAGTAGAGGTAGTTCCAGCGTTCGGGCATGTGCATGTTGATTTTTCCCGTGGCCGGCCAGGTCCAGTTGTATTCGGGTACGAGGGAATCGGTGTCTGTACGTTTGCGGCTCGTGATGCCATTGTCCTGCTGGGTCTGCCACTCAACACGAGAGAAACCGAGATGCCAGTAGCTGCCGGCGGTGATGAGCGTGTCGAAGATGTTGGAGATGGCCCGGTAGGGGATGGCCCATTCGATGCTCCAGCCCTGGTCGGTGTCGGAGGCGTCGTTGAGGGTGCCGTTGATGTGGGTGGCCACTTTGACGCCGGGCGCGTCCCAGCCGAAGTTGATGTAGGTGCCGACTGACGTGAAGTAGGGTCGGGTGAGGAAGAGGTCGAAGAGCGTACCCAAGGCATTGGCCTCCATCTCGTAGTAGTTTTGACCGTCGTTGTCGGGGTCGATGAAAATCTCGAAGTCGGGTTCCTCGTAGATGATTTGGTCGTGGCGGGTGATGTATGCCCACACGTTGGGTTCTTCCAATACGGCTGACACATAGAGATACTGGTCATCCCAGAGAATGTGGGCGGCAGTGCGGAAGAGTGGAAGGGGAAATCCTTCGCCGCTGATGTCTCGGAAATTGTCGATGACGGGGGCGCTTGCCCACGCGGCCTCGTCGGGAATGCCGTCAATGGTGATGGGTGACGTTGTGCGGTAAACCACGTAGCCCTCTGGGTCGGTGAGCAGCCGCTGGTATTGCCGAGTCACTCCCTGAGCCCAAAGTGCCGAGATGGACAGAATAGTCCAGCATAGAATGAGTAGCACACTCTTCATACGATAGGGGGTGTCATAAATATTGTCCATCTGTCTTGAAACTTGAAACCTGAAACCTACTTCTTCCGAACCTTTCTCCTTTTCTCCATTTTGGCCACAGCTTTCTTATAGCGTTTTTGGCAGCCTGCGATGTATTCTTTCGTGAACTTCGGGGTGCCGTAGCGTGCCATACGTCCTTGGATGATGCCAGCCTGGCGACTTAGGTACCCGGACGGATGGGACGGGTCGCGATGCAGTGGGGCGGGGTAGCAGGCCGTGATGAGGGCAGCCTGGTGCGCGCTCAGATTTTTGGCGCTGCGGTGGAAATAGTGTTGTGCGGCTGCTTCCGCGCCGTAGATGCCGGGGCCCATTTCAATGACGTTTAGATAAACCTCCATAATGCGTTCCTTTGACCAGAAGGTTTCAATGAGGAATGTGTAATAAGTTTCCAATCCTTTGCGAATCCACGAGCTTCGCGGCCAGCAGAAGACGTTCTTGGCTGTTTGTTGCGAGATGGTGCTGCCGCCACGTTTGCGCACGCCGTTCTTGCGCTCCTGCATTACGATGTCCAAAGCGATGACGTCAAAGCCCTTGTGCCCTAAAAAGTAGCAGTCTTCGGAAGCAATGGCTGCCTTGTACATATAGGGAGAAATCTCTTCTATAGGTTTCCATTGCTTTTCAATGGGATAGCCGTATTGTATTTTACGGATGACCATCAACGGTGTAATCGGCGGATTGACCCAGCGGAAAATAACGGTGAAGAATATGCTGAGAAGGAAACAGATGAGGACAATCAGTCCAAAAGTCTTCCAAAAACCACGTTTCTTGGTGGATGAGTTCTTTTTTGTTGCCATTGTAGAAATTCCTTATAATGTGTCTTTAGATTCCAATTTTGTATTTGTAAAATACTATATGATATTGTTTTACAGCCTTTATGCCGTATTTGCGCACAATTGAAAAACAAAGCCGCAAAAGTAATAAAAAAGCGCGTAGGGCGCGGAGTTTTCAA
>JAZRYT010000154.1:0-4795 GCA_045600905.1 Bacteroidales bacterium
AAGGCTACACGCGTAGTGGTTTCAGACGCCTTTACAGACCCAGAGCTTGAGGATAGTTTTCCGACTGTGCCTCGAGAAAACATCACCATTGAGCACGAGGAAGTATTGGCGGCGCGCGGTCTTTCGCAACCGCTAACGGAACGTTTCATCCTGCTCAATCTCCAAAACAACTACTTCTCTGCGGCTATGATAACACAAGATGCGAGAAACAAATATTCTTGGCAGGATTCCCAGGTTTTTTTTGATGGAAGTCTGGCAGACATTGTGCGCGGAAGATTCAATATTGATATGTCCGATGACGACTTGGCTGATCTTGCATGTCAATTGGAAGTTTTCAATAAGTACAAGGCGACAGATAGAATCGTCACAATATCGGGAAAAGATATTCACGTACAATGTGATGTTGAAGTGAAGGAAAGTTTGGAGGTCTTATCGGCACGCTGTACGGCAAATGCTCAAGATGTTGCTGAACGAATTCTGAAATTTGTCAAGCAATGTAAGAAAAGTCATCCGGAGGCCTTTTACATCACGGGGAAACTCTATTTGTATCCCCATTTGGAAAACACACTCCAACGTGTTTTCTGTAAAGAAATGCAAGGTTTTTTTCCCATCATCATACCCGAAAATTCCGAGGATGCCTTGCAGCGGGGAATGGCGCTTTACCTGCTACACTAACTAATACCATGTTAGTGGTTATGATGCTGTGTTTCAGTTAAATAATACTGCTTTCTATTTTATTCTCCGCAAAACAAGGTGGATTGTAAGATAATTTTGTACCTTTGCAGTGTCGTTTACTTTTTGATTTTGTTTAATGGACTTCGCAAAATTTGGAGGTGCGGCGTGAAATGTGTAATAATGGAAGTCCCGAAATATTTTATGAAAAAATCACTCTTTTTTCCCATACTTGCCTTAATATTGTGTATAGGATTCTCTTCGTGCAAACCTAAAGAAAACGAGTACACTTGTTTCTTTAAAGTTGGCATAGAGAAGCCCGTCACCGAGGATACAGTGTTATTAGCTGCTATTAGGGAAGAACATCTGTCTGTAATAGAAGCCTATCAGGAAGTGCTTAATGCAGACCGTGGCTTTTACTTCGTATTGACAGCCACCGATGAGGATGAACTCAAGGCAAAGATTTCAGACCTCAATCAACAGGTGGTTGAGCAATTGAACAGTATTCAATGGAAGGGACATTACGATATTGCGTTCTATATGCCGAAAGACGAAAAGGAAAGCATTAAAATATTTTCCACTGAATTGGGCATCACCTGGGATCAAGGTACAGCCGATTTGTATGGAATTACCTATCTCGAATATTCAGCAAGTTTGGGATATATGGAGCTGCTTATTAATTATGGGTTAGTTGCCCCTATATGTTATCTTGAGTTGGACAATTGGGGATCTTTGACATTCAATAAATTAATGGATGTCAGAATTGTTGCGGATTTGAATAAAGGTGCAGGAGGTGCGGACATCTTCCTTCATGGTGCCAAAAAATGCGCTGCCTATCCAAATCCTATTACCGACGTTATTGTTCTTCATGCTTCAGGCAAAAGAGAGGCGGGTTTTACCTACATGTACAAAGGAAAGAAATATGTGAGAGTAAACACCTATGATAATAATCTCAATGGTGACCTTAATCAGGGAGCAGGTGGTCCATATCTATATCTTATGTACACCCATGAGGGCGATCCGAACCATAAACTCGCAAATATGTGCATTTATACGGGAAATTATGATTTTTGGATATCAGACTCGGATTTTGGAAGGAAATCTGGCGGAGTTCCAGTTCCGATGATTAATGAGAGCAATGGCGAAGTAGAACAAGAACAGGCCGATTTTAATAAGGGTGTCGGCGGTAGATGGATTCGCATGCTTTGTAAATATTCTTCCTATTGATACAAAACATAAAATACCATATTTTCTTTCTTTTTCGCACTTTCGTTACCTGTCTTCAGTTACGACTCTTTCTCCACAAACTTCTGAATATTGTCCAGTACGATTTGCATGCGGAGTTGTTGTGTCTCGGTAGTGCCGAAGCCGATGTGCGGAAGCAGCAGTGTGTTGGGCGCAGTGAGCAGTGGGTTGTCAGCCTTCATCGGTGGTTCGCCGTAGAAGAGAGGTGGTTCGCCAGCATACACGTCCAATGCAGCGCCAGCAATAGTGCCCTCGGTGAGTGCTCGCGCCAGGTCGGGATTGTTGACGATGGGTCCGCGTGCAGTGTTGATGAGCACGGCACTTTTTTTCATCAGTTGTAAGTCCTTGTAGGTTATGAAATCGCAGGTCTCTTCAGAAAGTGCAAGATGGATGGACACGATGTCCGCGGTGCGCAGGAGCGTCTCTTTATCGACGAAGTGGATGCCTTCAATAGAGATGGGGGAGCGGTTCCAGGCAATGAGGTGGCAGCCGAAAGCGCGGAGCAGCTCGGCAGTGCGCCGCCCGATAGCCCCCATACCGATGAGTCCCACGGTCTTGCCTTTCAGCTCGTAGCCAGGGAGAATGGCGTGTCCTGGCCAGTTTCTGGTGACCCGATCATTCTCTGCAATATGGCGAAACAGGGCTAACATCATCCCGACGGTGAGTTCTGCCACCGCCTCGGTGGAGTAGCCAGCCGCATTGGTGACCGTGATATGATGGCGTTTGCAATAGGCTAAGTCAAGATGGTTGAGCCCTACGATGGCAGTGGCCAGCATCTTCAATTTGGGACAAGCCTCAAAAAAGGTTGCGTCCATTGGCATATCGGTCTGCACCACGATGTCTGCATCTTGGGCGCGCTCAATGTTCAGTTCAGGACGCTTATCGGGAAATAGGATTACCTCGTGACCTAATTGTCGAAGTCTTTCGCAGTCGTGATCCAATGTGCCTAACGAGAATCCAAGTGGTTCTAAGAAAACGATTTTCATATCTTTTTAGTTTCAAAAAAGAAGAAGATATATTTCTTGCAAATCAGTTGTTGAAGGGAAGAATCTTCCTCTAATCGCAGCCGCAAAAATACTACATTATTTAATTGCTATAAGTTCAGGATGATGATGGTGGAAAAATGTTATAATCAGTGTTTTATGGAAATTTGATTATGAACAATCCTTTTATCAACACTATGGATTATGTTATAAAATATTTTCTGGATGTTTTGCTGAAGTAAGGAGTAACTTTTATACTAAAAAACGCACAAAACATCAGCGTTCTTAATGAAAAATACATTTTTTTTCTATTTTTGTATGTTTATATACATTATATCATAATTATTTTGCATTTAATACTATCAAACTGACTAAATAATGATAACCAAACAGGCTTTAGGCAACACGCTTTTCGGCATGGCCGACATTCTACGCGACAAGGTGGAAGATTACAAATCATACATCCTTTCCCTGTTGTTCTTCAAACGTCTTTCCGACAACTATCTGTGGGAAACGAAAAATCTCCAAAGGATTAACAAGTGTATTTAAACATTGGTGAAAGCAAACAAATTGAAAAACAATCCAATTTCATTTTTCGAAATAAAGATAGTATGATAACTAAGGATAATCTTCATAAGGTTCTTGAAAAACTTGGTTTTGTTAAATCAGGGGCTTTGTTCTTGAAACATTTTTCCAATCATGGTTGCGATATTCAGGTGGATTTCTCGGAAGGGAAAATCATCTATCCGTCGAATTTAGACACAGGAGCAAATACGACTACGAATTTCAGTCAGCCTGAGAATTTTGTGGTGCTTGAATGTGTCTGCCGGCTGTTGGAAAAAGGCTATGAACCGCAAACAATCTTTCTTGAAAAGAGCTGGACCCTCGGTCATACGGGCAAAAGCGGACGCGCCGACATAACGGTTTATGATAAAGACGATAAGGGTAATCCGCAAAATGTTTATCTGATAATTGAATGCAAACGTGCCGGTAGCGATTACAAGGATGCGCGAAAAGAAATGTTTGAAGACCCTGATGGCAAGCAGTTGTTTTCGTATTGGGCTCAGGCACGTTCCGCAAAATGGCTTCAATTATATGCCTCGGATTATGACGAAGATAAGGACGAAATAACTTTTCAGGAAGAAGTTGTCCGCAGTTATGACGATGAGAATGTGGAAGCCTTGGCAAGGGAAGACAGTTCCGTGTTGATTTTCAAGAATGCTTCAACGGCACAAGATGCTTTTATCGTTTGGGATGAGACTTATTCCAAAAAGGTTTACGACAATAATATCATTTTCGGCAATGATGCCACTGCTTACAAAAACGGTAATTTGCCTATTAAATTCGGCAAACTGAAACCATTTAGGAAAGAAGACGGCATTACCGATGCTTTCCGCGAAATACTCCGTCATAATAGCATAAGCGATAAGGAAAACGCCTTCAACAAGTTGCTTTCCTTGTTTATCTGCAAGTTCGTTGACGAGGAAATGCACAATGCCCCCGACGATATTATGTATTTCCAGTATGTTGACGGAAGTGACAACTATTATAAGCTGTATGAAAGACTGTTGGGCTTGTTCCAGATCGGAATGAAAGATTTTCTGAAAGAAGATGTCTTCTATTTGGAAAACGATTATATCCGAAAAACGCTCGACCAGTTTACGGGCAAACGACGCAATGAACTTGAAAAGGAATTGGTGGATAAATTCCAGAAAACAAAAATGCTGTCTTGCCAAGTCTTTGCTTTCCGCGAGGTTTACAACGAAAAACTGTTTTTGCAAAATGGCAAGGTGCTGGTTGAAGTTGTTGAATTGTTCCAGAAATACAGAATGGCCTACACAAGCAAGGAACAACTGTTGGGCGATTTATTTGAAAACCTTTTGAACCAAGGTTTC
>JAZRYT010000155.1:0-2738 GCA_045600905.1 Bacteroidales bacterium
GCTTTTTCCCAAGGCAAAAATTGAGGAATTTCTGGAAAAACGGCAGTCCTGGATTGAAAAGAAACAGGCCTTTTTCCTGAATCGGGAGAAAATCCAATTGCAGTTCAACGAGTTGCTGCTGTTCGGCAACCGATACACTTACTTCTACGACACGAAGTATGCCAATAAAGTCGTCATTAACGAAGAGCACCACACGATTCGGGCAAGTCGCAATCTGACGGACATCACCGTACAGGAAAACTGGCTGAAATCGGTGGCAAAAAAGTACTTTGATGAACGCGCCGAGCAGCTTTCAATCGCGTTGAATCTGCCATATAACAAGCTCTTTGTCCGCACCGAAAAACGCAAGTGGGGCAACTGTTCATCTCTGAAAAACATTTCCTTGAACTGGCGTCTGGTGAAAGCACCCAAGTTCGTGATTGACTACGTCATCGTGCACGAACTCGTCCACACCATTATGATGAATCACTCGCACAAATTCTGGACCCTGCTGCGCTCGCATTATCCGGATTACGAAAAGGCGCAAAACTGGTTGGAAAAGTATGGCGGTAATTTGTAGCTTCTACTTTTTTGTATTTCCTCAGTTTCTCAACTATTATTCATCACCACATTACCGCATTATCACATTATGTTCAAAGGAAAAAGCACTTGTAAGATTTTAAAGGAAATCCGTCAGAAGATTGCGGAGGAAAACGACATCGCGCTCATCGTGGAAGAGTGTCATTATCAGGGAGACTGCGCTGGCACGTGCCCACGTTGCGAGTCAGAGTTGCGATACTTGGAAAACGAGTTGCGCAAACGACAACATCTGGGCAAAGCCGTGGTATTAACGGGGCTTTCCGTCGGACTGGCCATCTCCTCCGCCGGATGTGGGATGTCTCGGTCCCTCTCGGAATTGGGGGGAAACGATCAATCCCCAACTTCACAACCGACTTGCAAAAGCGAAGGCCGACCTATTACAGATGCTTTAGCTCCGATGGGCGCAGTGGATGCATCTGTGACTAATATACGCAAGGAGCGCAAAACTAAGAGCAGAGACAGCGCCGAAACACACACTGGAATCGAAGATGTAGTTAATACGAATAGATATGATTTCACGGGGACGGACTTCGTCTCCGACACGTCCAAAAGCAACTTCAACAATTTCTTGCCAGAAGAAGCTATCTTAGATACGGATTCAGACCAATTTATGGGTATAGTTGAGACTATGCCTGAATTTCCAGGCGGTCTGGATTCTTTAAATGCCTTTATAGATGAAAATATTCAATATCCTGAATCTGTCCTTAACGGCAGTGTTCAAGGCGTGGTTTTGGTGAATTTCGTTATCGACAAGGACGGCAGTGTGTCAGACGCGAAAGTCAAGATCTCATTATCGCCCGAGTGCGATGCTGAGGCCGTGCGTGTAATCAGCATTCTGCCCAAATGGAAACCTGAAGAAATCAAAGGTGAGCCGGTTCGCTCGTACTATCAGGTTCCCATACCTTTCCCCAGGATAAAAAAATAGTCCTATTGGGTTATTTTCTTGATCTCTTCGTATATTGCGTTAATAGCTGCCGGTTGTGCGAACGGGCGTAAGTTTTCGCTCATTTGCGCACAACGCGCGTTGTCCTGCGCCAAAGCCATCAGTTCGGGTATGAGCTTCTGTTGCGCGTCTTTGTCCGCAATGAGGATGGCAGCGTCTTTTGACGACAGCGCCTTAGCATTGTAGGTCTGGTGATCTTCAGCGGCATACGGGAACGGCACAAGAATCGTAGGCACGCCAACAATAGCGAGCTCGGCTAAGGCGAGTGCGCCGGCACGGGAGACGATGATGTCAGCCATACTGTAGGCATCGTTCATATTCTTGATAAACGGTACTATGCGGATGTGTTCGTCCTGTTCAGCCAACAACTTAGAGTCAATATTGCGGAAGTACTGCTCTCCCGTTTGCCACAACAGCTGGATATCCGCTTTGCGGAAGGCATCTAAATTGGCGGCCATCGTCTTGTTGAGTGTCAGGGCACCAAGACTGCCACCGACTACCAAAACAGTTTTCTTTTCAGGTACAAAGTTGAAGAACTTGTAGGCTTTGGGATCCTTGCGTTGGATATTTAGAATTTCCGCACGGATGGGGTTGCCCGTCTTAACGATTTTTTCTGCCGGGAAATATTTCTCTAATCCATCGTAAGCCACGCAGATGCGTTTGGCTTTCGGTGCCAACATCTTGTTGGTAACGCCCGGATAGGAGTTTTGTTCCTGCAACATCGTGGGAATGCCCAACTGGTCGGCGGCCTTCAAAGCCGGACCGCTGGCAAAGCCCCCTACTCCAATGGCGATATCAGGCTGAAATTCGTGAATGATCTTTTTAGCCTTGCGCATCGCACCCATCAGAACGAAAGGCAACTTGACATTTTTCTTAATGCCGTTCCAGGAAAAGTCGCGGCTGATACCGTAAATCGTCAATCCTTCGATAGGATAGCCTGCTTCGGGGACGCGCTGCATCTCCATTTTATTGTCTGCCCCAATGAACAGGATTTCTGCATCGGGATTTTCCTTTTTGATTTTATCTGCGATGGCAATGCCCGGATAAATGTGTCCGCCGGTGCCGCCGCAGGAAACGATTACTTTCATATTCACTCCTGTGCCGTCTGTTTGGTCTGTTTGGATATATTATACACGATTCCCAGCTCCGCCATAAACAAAGCGGTAGCATTTCCGCCCAGGGTTACCAGAGGCAGCGCCACGCCGGTAGGCGGCGC
>JAZRYT010000156.1:0-12203 GCA_045600905.1 Bacteroidales bacterium
AAATCGCTGATTGCTAAAAGCCAAAAGCTAATAGCTAAATGCAGAAAAAGTCAATTGTCAATGTCGAAGTTTATAAGTTGTTAAAGCATATTCTTGAAACTATCGCGCAACTCTCGCTCCCCCGTACAGTTTCTCCATTCCAGCGGTCACGACGGTGTCGCCGGGGCGCAGGCCAGAGGTGATGAGCACGCCGTTGGCCACGAATTCGGAGGCGGTGACGTTACGGCGCTCGGCCTTGCCGTTGCGCACAATCCAGACGCTTTGCCCGTCAGGACGGGTTTGCACGCACTTGGCGGGCACGATGATGCCCTTACTGTTGGGCGCCTGTAGGTAGGCCTTGCACACCATGCCGGGCAACAGCTTTTTGTTGGCATTGGGCAAATCCACTTTCACGTCGTAGCTGTGGGATACTTTGCTGGCACTCATACTGCGCTCTGTAATCTTTCCCGACAGTTGGAGATTGTCCAAGGCGGGCACGCAAACGGTTACCTCTTGGCCTTCGGTCACGTTCTCGATTTCGCTTTCCGGCACGGAAAAGGTGACTGCCACGCGGCTCACATCCATGATGGTGACCACGGGTTCGCCCGGAATCAGCGAGCCGCCAGCCTTGGCGTGACACTCGCCGATGACGCCGGATGACGGCGCTATCAGGGCGCAGTCGGCCAGCTGCTTCCTGGCAATCTGCTCCAAGGAACGGGCTTTTTCCAGGGCGGTGAGCATCTCCACCCATTTCACTTCTGCCAAAGAGCCCTGCTCATAGACTTTCTTCAGGCGCTTGTAGGCGTCTTCGGCCTGGTCGAGTTGCGCTTTGGCGGAGTTGTAGGCGTGCTGCGCGGTGCTTTTGTTCACCGTTACTAATTTCTGGCCGGCGCGCACGTTGTCGCCTTCGTGCACGAGCACTTGCTCGACTTTGCCGCCCGTAGGGAAACTCAGCGCCACACTCTCGCGAGCTTCCACCTCGCCCACGTAGGTGCGCGTGAGTTCGCCGTTGGCACTGTCGATAGCCATCAGCTCCACGCGCACGGGCTCGCGCTCCGCGACTTGCTCTTTATGTTTGCACGCGCCGAGCAGGAATAGCGAAGATAGGGCTGCGGCGCAAAATAGGGGGGACAGGAAGGGGTAGGGTCTCATATTCAGGGTTTAAAGTTTAAGGTTTAAAGTTTAAGGTTTAAAGTTTAAGGTTTAAAGTTTAAGGTTTAAAGTTTAAGGTTTAAAGTTTAAGGTTTGTTAATGCGACTCCCAAAAATCAATTTTCAATTGTAAATTAGTTCCGCTCCGCAATCATCGTCATCTTCGGGGCGGCTAATGTGGCATGGCCGGAACTTTGGCGACCGCTCCACTGCTCGTTGATGATGATGATATCATCGTTGCTGAAACCGCTTCCAGACACATCAATTTGGAAAACCAAGGTCGCGTTTTCATCTTGGAAAGGATTGAGGCTGGCCTCTGACAAGATGTTGGTGGTGAATTGGTACGGGTCCAGAATCAGCGAGTCGCTTTTGACCGTGGCGGTGAAGGAATAGACCCCGCCGGCGGTCTCGTTCATCGTGATGAGCACTTTGTCTTTGTCGTTGCGGTCGCGCAGGATGTTCATTTGTCCGCGCTTGCTGACCATAAGGTACGAAGTTTCACCGTCCGCATCTGAGACGGTCGCTTCGCCGGAAATCTTGTAACTGTAGTTGCCCGTCAACTGTCTTACCTCGCGATGGCACGCACCCAAAATGGTGGCGGTAAGAATCAATGCTGTAATGATAAAAAGTCTTTTCATATTGTTAATTGTTAATTTTCACTTCTCACTTCCCACAAACGTATTAAACACGCTGTTCACAATCAGATTAATCAGCATTTCATACGAATTTTTATATTGTTCGAATTTGTCTTCTTTAAAAAAAGTGTGGCTCAGTCCGTTGAGGGTGACCTGTAGCATATCGGCGAAGGCAATGGCTTGTTGCTCAACGATATCGGTGTTGTCTGTCGTCGGCTTGGCGTACCATACTTTTTTAAAGACGTTGTGCTCCCATTGGGCGAATGCCTTCATCACCTCTTTGAGCTCTTCGAACCGGAAACTGTCTTCGGCGGCGAGATTGTCTTTCATAGCCACGCGCAATGTTCTTGATTGCGCGATAAGTTCCATACGCTGAAGCAGATATTGCTTGAGTCTTGGCAGCACCAGCTGATTGTCATCATTGACAATCAGCTGCAAGCGCTCACGGATGTTGGTCAGTTCATCTTGCACGTTGGCCACGAAAAGCGCTTCCTTGCTGTTGAAGTGGTTGTAAATGGAACGTTTGGCCTTATGTGCCTTATGTGCAATCTCTTCCATAGAAGTTTTTTCAAATCCGAACTTCTGAAAAAGGTCTGCGGCCACTTGTTGTATGACTTCGTTGGTCTTTAATTTCTTCATTATTGCACTAATTTCGTTTTGGGGTGCAAAAATAATAAAAAATGCTAAACGTGCTATACTGTAATATGTGGTTTATCGCCAAACCACTTTTAGGTAAATGATTCTGCAAGTCTATTTCTGGTAGGGAAACATTCTTCAAAAAGGTTATAAAATGATGTTGTTTTCTTGGGGCAATCTTTTATATATGGTGAAAAATGTCTTGATGACAGTTTCTTTTTTGAAAAATTATCAATTTAATATAGCTGTTGTATAGAAGTTTGCGCCTTCTAATCTATAGTGAAAGTTGAGGCTGATTATTGGAATAAATTGTTTTCTCGTAAGCGAGTCTTTTGCCGTCACGTACCTGTACGATGCCGCAGAGGGTGAACCCGAAATTGCGGATGAGATTACGCATATAATGATTTTGTAAGTGGGTGTCAATGCGGAAAGCGGAAACAGATTTCTTTGTCGCTATTTTCTCAGCTGATTGGAAAATAAAACGAGCCACTCCTCGGTGCGTGTAGTCGTTATGGACGGCAATGCGGTGGATGACGACGTAGGGATTGTCACTTAACCATTTGCCATCAATGTTCTTATAATAAGGGTCATCTTCAAATACGATGGCCGCGTATGCAACGATGACGTTGTCTAAAAGGTAAACGTGACCTTGTTTTAGGGCGAGGTCATTGAGGATAGCTTCTTCATTCGGATATTCGCCCTGCCATTGCTCTACTCCCAAAATGGCTAAGCGTTTGCGGCCGTGTTCTATGAGCTGCAAAATGGCGGGAACGTCCTTTTTGTTTGCGAGGCGACGCCGTGGGTTGGCTAAAATATCTTTTGCGACCTTTTTGTCCTCCTTCAATTGCGCAATCAAAGCATCGGTATCTTTGAATTTCTTTTCGTCACGAATCTTTTTCACAATAGAAAAGGCAATCTTTTCTCCGTATATGTCTTGATGAGAATCAAAGATGTTGATTTCAAAGGTTAACTCTTTGAGTTTTAACGTTGGACGTGTCCCAACATAAAGCATTCCTTTGAGTCTTTGTCCTTTGGTTTCTACCCATACGGCATAGCTTCCCTTGTCAATTTTTGGAGCATTATCCAACTTGACATTGGCGGTGGGAAAACCAAATTTCCTACCGTTTTTGAGTCCGGAAATCACGATACCGAAATACTGCACGAGAATGATTGAAAATTAATTATTAAAGTGAAAACGTATATTCCTTTTAAACCTGAAACTTGAAACCTGAAACCATCTACCTCCTATCCCACGCTGCCGGCGAGGCTGATGCTGAGTAGTTTTTGTGCTTCGACGGCAAATTCCATCGGGAGTTTGCTGAGGACTTCTTTGGCATAGCCGTTGACAATAAGGCTGATGGCGCTTTCTTGGTCGATGCCTCGTTGTTGGCAGTAGAAAAGCTGGTCGTCGGAAATCTTGGAAGTGGTGGCTTCGTGTTCGAGAACCGAGGAAGAGTTCGCGCATTGGATGTCCGGCCAGGTGTGTGCACCGCATTTGTCGCCCATCAAAAGGGAGTCGCATTGGGAGAAGTTGCGGGCGTTTTCAGCGTTTTTGTTGACTTTGACCAGACCACGGTAGCTGTTCTGGCTGTGTCCTGCGGAGATGCCTTTTGATACGATCAGGCTGCGTGTGTTACGTCCCAAGTGAACCATCTTGGTGCCGGTGTCGGCCTGTTGATAGTTGTTGGTGACGGCTACGGAATAGAACTCGCCCACGGAATTGTCGCCTTTGAGGACGCAACCGGGATATTTCCACGTGATGGCAGAGCCTGTCTCCACCTGAGTCCAGGCTATCTTGGAGTTGGCACCTTTGCAGAGTCCGCGCTTGGTGACCAGATTGTAGATGCCGCCGTTGCCGTTTTTATCGCCTGGATACCAGTTCTGTACGGTGGAATATTTGATTTCCGCGTCTTTCATCGCAATCAGTTCGACGACGGCTGCGTGCAGTTGGTTCTCGTCGCGTTGCGGAGCGGTACAGCCTTCCATATAGCTGACGTATGCGCCTTCATCGGCAATCAGCAGCGTGCGTTCGAATTGGCCTGTTTTGGCGGCATTGATGCGGAAGTAGGTGGAAAGTTCGATGGGGCAGCGTACGCCTTTGGGAATGTAGCAGAATGACCCTTCACTGAATACGGCCGAGTTGAGCGCGGCGTAGAAATTGTCGGTGTAGGGAACCACTGAACCCAAATATTGTTTTACCAAATCCGGATATTGTTTGACGGCCTCTCCAAAGGAACAGAAGATGATGCCATCTTTCTTTAATGTTTCTGAAAATGTGGTCTTTACGGATACGGAATCCATAACGGCGTCAACAGCCACGCCAGCTAAAACTTTCTGTTCGTCCAATGAAATGCCGAGTTTGTTGAAAGTGTCAACCAACTCTGGATCTACTTCGTCCATCGAGCCGAGTTGTTTTTTCTTCTTGGGAATGGCCAGATAGGTGATGTCTTGATAATCCGGTTTCGGGAATTTTAAATGTCCCCAATTCGGTTCTTCCAAAGTGGTCCAATAGCGGTAGGCTTTGAGCCGGAATTCCAAAAGCCATTCGGGTTCCTCTTTGCGAGCGGATATCATCCGGATGATGTCTTCGTTGAGACCTTTGGGAAATTCTTCTACGTCAATGTCGGATACAAAGCCGTATTTGTATTCGTCATTGGTGATTTCGTCGAGTATGTTTTGGTCTTTTTCTTCTTTCATAGAAAGTGGAATATAGTGTCGGGGTTGAGGGTTTCAAGTTTCAGGTTTATTCACTTCGTTCATATTCTCCTTGCAGCTCTGCAAAGCCAAACAAGTTATGCCTTTGCTTTCGCTTGCTGCGTCGAAACAGGTTTCAAGTTTCAAGAATAGGTAATCGCATCTCTACTCTTCTACATTTATACATTTCTACAATTATACGCATTATCGTATTGTCGTATTATAACATTACCGCATTAACTATTGTTCCATCAGGAATCTGGAGGCTTCGATGCCGGCGACGGCTCCGGAGGCGGCAGCCACGATGGCTTGGCGATAGTAGGGGTCTTGAACGTCACCTGCGGCGAACACGCCTTCCACGTTGGTGCGGCCGGTGCCCGGTTTGGTGATGATATAGCCCTGTTCGTTCATATCAAGCTGGCCTTTGAAAAGGTCGGAGACGGGTGTCACGCCGATGGCTTCGAATACGCCGTCAACGGGCAGTGTCTGTTCTTCGTTGGTTTGGACGTTGCGCACTTGCAGGCCGGTGACCTTTTTAATGAAACCTTTTTGTTCACCTAGGATGTCAACGGGAACGGTGTTCCAAACGACTTCGATGTTGGCGGTGTTGAGCACTTGTTTTTGCAGCGCCATCGTGCCACGGAATTGGTCGCGGCGGTGAACGATATAGACTTTCGTGCAGAGTTGAGCCAGATAGAGGGCATCTTCCAAGGCTGTATCGCCTCCGCCGATGACGACGGTGGTTTTGTTACGGAAGAAGTTGCCGTCGCAGGTCGCGCAGGTGGAAACACCGAAACCGCGGAACTTCTGTTCGTTCGGCATTCCAATCCAACGTGCGTTGGCGCCGGTGGCCACAATGACGGTGTCGGCGATGATTTCCTGTTCGTCGTCTAGCCAGCAGTGGAAGGGACGTGATGAAAAATCGACCTTGGTGATTATTCCCGGACGCATTTCAGTGCCCACGTGAAGCGCCTGGTTGCGGATGTCGTCCATAATGACGGGACCGGACGAACCTTCGGGGTAGCCAGGGAAGTTTTCCACTTCGTTAGTGATAGTCAATTGTCCGCCTGGTTGCATTCCTTCAATCAAAAGCGGTTTGAGGTCGGCGCGAGAAGTATATATTCCGGCTGTGTAACCGGCTGGGCCAGCGCCAATTATAAGGCATTTTACGTGTTCTGACATATTCTTTTTTTTAGGGCCGCAAATTTACACAAAAAATCAGTTTGTCTGTCACTTGGCCGGACTTCCAAACTGATTTACTTATTTATATTGTAAATATCTGCTAGGTAAATATTTGTTGTGAAAGGATTCCGTAAATAAGAAGATTGTCTATTTGAAATTTACTTTGTTGAGCTTCATAAGATAGAACAGCAGCTCCGGAAGTTGTTTGTTCTGATTCCGTTTCTGCAAGTTGATGCAGAAGTCAAGTCTGTTGATGAGAGGGATTTTCTCAGCTTCCACAAATTCGATGAGGGTGCCGTCGGCATCTTCCATAAAAGCAAAATGTCCGGACACCTGTCCCATATTGAACGGTGCGTATTGCGCGCCGCTGTTAAGGGTGAATTTGTAACCTCGGCTTTCGCAAAAAACTTCTAATGCAGGCAAGTTCACTACATCGAAACAGATTTGCGAAAAGCCGGGGTCACCCCAAAGTCTGCCTTCGTAAATTTTCCTGGGTTCGCGATCCAAAACCTGAACCAACTCAAGGGTCCCGTTTCCGTAAAGTCCAGCAAAAGGACCGGACGGATGAGAGGAACGTCCTAACAGAACACGGCGGAATTGCCCGCTGCCACCTTTCAGCGTCTGCCAATCATTGAAAATTCCTGTTTTGTCGTAGATGACGGTATCGTATCCCAAGATATCTTTATAAAGAGGAAGTGAACGGTCTATGTCGCTGACGCCAATCATCACGCCTACAACACCACCGCATAGGATGTCCTCATCTAAAAACACGTAGTTGTCCTCCACCACTTGGAAACAGTTGCCGAACGGGTCATATATATAAAAGGTGGGAAGCCCTCTGGGGTCAGTGAAAATGGCGCTGATATTTTTGTATTTAAGGGAAAGTTCTTCGTGGTAGTCCGCAATATTGTGGCTTTTGATTTTGGCCATAAAGATGCCCAAATCGCCGATTTGTGTGTCGGAAGAGGCGCGTTGGGGCTCTCTTTCGGTGAACTGCAACGTCTCAAAGCCTCCGCCACCTTGGAGGTTGAGCGTGATGCAGGTGTGCATTTTTTGTATCTGGTTGTGAGTGTAGGGCTTCATAAGGTCGGTGGACATATCGTCTTCCAAAACCTTTATATTCATTTGGAACATATCAGCATACCATTTTCGCGCGTCGTTGATGTTGACCGTTCCAATGCCTAACTGCTGTATTCCTACGATGTTATAATTATCCATTATCTGAAATTTTAAAGCTGCAAACATACACAATTATTCAGTTTGTTCGACTTGTGATGGAAATTGCCAAAAATCAAGGCTTTGGAAATCGTGTCGTACCATTGAAATACTTTGGCGCATTGGCTTATTTTTGATGGAAAATATAGGGCGTGACTACCGATTTTTTGTGTATTTTTGCCGCCCTTAAAAAAAATAATATGAAATATAGTAAATTTTTTCTTGCCGTTTTGGCTATGATGACAATGACGGCCGGCGTTTTCGCTCAAAAACAGGTGGTTCGTGATAACACTGTTTTTAATGTATCCCTTAAAAACAACCAATTCAAACACGTCGAATTGATTAATGCATACGGCAATGAGAGAAAATCATACTCCTCTGCCGATATCGTGAATGACAAATTCTCAATGAATGTGTCTTTGGATAACGATATTTATCGATTTGATTTCGGTTCAGACAAGTATTTCCTGATTGTTGTTAAAAAAGGAGAAACCGTCAATTTGACGTTGGATGCAGAAGACCTCCAATATGTTCCAACTGTAGAAGGTTCTCCCTCTATGACTTTCGTTAAGGAAGCTACCGGATATTCTATGCAAAAGAAACACACTTTGGATAGTTTGAACAGTGCGCTTCAAACCGACTCCAAACAAACGTATTGGAGCAAGTTCGCCCAAAACATCAACCTTTTCAAACAAACGAATGATGATGTGGATAATTACATTGTCACCGCTTTCAACAATGTGGATTCTTTATCTGCTCTTTGCTCCAAGATGGCTCCTGGTGGAAAAATCAAAGGCGCTGATTTGGATGTTTTCGTGAATAATGCCAATAAATTCCTGAAAGAGATAGACAATGCCTATCGTCCGTTCGCTTCCTATCAGGAAAATGTTGACCGTTATTATGATTTTTCAACGGGAAGATTGAAAGGCTACGATGACTATTACGTTACGTTGGATCAATATATGAACGACTTGAATAGTCGCCATAATAAAGCAGAAGCATCCTTGGGCAACAATATGAAGGTTGTGAAATCTTTGATTACCGAACGTGACAGTTTGGTGTTTAACAATTTGATGTCCAATAAGAAAAACAAGACATCCTGGGCTGATAGGGTCGTTGCTTTTGTTAATGACAATGCCTCTTCCATTTCCCGTGAGGCTCGTGATTACAAACAGCAAATGGAAATGAACAATAGCATCGCCCCCTCTTTGGTGGAAGGTTCCCAAGAAATTGTCAAGCAGATTGTAAGTAGTTATCAGACAAAATATAATGATGCGGACAGCTACTTGAACAGTCGTTTGTTGGATCTTATCAAGTCCAACAAGGGAGACATTGCCGTGCTGATGTTTTTGGATATGTTCCCGAAAGAACAAAATGCCGCTCTGCATCAAGAGGTGATCAATGCTTTGCATAACACCTATCCGCAACATCCGATTGTGAAAGAACGTTGGAATATGATGAACTCACCGGCCGGCAAGACATCTATAGGCGCTATCGCTCCGGAATTGGCATTTAAAGATCCTGATGGCAACATCCGCAAACTTTCCGATTTGAGAGGCAAAGTCGTGTTGGTTGACTTTTGGGCATCCTGGTGTGGCCCTTGCCGTCGCGAAAGCCCCAATGTGAGAAACGTCTATGCCAAATATCACGATAAAGGCTTTGAAGTGTTCAGCGTTTCCCTTGATAGGGACTACAACAGTTGGGTGAAAGCTATCAAAGACGACCAGTTGGTATGGCCGAATCACGTCAGCGATTTGAAATACTGGTCCTCAGAAGCCGCCGCAATTTACGGTGTGCGTTCTATTCCTTGTATGTTCCTTCTTGATAAGGAAGGCCGTATCGTTGCCAAAGACCTTCGCGGTGAAGCGCTGGAAAGAGCCGTCAAACAAATGGTTGAACAATAAACTTCCAATAGAACAAACTGTTGGACATTAGAATATTAGTATTAACATTAAAAATAACGAACAATGGAAGAAAAGAAAACTTCAATGATCAGACTCAGAATGAGTTCTCAGGATGCCCACTATGGTGGCAATTTAGTTGACGGTGCACACATGCTCGCTCTTTTTGGCGACGTTGCTACCGAATTGCTGATTATGCAAGATGGTGACGAAGGTCTCTTCTGCGCATACGACAATGTGGAATTCCTCGCTCCTGTTTATGCAGGCGACTATATCGAAGCTGTTGGTGAAATCACAAAGGTGGGCAACACATCCCGCAAAATGGTTTTCGAAGCTCGCAAGGTTATCAGACCGCGTCCGGATATCAGCGCTTCTGCAGCCGATGTTCTTCCCGAACCTGTCGTTGTTTGCCGCGCTTCCGGTACCTGCGTTACTCCGAAACAGTGCCAAAGAAAAAATAACGAATAGTCCTCATTCATTTACATTATTATAATTTATAGACAATGGAAAAACTGATTATTACCGCTGCCATCTGTGGTGCTGAAGTTACCAAAGAACAAAATCCGGCAGTTCCCTATACCGTAGAAGAAATCGTTAGAGAAGCTAAATCAGCAGTTGACGCTGGTGCGGCTATCGTTCACCTTCACGTTCGTGAAGACGATGGTACACCGACTCAAAGCCGTGACCGTTTCCAAGAATGCGAGGAAGCCATCCTCAAGGTTTGTCCGAACGTCATCCTTATCCCTTCCACCGGCGGTGCTGTGGGTATGACTCCCGACGAACGTCTCCAATCAACAGACACAACTCCCAAACCGGAAATGGCTACCCTTGACTGCGGTACCTGCAACTTCGGTGATGAGATTTTCGATAACACTATGCCGACAATGCGCGCATTTGGCAAACGTATGCTCGAACGCGGCATTAAACCGGAATACGAATGTTTTGAAATGGGTCACTTGGATACCATTTTGACAATGGCTCGCAAAGGCGAAGTCCCTGGCGCTCCTATGCAGTTTAACTTTGTATTGGGCGTTCCTGGTTGTACACCTGCCACTGTTCCAAACCTTTGCTGGTTGGTGAACAATATCCCTGCAGGCTCTACTTGGACGAGCACAGGTATCGGTCGCCATGCTTTCACATTGGCTGCTCCCACTATCGTGATGGGCGGTAACGTCCGCGTAGGCTTCGAAGACAACCTCTATCTCGAAAAAGGCGTGCTTGCAAAATCCAATGGCGAACTCGTTGACAAAGTAGTCCGTATGGCTAAATTGTTGGGCCGTCCGGTTGCAACATCCGACGAAGCACGAGAAATTCTCGGACTGGTGAAATAAATAGATACATATACTATTTGATAATCCCTCGGGCAAACGCTCGGGGGATTTTTTTTATCCAAACTGCGGAGGAATGAAATGCTGTGTTTAATTTGTTTTAATTATTTATTTGTAATAATTCGTATTTTTTTCGTTATTCTATTTAATTTGTTTAATATTATAATTTAATAAATCAAAATTATACTAAAGAATTTTTTGAAATGAATGAATCGAGTAGTTTGACAGAGAAAATTTTGGGATGTGCTTTCGAAGTGCATTCACATCTAGGCCCGGGTCTATTAGAAAGCGTTTATGAAGAATGCCTTTATTATGAATTAACAGAATCAGGAATTTTTGTGGAACGCCAAAAAGGAATTCCTGTGTTTTATAAAGGGATAAAGATGAATTTGGGATTCAGGGTGGATTTAATGGTAGAACGACAGATTATTTTAGAATTGAAGTCTGTTGAGGCCTTAACAAATGTGCATTTGGCGCAAATTATTTCGTATTTGAAATTAGCTGATTGCAAAATCGGTTTTTTATTGAATTTCAATGAGAAATCTTTGCGATACGGGATAAAGAGGGTGGTGAACAATTACTAACCGCGGAGGACGTGGAGTTGCGCGGAGGCGTGAAAGGAAGTAATCCTCTGCGGAACTCTGCGTGTACTCCGTTATGCCTCGGCGGAAAAAAATCCAAACCGCTGAGGAAGGAAACGGAAGTGGCCCTCGGTTGAATTTCATTGGTGAGGCACTATTGCCCGACAGTGAATAGGATTATCACCGGATAATGGTCGGAGATGTATGGTACGCCGTAGTTTTTGGTGATGGTGCTCAACTCATTCAAACGGATGGATGGACTGGTGAAGAAATGGTCGATGACGTTGGCGTCGTTGTTGTTGGCGAATGCCTTGTCTGTTTTTCCGTAAGCATTGTAAGTCTCTCTGTAATCGGAATTTTTAACGTTCTCACGGGAGGGCAAAAGATTGAAGCCGGCAATGGGTGTGAATATCGAATCTTGAATGGAGGAATTCATGTCACCACAGAGGATGACGGGGGCGTTGGCGTCAGGGCGAATGGAGTCGATGAGATGGCAGATGAGCTTCACCGATTCGCGACGAGCCACTCTCCCCATGTGGTCTAAGTGCGTGTTGAAAAAGAAGAGGACGTTACCGTTGCGTTTGTCTTCGAGTTGCGTGAAAGTGAGTGTCCTAAGGCACGCAGCGTCCCAGCTGCGGGAGACTTTGTTCGGCGTTTCACTCAACCAAAAGGTGTGGCTGTCTTTCAGATGGAAAAGCTTGGTGTTGTAGAAAACGGCCATACATTCTCCTTCTTTTTTGCCGTCATCGCGCCCCACACCAACCATCGCGTATTGGTGAAGATGTTTACGTAAGTATCTCTGCTGGTCGGGCAGCATCTCCTGAACCCCGAAAAAGTCGGGCTGTTGGTCGTTGAACATTTTGATGACAGCCTCTTTGCGGTTCGTCCAGGCATTTATGCC
>JAZRYT010000157.1:0-10931 GCA_045600905.1 Bacteroidales bacterium
AACAATTATTGGCAAAACCATTTGGGCAATCCCGAATTGAACACTTGGATGGGCTTGGCTTTTGAAAAGGTATGCTTGTCTCACATTTTTCCCATCAAAAAAGCATTGAAGATAGACGGGATTGCCACCCAACATTATTCCTGGCGCAGCAAACAGAAAGAGAAACGCGCACAGATAGATTTAATCATTGAGCGTGCCGATAAAATTGTAAATCTTTGTGAAATAAAGTTTTCCAATGAGAAGTATGTATTGAAGAAAGAAGAAGCGGAAAAGTTGCAGCATAGAATTGCCACTTTTCGTGCGGAAACGGAACTGTCTTGCCCCATTTGGTTGACTATGATTACCACTAACGGCTTGGCACCGTCTGTTTACAACGCCGATGTGGTAAAGGAGCTGACCTTGGACGATTTGTTTGAATAAGGGTGTCAAATACCAATGTTCTATTTTTTCTTATTTTTTTTATTTTTGCAGCACTTTTGGTGCAGCACTTTTGGTGCTGAATATTTAATAGTTTTGAAATGAATAAGATATTGAACCCATTTTTGATTTATGGATATGAAAATCCAGACTATTTTTGTGATAGAGTGGCGGAAACCGCCGCACTGATTTCCGCATTGCGAAATGGAAGGAATGTCACCTTGATGAGTCCGCGCCGTATGGGAAAAACGGGATTGATTATGAATAGTTTTTATCAAATTCGAAAAGAGGATGAAAATGCAAGGTGTTTTTATTTGGATGTTTTTTCAACTAAAAACATTTCTGATTTTGTATCGCTGTTAGGCAAGACGGTTATGGGGCAGTTAGACAGCTCTTTACAAAAGATAACCAATACTTTTGTTGATATTTTCCGTAGTAGCAAATTGGTTTTTACATCCGATCCGATATCGGGTGTACCTCAGGTTTCTTTGGATTTTCATCCTCAGGAGGCCGAAAACACCTTGCGCGAAATTTTCAACTATCTGCAACGTTCTGAAAAGGAGTGCTTTATCGCAATAGATGAATTTCAGCAGGTAGCAGAGTATCCCGAACAGGGCTTTGAAGCATTGCTTCGCTCGTATGTTCAATTTTGTTCCAATGTACATTTCGTGTTTTCGGGCAGCAAGCAGCATTTGATGTCCAGGATCTTCGACGAGCCGAGTCGTCCTTTTTATCGAAGTACTGAGAAAATGCAACTTTATCCGTTAGACCAGGCTGCTTACTGCGCTTTTGCACAAAAGCATTTGAGCAGCAATAACATTCAATTGACTTCAGATAGATTTTCGGAAATATATTCCCAGTTGAGCGGCCATACGTGGTATATACAATATCTTTTGAATAAGATTTACGAACTTGCACCGGAAGTGGTTGACCAACAGGCAATACAGGAAGCGCTGCGCCGCATTCTGTTGTCAGAAACCGACACATATCAGCGTTTGTACGACGGCTTGACGCGCAACCAAGCGCAATTGTTGGTTGCCATAGCAAAAGAGGTTAATGTTGCCAATATCAATGGTAATGTCTTTATAAAAAAATACAATTTAAAAGGAACCAGCAGCATCAATAAAGCACTGCAACATCTTGTAGATAAAGAATTTGTATTTAAAGATAAAAATGGTTATTCCGTCTATGACCGATATATGGCCCTGTGGCTCAAAAATATCTGACACATCTGAAGAAAAATCTTATCTTTGTGGCCGGAAATATGGGTTCACCAAGTAGTGGACCACCAAACAGTGAACTCATTATATCATACTTAGGTGATGAAAATTTGATTTCGGTGGAACATATTTTATGTGTATGGAAGTGTTCGACATTTTTGGATACTTTTGCAGAAATTGTTTCAAGAGATGAAAAAAACCACAGCTATCGTCATTATCAGCACGTTAAGTGTTTTGCTGATTGGTTCTGTCGCTTTTGCAGTGACGCAAAAACTGCAAAACGAGCAGAAACCGAACTATTACGCAAATAAGATAACTTCGCCATACGTGCCTGATAAAATGACCTTTGCAGGCGAGGAAGTGCCTGTTGATGTGTATTGGGTACACGAGGCCCTTGACCGCGAACTCATTGTCAACTGTTACCAACATTCCAAGACATTGCGTATATTCAAATTGTCAGCGCGCGTTTTTCCCGAAATCGAGCGCATCTTGAAAGAAGAGGGCGTGCCCGAGGATTTCAAATATTTGACTGTGGCCGAGAGCGGTTTGGAGAACGTCACATCGCCGGCTTCAGCGGGCGGATACTGGCAGTTCATTCCGGCCACCGCTAAAAATTACGGATTGGAAATCTCTAACGATGTGGATGAACGCTGCCATCTGGAAAAGGCTACGCGTGCGGCGTGCAAATATCTTAAAAATGCTAAAAACCGTTTCGGCAGCTGGACATTGGCCGCCGCTGCATACAATAGGGGAGAGGGCGGACTTAATGCCGCCATCACGGACCAGAACTGCAAGGATTATTGGAACTTATGGCTCAATAATGAGACATCCCGCTACGTTTTCCGCATTATGGCGTTCAAACTGATGTTCGAAAATCCGCAAATGTACGGGGTGGAAATCTGTCCGGCCGAAATGTACCAACCAGTGCGCTGCAAATACGAGCAAGTGTCCAGTTCCATCGCCAGCCTGCCGGCTTGGGCGCAGGAACACGGAGTTACCTATCGCGAGTTAAGAAATCTTAATCCGTGGATCCGAAACAACAAATTGGCCGTTCCTGCCGGTAAGACATACGTAATCCAACTTCCGGAAAAGTCTGCCGAAAGCTACAAGTCTCTTTTCAAACATATTGACAATCCCTTTTTGAAAATAGGGGAGGGCGATACGATTGAGAAATAAAGGTTCAAAGTTTAAAGTTCAAGGTATAAAGAAGATTACCGCATTATCATATTAATTTTGTACATTTGCACCTCTTTAAAAAACAAACAATTTTATTCACAACATAAACGTAATTATCTAATTATGAAAGAAGTACACAATTTTAACGCAGGACCTTGCGTCCTCCCGAAAGAAGCTGTTGAATCTACAATCAACGCTATCCGTAATTTTGACAACACAGGTATCGGTTTGATGGAAATCTCTCACCGTACTCCGGGTTGGGAAAGACTTATGGCTGAAACACGTCAATTGTGGCGCGACCTTTTGAACATCCCCGAAGAATACGAAGTATTGTTCCTCGGTGGTGGTGCTAGCACACAATTCTGCATGGTTCCCGCTAACTTGATGAAGACTAAAGCCGCTTATTTGAAGACCGGTGTTTGGGCTAAGAAAGCCGCTAAAGAAGCTGGTAACTTTGGTAAAGTTGAAATCGTTGCTTCTTCTGAAGACAAGACTTTCAACTACATTCCTAAAGGATGGACAGTTCCTGCTGATGCTGACTATTTCCACATCACAACGAACAACACCATTTACGGTACAGAAATCCGCAAAGATTTCGCTGCTGAAGAAATCAACAACGTTATGCTCGTAGCTGATATGTCTTCTGACATTATGAGCCGTCCCGTTGACGTTACGAAATACGGTTTGATTTACGGTGGTGCACAAAAGAACGTTGGTCCTGCTGGTGTTACTTTCGTTATCGTTCGCAAAGACATCCTCGGCCAAATCGGCGACCGTGCTTATATGAATCCTATTCCTACGATGTTGGATTACCGCACACACGCTGCTGAAGAAGCTAAGAACATCTCTATGTTCAACACTCCTCCGGTGCTTCCGATTTTCGTTATGCACGAAACCCTCACTTGGTTGAAGAACACCATCGGCGGTGTTGAAGAAATGAACAAGATCAATACCAAGAAATCCAACTTGTTGTACGAAGAAATCGACCGCAACTCTATGTTCGTTGGTACAGTTGCTGACAAGGCTGACCGTTCCATCATGAACCACTGCTGGGTTATGGCTCCTGGTTACGAAGACAAACAAGACGCTTTCATGACATTCGCTAAAGAACGCGGTATGATCGGTATCAAGGGTCACCGTTCCGTTGGAGGTTTCCGCGCTTCCCTGTACAACGCTTGTACGGTTGAAGACGTTGAAGCACTCGTGGCTTGTATGCAAGATTTCGAAAAAGCAAACAAATAGTTAAGTAGTGAGTAGAAATCTGTGAACAGTGAACAGAGATGAATCACAAAAATCTGAATGCCTGGAAAGAAAGCATTGCTTTGGTCAAAGAGATTTATACCTTGATTGACAATTTTCCAAAAAAAGAGATTTTTGCTCTAAGTTCACAAATGCAGAGATCTGCCATATCAATCCCTTCCAATATAGCAGAAGGTGCTGGTAGAAACAGCGATAAGGAATTTGTCCACTTCTGCTATATTGCAATGGGTTCTTTAGCAGAGTTGGAAACACAACTGATTATTGCTACAGAACTTAATTATATAAACAAGGAACATGAGATTTTTAACGTAATAACAAATGTTCGCAAGTTGTTATCGGGATTAATAGCATACTTAAAGAATAAAGATAAAGAAAATTAATTAACAAATTAGCCGAGGGAAGAGCAGCACACCCCTATCAGTTCACTGCTCACTCCTCACAGAACACATAAAAATGAAAGTTTTAGTTGCAACAGAAAAACCTTTCGCAAAAGTTGCTGTTGACGGCATTCGCGAAGTAGTTGAAAAAAACGGCTATGAATTGGCCCTTTTGGAAAAATATACAGACGTTAACGAATTTTATGCAGCAGTTGCTGACGTTGACGCTTTAATCGTTCGTTCCGACAAGGTTACGAAGGAAGTTATCGACCACGCCAAGAACCTCAAAATCGTGGTTCGCGCTGGCGCCGGTTTCGACAACCTCGACCTCGAAGCTTGTACCGCTAACAATATCGTGGCTATGAACACTCCCGGCCAAAACTCTAACGCTGTTGCCGAATTGGTAATGGGTTTGTTGGTTTACGGTGTCCGTAACTTCTACAATGGTAAATCCGGTTCCGAATTGATGGGCAAGAAATTAGGTTTGCTCGCATTCGGTAATGTGGGCCGCAACGTGGCTCGCATCGCCAAAGGTTTCGGTATGGATGTTTACGCATTTGACGCATTCTGCCCCGCAAATGTTATTGAAGAAGCTGGTGTTCACGCAGTAGCAAGCCGCGACGCTTTGTTTGAAACTTGCGACATCGTTTCTTTGCACATTCCTGCAACTGCAGAAACCAAGCAAAGCATCAACTACGATGTTGTCGGTAAGATGAAAAAAGGCGGTATTCTCATCAACACCGCTCGTAAGGAAGTCATCGATGAAGCTGGCTTGATCAAATTGATGGGCGAACGCACCGACCTCAAATACATCTCCGACATTATGCCGGATGCAGATGCTGAATTCAAAGCATTCGAAGGTCGTTACTTCGCTACCCCTAAGAAAATGGGTGCTCAAACGGAAGAAGCAAACGTTAACGCCGGTATCGCCGCCGCTAACCAAATCGCTGATTTCTTCAAGACTGGTAACAAGAAATTCCAAGTCAACAAATAGTAGATTATTTGTTCTTTATAAAATAGGAGGGATGGCCGATTCGGTCATCCCTCTTTATTGTTTTCAAAAATGAAGACCATCAATATAGCGCTATCACGCAACGTATCTTCTTAAATTTTTTGCGCCTGCGACGTAACTTTCACAAATTTCTCTAATTATGACAAATTATGTTAGGAATCAGGATTATTTGAGATAAAGCACCGAAGACGGAAATTTATGACGTTAAAAATTAAGAGTAAGTTCTATTCCTGTCGAATTGAGAGAAGGGGTTATGGATAACTTATGCTGATTGTATCCGTTTGCAATATGATTTAGTTTACAATGACTATCTATTGTGAGAACTAAGGCGGGTATAAAAGAAATAAGCGCTGCTCCAAAAAGCCCGCCTGCGAAAGCATATAAGAAAGGACCAGCACTTGTAATTGGATGTTCAGGGTCTAGAACGAATGTCAAATCAGCGTGCAAACCCATACCAGCAAATGTGGATGCAGCGACAAAACCGGCACCAGCTAGTCCCCATAATGGTATTGCGGCGATATACTCGCGCCGAGCTAACGTATAATAAGAGAAAGCATTCTCGTCCAAAAGGAGAGAAAGATCCTGTTTGTTGATATTGTCAGAAGCGCCCTCATAGCGAAGATGCCCACTGTGCCGCACCATCGTTAAAGAGTTCTGTTGCGCAGTCACTGAACAGATAAAGCCTAATAACAATAAAAACAAGTAAATTTTCGTAAGGATTGTTTTATTCATAATAGTTTTATTCCGGGCTTCTCTTGTTTTTATTTCCATTTAGTGGTAAACTTTTTAATGGTTATTTACAGGTAAACTTTTTGATGGTTATTACACCCCGCAAGTCGCCTCTCTGTGGCTATGCCATATGGGTTAGAGACGCATTATTAAGAAAAAAAATCAAAAATTTCTTATCCGAATTCACTTTTTCCCACTTCTACGCAACTATATTGCAAACCTTCTGGTACAAGATGCATCGCCAGAGCATTCGAAAATTTAAAACAATTAAAAAAATGAAAAGTATTTACAAACCAATCGGTTTTTTATTCATTTTATCCATCATCGCTTTTACAAGCTGCGAAAAAAATGAAACATTAACAACAGAGACACCTGTCCTAAATAAAAAGACTGTCGAGGCGACTAGCGATTATGAGAAGCCATACACGGAAGTGCTTACAGCAGAAAAGAATCATTATTCAGTTGGAGAGCACGGAAAAGTGTATACCTCTCGTTCTCTGCTTTATTCCTTGGTCCATTCAAAAATCACATTGACCAAGGTCAGCCAAAGAAATGTGGCAAGATTTTCAATGTCGGAAAACGAATCCGAGTATATCTTGACAGTAAACCGGATCAAAGCGCCAGTGGATCATACAAAGTTTTCTGATGGCCTCTGTATCAACAATCCGAAGAATGTGTCAACGAAGGTCCTTGATGCTATCTTGGAAGGATACGCGGTTGAAGTTTGTTTCGACAAAGAAACAGAAATGTGGTATTGGCTTATCGACAAAGAATAACGATTTGATGGCATCGTTTACAATTACAAACCAGGGGGCTTTCCGCCATCCTGGTTTGTATTCGTGGTTAGTTTATGAAAAAGACTTTTCTTGATATATACGACATACTGTTTTTCAGAGCCGAAAGCATTGTTAAGGACAAAGATGACGCTTATGACATCTTACAGGATCTATTTGTGATTATCGACAAGCGTGAAGGACAATACGATAAGATACCAAATAAACGCGGCTACCTATATGGAATGGTGAGCAAGAAGGCCTTGGAATTTTTGCGCAACAGGCAAAGACATGCCGAAATAGAAAAATCAATAACTATAGAAGTCTTTCACGAAGATTCAGACCATTCCCTTGATATCGATGAAATGTTATCAAGATTGACCGATCTGCAAAGACAAATTGTCAAGATGCACGATATAGAGGGATTTTCTTGTTTTGAGATTGCAATAAAGATTACTCGCACACCTGTCGCGGTAAAGAAGCAGCTTGCACTTGCACATAAAAAACTTAAAGAATACTATAAAAATGGATTTTAAAAAATTAGACAAACTATTGGCGTCGTTCTATGATGGGACGATAAGCCAAACCGACCTTGAAGAACTTTTCAATGCCTTCGTATGCGACTCGGCGGTGAGGAATCTAAGACCGGATGACGCTGCTGTGCTGCTCCCACTCGCCATGGCCAGAAAAGATCACCAGACGGTGCATTCAAGGAAAGCATCCTTCCTTTCACGATCCAGGAGGGTTGCTGCAGCCATTATCATCATAATCTCACTCTCAAGTATAATAGCCGTACTGGTATTCAAACAGCCTACGCAAATTTATACTAGCGGAAGCGACTGCAATTATTCCTGTGCGGAACAATGGTTGGACAGAACAATACAGACAGCCCTATGAAAAAGATTCTATTCATAATAATCATGGCCATTAGCCTATCCGCTTCGGCCCAGTCCGCATTCTATCAGAAATGTTCTCAGCGGAAAGATGTCAAAAAGGTTGCTTATTTCAAGAATCAGAAGATTGACGACATCAAAGTCGACATCACGCTGGTACAGGCCAAAGATATTGCCTCTTTCAGAAAGATTCTTGACGAATATGGACTGAAATCATCAAAAGAAACTTCCTCAGGCAGCCTGACAATTTGTATTAGGAATAATGAAGATCCATTGCTCCAGCAACCAAAGACAAACGGCAATGTTTCGTTGAAAAACGCATGCCTTGTTGGAGCCTCCGAATCCGAACTTACCATCTACGTCTTCCATGATCTGAGAAATAAAGACAGGTTGGACACTATTATTCAATACATCTTAAACAAGAAAAAGGATAACAAAAGAACCCGTTAGTCCTTTAGCTCGTCCATAAAAAAAGGAGGAAGACCACTTTTTAGTCGCCCTCCTTTTCTTGTTTGTAATCTTACTGGAAAAATAATTTTTATTTCCATTCCGGCTTTCCTTCACCCTTGCGAAACCCGTTGGGCAAGGTCAGGAGCGGTCGGGGCGGCAAAGATAGTGTTTTTTGGCGCCTGCGGCGTAACTTCTGTTTTTTACATCTTCACGTTGTGGATGTATTTGGTCCGAATCCCATTAAGCATCAAGATAAGCAAAAAACGCTGCAAAATGAATACTTTAACCATTTTATGATGCAAAAAATGCGGAAGGTTACACATTACTGAAAATAAATGATTCCTGATTATTTTTCACCTCGGCAACGTCTTTCATTTTTGGGGTGTTATCAAAAAAGGTGCTATCGTAATTCTGGCTCCAACAAGACTGGCGGCTACTATGTGGTGGAAGAGCCAAATAAAAAGAAAGAAACGAAGCCTACCCCAAGCACTTCCTCCGAGCCAGTTCAAGAAGCAAAACCCAAGCACAAGAAGCGCAAACCCAGACACAACGCGCAACCTCAAAACGTCAAAAAACAAAAGTCAAAGGAATAGGGGAAAAAAAAGACAAGCCATAATAATATTTTGTGTATGTTTGCCCTCGTTTCAAGTATATCATTATAAACTTGAAAACAAGATAGTTAATACCAGTTGGCCCTGTAGTTCAGCTGAATAGAACGTCAGATTCCGGTTCTGAAAGTCGTGGGTTTGAATCCCGCCAGGGTCACAAAAGGAGAGAGGATTGTGGTAGGAACTGCAATCCTTTTTTGTAACAATTAAAAAGTATAAAGATGAGAAAGCTCTATTTAATGGCTGTAATATCCATCATTTTCGTCTCTGTGCAGGCACAAACCATAGTAACAGGAGATGAACAACAGGACAGGGCATTGGCCACTGCCGTTTGGACGATTGACCACAATACGGAGGGACAACTGCTAAAGGCAGGTGCCGACTATGGTGGCGAGTGGACGCGCGACATCTCCATGAATGCCTGGAATGCCGTTTCCATTCTTCGTCCCGATGTGGCGGAATACTCCCTTTGGAGTGTTACCAATGGCCGTCAAACCATTGGTCATCAGTATTGGGATAAGATAATTTGGACTCTTGGCGCGTGGAACCATTATTTAGTCACAGGGCGGGAGGATTTCCTCACGCAAGCCTATTTGTGCTGTAAACGTACGATACAAGAATTGGAAGACTCCTGCTATGATGCATCCTACGGTCTTTTTATGGGTCCGGCCGTTTTTCAAGACGGCATCACCGCCTATGAAGAGCCGGTCTTTGACACCGTGCTCAAATTCAACGGTAGTGTGTTGGCGCACAAAAATTCTCGCACTATCAAGTGTTTATCCACCAATGCACTTTATTATCAGGCATATAGATGTTTGGCAGAGATGGCGCGCTTACGTGAGCCAGCTGCCGTGAAATCCTTCGAGGAGAAGGCACAGCAATTGCGTGAACAATTGCGCAAACATCTTTATGATACGCTTAACCATCGGTTCTATTTTTTAATCGACCATCAAGGTAAGAAGCACGAATTTCAAGAGGGAATGGGTGTGGCATACGCCATTCTTTTTGGCTTGGTGACACCCGAAGAAGCGCGTGATATTATTGATAATGTGCATTCCACACCTTCTGGAATTCCTAGTGTATGGCCTTGTTTGAAACGATGCAGTGCCGAAAAGCCGGGACGCCACAACGTGATGGTGTGGCCGCACGTCAATATGTTTTATGCTTCGGCCTGTGCCGAAGTAGGAAAGTATGAGCCCTTTTATTTTGAAGTTTCCAATTTGGCTCGTCTTGCCACGCAGTGTGACCCTAAAGGAGAAGTGAACTTTCACGAAATTTATACGCCGGAGGGCGTTCCTTCAGGAGGATGGCAGTGCGGTTCGTTATGGCCGCCCCTCAATCACCAAACGTGGTGTGCAACTGGTTTTCTGCGTAATTACTTGTATTATATCGCAGGTATGAAACCTCAACCCGAGGGCTTATATTTTCAGCCGTTAGGCTCTTCAACAGGAAAAATCGAGCTGAAAGACATTCCCTATCGCGATGCCATTCTAAATATTACAGTGGTAGGGAAGGGGAGTAAAATAAAAATCTGCCGCATCAATGGTAGAAAATCCAAACCATTTTTAGCGGCAGATAGTAAGGGAATTTACAATGTAATAATTGAATTAAAAGGCAATTAGTCTTTTCATCTTACAAATGTGAGCAGGAAATTTCCAATCCAACCAAAGATTGGGGATCATTATTTTCCATAATTCTGTTCATAGCCTCGTCAACTTTTGCGTCACATTCTTCGCCTGAGAGGTCTTCATAGACAACTTGGTCAAGAACTTGGTTGTTCAGGGTAGCCGTGCAGGTACAGGTTTTGGAGCAAGAGGAAAAAACGCAGATTGTTGCTATGGTGGAAATCGTTAAAAAGATGATTTTTTTCATAATCCTAAAATCCGCAGAAAGGGAATTTGCTGATTTAAAAAGTTATAGTTACATTCATCGCCCGTGAGTGAGGTCGTCTCCTCAGGCGTGAGAGGCTCTGCGGTGGCTTTTTTGAGATGTCGAGATACAACTTCCCCCACCCGG
>JAZRYT010000158.1:0-13849 GCA_045600905.1 Bacteroidales bacterium
AGCGGAAGGGCTTGCTGAAGGTATGGAGAAAGGCTTGGAGAAAGGTAAAGCGGAAGGTAAAGCGGAAATTGCGCGCGCCATGCTGGACGACAACGTGGAGATCTCCGTCATCGTCAAATTCACAGGTATGACGGAGGAGGAGATACTCAAGCTGTAGTAATGTGCAAGGGTGGATGGATATTGCAAATTTGCCGCCCATTCCAAAAAGGACGAATCCACCAGCGGAATGGGCAAATGGCTCCACATATTGAAAAACATCAACAATATGGAAAGACAGGACACTCACGGCGAAAACGAAATCTTCCAAAAGCTGTTCAACGTCTGCGAACTGGCACAGCTGAACGACTAGGAAAAATGGAAACAGAAGTAATTACGTTTCATGCTTTATAAGTTGTAAATTATGAGTTAGGAGAATCGTTTATTCATCATTATATTGGCCGCACGGTACATTTCCGCATTTTCACATTATTTTCTTATTTTTGCGGCTATGAAAAAGACATACCTTCTCCTTCTATTATTAGTAATTTGCTGCTGCTCCTGCAAACAAAAGGCCGTTCAACATTTTTCCGGCACCGCATTCGGCACAATGTTCAATATCACCTATTTAGGCGAATTATCCCCCACTCTTCCCCATCTGGTAGATTCTGTTTTAAAAGAAGTGAACTGCACTTTTTCCATTTTCGACACCACTTCTATGATTTCTAGAATCAATGCCGGAAATGACATTCCTTTGAATAAGGATTTCGCCACCGTATTAACCAAGTCCCTTGACATCTCGCAACAGACCGACGGCGCATTCGACTGCACCATCCAGCCTCTCATTGAATTGTGGGGATTCGGACGTACGAACCAAAAGCGCGTCGTTCCGCAAAATGAGATTGACTCCGTCAAACAATTTGTAGGATACCGTTCCGTGCGCGCCAAGGGTTCCTCCGTAGAAAAAGACGACCCGCGCATCCAACTCAACTTCAACGCCATCGCCAAAGGCTTTGCCGTAGATAAAGTGACCGATTTCCTGCAGGCGCAAGGCTACAAAGACTGTTTGGTGGAAATCGGCGGGGAAGTCGTGGCCCGCGGCACCAAGAACGGCAAATCCTGGCGTGTAGGCATCCAGGTGCCCACCGAATCCTCGGACGGCGCCATAGAGAGCAAAGAATCGTTCGAGCTTCAAGACCGCGCCGTAGCCACTTCCGGCAACTACCGCAACTACTTTGAAGAAGACGGCGTCCGTTTCACCCACATCCTCAACCCTGTGACCGGGAAGCCGGAGCAGACCAATCTGCTCAGCGTCACAGTCATCGCCCCAGACTGTATGACTGCCGACGCCTACGCCACCGCCTTTATGGTACTCGGTCTGGAACGTTCCTCACAAATTGTCCGAGCCCACAGCGAACTTGAAGCGTGGTTCATCTATAGCGAAAACGGCTCGTTCAAACTATCAAAAGTCAAAAACTAAACTTTCCTAAAACATTATACGCAAATCATTTATCCTACTAGTCTTCAGCACTATCAAACAACAACCAATCAACAATTTACAAACAAAATAATTTCACAATATGGAAAATTTATCCAAGAAAATATTGGAAGCACTCGCTTCCGGAAAGAATGAGAAACTAAATTACAAACAGATTGCCGCCAAAGTCGGAATCTACGACAAGAAAGGCCGCGAGCAGGTAAAGGAGCAAATCGACCGTCTCATCGAGGCCAAGCTGATGCTGAAATCTGGGCGTGGCAAATACAAGCTCAACTACAAGCAGTTGAGCCACAAAGAGACGAACCGCAACTATATTATCGGGCGCATTGAAATCAAGCGCAGCGGTATGGCGTTCGTCATTCCACAAAACGACCCGAACGACACCCAGGACGAATCGCAATCCGAAGACATCTTCCTGGCCGACGGCAACCTCGGCAACGCCCTCAACAACGACCTCGTCAAGGTGGTGTTATTCCCTTCTCGCCGGGGCAAACGTCCGGAAGGGCAGGTTGTTGAAGTCATTGAGCGCAGCAAGCGGCAAATCGTCGGCACCATTTCCATCAAAAACGGGGTGGCCTACTTTGTCCCCGACAACGTCTTCTACCGCCGCGACATCATCATCCCGGGGCGTCTCCTGAAGAAAGCCAAAACGGGAGACAAAGTGGTGGTCGTCATCAAAGACTGGCCCAACGGCACGCGCAATCCGTTAGGCGAAGTCATCCACGTGCTTGGCAAGCCCGGCGACAACAACGTCGAGATGCTCGCCATCCTCGCCGAGAACGACTTTCCCGTCAAATTCTCCAAAGAGGTGGAAGAAGAGGCCAACAACATACCTGTTGCTATTCCCGATCAGGAAATTCTGCGCCGCCGCGACTTCCGCAGTGCGACCACCTTCACCATCGACCCGGCGGACGCCAAGGACTTTGACGACGCGCTTTCGTACGAGAAGCTGGAGAACGGCCTTCACCGCGTGGGCATCCACATCGCAGACGTCACGCACTACGTGCGTCCCGGCTCGCTATTGGACAAAGAGGCCTACACGCGCGGCACGTCCGTGTATCTCGTTGACCGCACCATCCCGATGCTCCCCGAGGCGCTGTCCAACAACCTCTGCTCACTCCGGCCCAATGAGGACAAGCTCTGTTACAGCGCCGTATTCGACCTCGACGACAATGCCAAGGTGGTGAAAGAGTGGTTCGGCCATACCGTCATCAACTCCGACCGCCGCTTCAACTACGAAGAAGCCCAGCAAATCATCGACACCGGCGAAGGCGAACTTTCCGAAATCATTCTCAAGCTCAACGATTTGGCTCAAATCATGCGCAAAAAGCGCTTCGACAACAACGCCATCAATTTTGAAACGGAGGAAGTCAAATTCAAACTGGACGAGAACAGCCATCCCATCGGTGTCTATCTCAAAGTACAAAAAGAGGCCAACTGGCTGATTGAAGAATTTATGCTTTTGGCCAACAAGAAGGTGGCCGAAAAAATCGGGCGCAAACGCGTTACCGGCAAAGCGCCCAATGTTTTCGTCTATCGTATCCACGACAAGCCCTTGGACGAGAAACTCAACACTTTCAAGACCTTCGTCAAGAAATTGGGCTTCGACCTCAACACGAAATCCACCAAGGCTTTCAGCAGTTCATTGAACAATATGCTGGCCGAACAAAAGGGCAAAGCCGACTACGATATGCTCAGCAAGCTGTCCATCCGCATTATGGCGCGCGCCTGCTATTCCACCAACAACATCGGCCACTACGGGTTGGCATTCCCCTACTACACCCACTTCACGTCGCCCATACGCCGTTATCCCGATATGATGGTACACCGGCTGTTAGACCACTATATGGCCAACAAGGACTCGGTCAATCAGGAGCAATATGAGGAATACTGCAAGCACTGTTCGCAAATGGAGCACCAGGCCACCGAAGCGGAACGCACATCTGTGAAGTACAAGCAGGCCGAATACCTGGCCGACAAGGTGGGACAGATTTTCGATGCCACCGTGTCAGGCATTTCCAAATGGGGTATTTATGCGGAACTTTCCGAATCCAAATGCGAAGGTCTCATCCCGATGAGATGTTTTGACGACGACTTCTACTACATTGACGAAGAGAACTACACTTTAGTAGGTTTGCATCACGGGCGTTCCTTGCGCTTCGGCGACAGCATCAAAGTCAAGGTTATGGCCGTCAATCTGCTGAAAAAGCAGATGGACTTTGACATTGTAAGAGACTAAATCACGAATTTTCCTATAAGACACGAATAAGGGGAGGTATGGCAGAATCCGCATCTTCCCTTATTCATCTTTTGTAAAGGCGACCATATATATACAAATTGGCTGTCATATCGGAATACAAAAACTTTCAAATATGCATAAAGGAAAAACCTAACAAACTTGAAAAACCTCTTGCTAATTTTAATATTTTTGCCGCTTCAAAAAAAAACACTTATGAAAAAATTTTATTTAGCATTTATCGTATTGGCATTCATCACTTTATCCTGTCATTCCCAGTCTGACAAAAGCAATCAAGCAACAGAAACTCCGATTTACAAAAGCAACGTAAAGCCTCAGGATGTCTATTACTTCCAATTTGACGGATTTGAAATGTGGTCTTTGAAAGACAAATATGACAATCCTATGTCTATGGATTTGTTTCAAGATGCCGACCAGAGTATTGTCAAGCAATTGGTTCCGACAGGCGAAGCCGAGGCATCCGTCAACGCCTTCCTCATCAAACGAAATGGCAAATACATTCTTTTCGACACAGGAATAGGAGCTGCCAACGGCGGTAAGATGCTCCATCTTCTTGACTCACTAGGAGTCAGCCCGGAAGAAATCAGCGCGGTATGCCTCTCACACTTTCATTTCGACCACATCGGCGGAATGCTGACCAACGGAAAGGCCAGTTTTCCGAATGCCGAGCTATACTTTGCAGCAGCCGAGCCCAAAGCGTGGAGCAATGACAAGAACGTCCAAGCCATGCTGACAGCATACAAGGGCCGCACGCACACATTTAGCGACAACGAAGTCATCATTGATGGGGTAAGCACCAAGCCCGCACCTGGACACACGCCCGGGCACACCATATATCAAGTTGGAAATCTGGTCATTATCGGAGACTTATTGCACGCCGCCATGCTTCAGCTCTCACACCCAGAGTTCAGCGCCAAGTACGACCAAGACAAGACATTGGCTGTCAAAACGCGTAAGACATTTTACAAATACATTGAAGACAACCAGTACATCGTGGCCGGCATGCACCTGCCCAATGACGGAGTGATGAAGAAATTCCCCCATCATTCGGAAGAATAGGTCACAGGTTTATTCACTTCGTTCATATTCTCCTTGCAGCTCAGCAAAGCCAAACAAGTTTCAGGTTTCAGGTTTCAAGGGAAGCATTTGCAACAACATCAATCACCCCTTAATCCTTTTCACCATTAACCCTTCATCCTTAACCATACACCTTCTCTTTCTCTCCTGTCAGATCGCCGCGCGTCGTTCGTGCCAATTCAGTACAGCAGATGTTGTTTTTGTTTGTTGCGCCAGCCGGCTTCTGAGCGGTAGTTGGTGAAATAGACTTTTATATCGGCTTCGGTGCGATATTCGGTGAAATAGATTTTCTTTTGGGCCTCGGTGCGGTATTCGGTGAAGTACCACAGGCCTTTGTTGCCTTCGGCCTCGCTCCTATATTTGCATTTATAGACAATCAGATCCGCTTCCGTGCGGTACTGGGTCACAAACACTTTGACATCGGCCTCCGTGCGGTAGTTGGTGGAATAGACGCGCTGTGCGAAGAGGCACACCGGGAGCAGTAACATTGTTAACAAAAGTGGAATGATGGGTTTCATAAGATGATGGCTATTAAGATTCAACATTATCCGTGGTCTCCGTCAGCATTCGGTCTAATGCTTTTGCTGATGAAATGGCTGATTTACTGGTTTTGCTTTCCAACTGACAGCGAGCTGCTAATTCCGGGTCCTGCATTTGGTCAAGACGTTGCGAAGCCACCTGCGCCATCCAGATTTTGAACGGTTCCGCCTTGGGCGATGGAATGGACTGGATGAGGCGGAACATCTGTTCTTGATCTGCTACGTCAGTAAGGCGCATCTTGCCATCAGCGGCAACCATTTTGAAACCGTGACAATTTGTCACGGTTTCATTCCCTTCAGCCTTCAACCTTTGTTTGAGCTTGCGCCAATAAGCTTGTGGATCTGCGCTTTCGGTAAGTATTTCCACAATGTCAACTATGGAAAAATACCATTTTTCTTGCTCGTCGTCCCAAACGGTACGAACTTTTTTCTCTTCAAAAAGTTGGATTTCTTGTTTTTTCGTCATGGCTGATAATTTATAAGTTTCTTAATTTTAAGTAAAAAGTACATCTTGAAACAAAATTTTCAAGGCCGCAAATTTACTCAAAAAAACAACAAACCGCTTACAAGTACAACAAAAAAGACCGACTCGCACTTTGTCTATTGACATTGTGGAGTCTCCCCCACTTGAAACCTGAAACTTGAAACCTGAAACTTAGAACTTGTCCCTCTTCTCACTTCTCGAGTCCCGCGTGGCTATTGGCCCAGCGTTCGGTGTAGAAGTCATTACAGGGCATTGTCGCATTGTGGGCAGCGGCCTTTAGCGTCGGCATCGAAGGAGCCGCCGCATTCGCAGTCGGGCAGCGGTTCCCAGCCCAGGCTTAAATCGACATAGCGGCCCTTGCCGCAGCGGTTGCAGTAGCGGGTGGCCTGCCCCACGACATTCACGCCGTAGGTTCTTTCAAACGTGTGTCCGCAATGCGGGCAAGTGAGGGTTAGGGTGTGGGACATAGAAGGGGTATGGATTATGTTTTGAGTTGTTTATAGTGTTAATAAGGCTTCCAAGCAGACATTATCCTCTGCTATAATTTGACAACAAGCTTGTTATCAAGTGTTGTGATTTCTATATTTAATCAATTCTTTGCCAGTCTTGAAAATTGGGGAACCCTGAATAAAATCCGTATTTGTTCTTTGCTCATTGGCAATCAATGCTGCTATGTCAAGATTACCCAATGTTACCTCCTCGTCGAAAACATAACAGAAGTACTTGCCTTGTGGATTGGGATAACGCGCCTTGCGCATTCTTTCTTCCGTCATGGTTGCATGATGGTGAACGTGGAATACACGGTATTTGTTTTCGTGCTCATGATCTTGTTCGTAAAGAATGACAAAACAAGCGACATTGTTTGACAACTGTGTTATTTTCTGTGCACCTGGGCGCCTCTTATCCAAGCGGACATTATAGATAAGCGTTCCTTTGTCGTTGTTGCCTAAAATCCAATTCAAATGTGCCTGGTTGTGATAGCAACCAATGAGAATCAATTTATCGGCATATTTTTCCAGATAATGATATGTAAGGAAATTGGAAGGTACTGCCATCTGTTGAACAAATGGTGCGACTTCTGGAAGCAATGCTTTAGGATCATCAGATATATGTTCACATTGCTCAACATAAAAGTTTTCCTTTAGTTGATTCAATAAGGTCTCGTTAGCTTCAGAAAAATTTTCTCGGTTATCCAATGCAACAGAAAAATACTTCTGTCCTTCCCTGTCTGGATACGGAGTGAAAATCTTTCCCAGCAATTCCTGGAAATGCTCATCAATATAGGCGGCCGCATTGACACCTTCCTTGGCGGTAATGGCATGGAATTCAAAGTTCTGCTCCAACATGGACTGTATTTCGCGACGAAACATAGCACGCACTTTCTCTTTCCAGGCAGACTTTTCTCCTTTATTGTTCCGTCCGTACAGAGCGACCACAAATAAGAAATTCACATCGTAATGGGCGATAAGGAAAGTATCCCTGTCAAACAATCGGTTATCGAATTGCTTGGACTGGTAGTATTTCTGTTCATTCGTCGTCGGTTGGATATCGAAAGAACGTCCCAATGTATTCTGCTGGGCAGAAATAAAGAAATTAGGAATCACATTGTAACCTTCGGTAACATCGTCACGCAACTTGATATGTCCGTTGAGTTCCGTCACTTGCGAATCATTGAAGAGATCCAGATTCCACTGAATCACATTGCGGGCGTACGTGAATTGCTTGTAAACGGAATTTTCTCCAATAGGAGCACCCCGCTTATAATATTTGGAATCGCCGATATAATAAACGGGCTTGTCCTCTTCGTTGTGAATCAAGTCTTTGTACTGGTAAATGTGATCCACGCGTTTGCCGTCTCCCTGGTCTTTCAATCCACTTGGCGTTTCGGATTCAGGCGCACCTACCAACTCATCAATGATGGCTTCAAAGACGATATTGAAATTCTTCACCAGCAGATATTCCTTATCGTCCGTCTCCACATTGATCTTCTTGCTCTGATCAAAGAAAGCGTAGCAAAGTTCCCATAGATACAGAGCCTTGTCGGAGAAATACTTATATTTGATTTGCATCAGCTTTGCCTTACCCATCTCCTTGCGATAATGCTCAAACATTACGCCCTTGATCAATGGGAAATTCACATTAATCTGCACCGGAAAGCCATACTGCTCATGAATATAATTCAGGATGGAGAAAAAGATGATCAGCAGTTCTTCATCAAAGTTGATTTGGCGTTTCTTATTGACAGGATTCAGATACACCGGAGAGTTGTCCTGTACAATGGCTGATGTGTGGCTGATGGTCCGTGTCCAGTTGATTTTGTTGTATCCGGAATGGATGTTCCGCAAAATAAAGAAGAAGAAATCCTGGTTTTCGCGATTGAATTTCAGCATAGCCAAAAGGATGTCCAGAAACGTATTGCACTGGCGCAACCGCCCTTTGGCCATTTGCTGGACATTCTGTTTCAGTACGATATTGTTCTGCTGTTTGCTGTCCTGATAAACCACGATGGCGCGATAAATCCAAACGGACAATTCATATATGAAGTCGTGTTCTTCTTGCGTAAGGCAATCCTGGTTTTCAAGATCAATGATATCTTCCGGCGAGCAATGCCCGAACACCTTTTCACTCTCATCAAGCAGCACTTTGGGAAGAATAAACACGCAATCCTTCAAAGTGGGATTGTAGTAGTAGCCCACATAATTGACGCTGACCAGCCCATCCACATCACGCAATGTGGAGATGCCATCAAGGACATCTTTGACCTTGTCAACGGGATACCGGTGTTCTTCTATGATGAGGCGCATATTATCTTTCTGTTTCTTTCAATATGACATTGAGCAAATATAAACCTAACGAAGTGAGTCTGTATTTTTGTTTAGGATGCCTAGGCGTTTCAGGGTATAGCATCTCAATCACACCGATCACTAAAGCCGGATTTATATATAATTGTTCCAATTTACTTCTGGACTTGTATGAGAACTTGCCTAAATCAAGTAGTTCATTCTTGCTTAAACTTTGTTCTTTTAAGTTGATTATCAACTCTTTAACTTGCCTAGACAAGTTGGCGGCAACTTACCTACTTTTTTGTTCAAGGTCTTTTTCCTCTTTACTCATTGATGATGAGATTTTGACCAAAAAGACAGTCAAAAGATTCACATTGAATTCGGCCGGAGGATTTTCGTTTTCTTTGAGCAGTCCTTGAACTTCACGAATTCCGTGATTGAACATATTCACATAGTTGAGCGAACGCATGGTTTCAGCAATAACACTATTCCGGTAATCGTTTACGTTTGGAAAGTTCTCTGGTCTTGCTTGCCCGTACAATCCTCCTGGATTCATAATCTCTATATGATCATCATATTGGTATAACCTTATAGGCATATTCGACTGGTAATCACGATGCATGACAGCATTCATAAGTAACTCACGCAAAGCCTTATAAGGATAGTTAAGGACATCTTTTTCTCGAAGGACACTTATGGTCACAGGCCTTTTCGTCACAATACCATCGCGAATGAAGTTTTCAAGTTCAGGGAGCATCTTGTATAGCCCTCCTTCAAAGCGACGTTCGTTCAAAATCTCACCTCCGTTATCCAAGCCCTTGTATTTGACATATTGAATAAAATCACCGGGCATATAGTATTTCGGATTTCGGCCAAACATCACGAGAGCTGCGTATGTAGGGCAGTCCCATTGTATGTTGAACAAATGCAGAGATGCCAATTGTTCCTTGATAGGTCTGGTGTCTTTTGCCAGCACATCGGCATCAATGGCGTTCGGAAGATATTCATTGATAATAGCATTGATATCAATGTCTTCTATACGGGCGTCCTTGCAAGGATGTGTGTCGAAGGTAGGAAGACTCGCGGCACAGCGTTCTGACAATATGCGTTCTTCTTCAGCACTGGCATTGTCCCTACGCGGACCTATTCGGACAAAAGTACGGCCACGATAGCGGATAGGAGTGGCAAAGGATGGGGTTACCTCCACAACTAACACATCTCCATCTTTAGTGCTGACTTTTTCGGTGTTCATAACCGGCAAAGGTAAGATATTGCCATCGGAGCGAATGCCGCTGACTTTCTTCATCAAATCATCATTTACCTCAAGACCACAAGGTCTTCCATCATCGTGAACACCGATGAGCAGATAACCTTTCTTTCGAGAACCGGGCAAATCGTTGGCTAAAGCACAAATGGCTTCCTGAAACTTATCCATATTCGCAGTAGATACGGTGCGTTCTATCCGATAACTTTCATCGGAATGAAGCAATATGTCAAGTTCTTCTTGGGTCATATTTGTATGATATTATTTGTGAATGATTATCTTCTATGATGAGGCGCATGGATTATATGTCAAATTCCTCTTTAACTTTCTTCATTTTAATAGCCATATCCATCAGCCACGTTCAGCAATAATACTACTCGATTGGCCTTCCACCTTCAGATTGTCCAAAATTTTCGCAACCTTGTTCCCGTTGATAGAGCCATCAGCATAATAATAAGACCTGAAAGAGATAACTTTCCCTTCTTCATCCTTAAACATCTCCCGTTCAAAACCATAATCCTTGAACACATCATTGTAGATATAGAACAGCACTTTGCTCACAAATTTCTCAGCACTGATGATGCTATTTTCTGCCTTGCAGAAATAGAAACCCAGCTGTTTGTCTTCTGATGAAGTAGTATCTTGTATTTCAAAGTTAATCTTATTAAGGAACGAAGACCAGGAGTAGTCTTGGCCATTCACAGCAATGCTCCAATCTTCTTTTTGAGTATCAATCGGCACATATTTCCAATCCCATCTCCGCTTGAAAGCAGAAACTATCGGGAACAGGGATTGATCCGATGTGTTCATTGTTGCCCAGATGTGGAGGTTGGAAGGCAGGCGCATTTCTTCCCCTGATTTAACAGCTTCATCTGCAATATCACATTTTTCCAGTTTTTCGTTGAGAAATTCCTGAATAGCGGTTTCGGGTTTGATGGCATAATCTGATTCTCCGTTCTCGTTTCTGTCCAACAACTGGAACATATCGCCGAAGATTTGGGCGCAGTTACCACGGTTGATTTCTTCAATAACCAAATATACGGGATTTGCGGTTTCGTAAGCACGGACATATGCCTTAAGAAAAGCCTGAGGCTCATATTCGTAGGCAATGCGCTTCTTCTCATCTTCGCATGCTGAAGTAATTTCGTGTCCGCTGCTATCTCGGATTGGCGCTTTCACCATCTTGGGCTTGTAGCAACCCACAAAGGTTGAATAATCAGAATCTGGATGAAACGTAGTGCGAAAGACATCGCTCTTCGGCAAAGTCTCAGTCACCTCTTTCACCTTGTGCGATTTTCCCGTGCCGGGCGCACCGTAGAAGATGGTTTGGAGAGAGAATTTAGATGGATTTGTATTTTGTTCTATTGTATCCTTATTTCCTTTTGCTAAATGCTTCAAAAAGAGACGATAATTGCTGATAAAATGTATGAATGCATTAATCCCAGCAGAATACATATTGCCGCCTTTTTTGTCAAAATCTTGTGCCGCAACTGTTTGACGGATTTGAAGCAATTTAGCCACATCCATCACATCAAACAACACTGTGGTGCCTGCAATAGCTTGTACAATATTCCGGACTTCACTATTGCTGAGAACTTGCTTCACATATCTGTCAACTGTAGCTTCAGATTTTTCTTCGTTTTTGAGATAAGCGGCAAATAATTGGCATATATCGTAGTCGAAAGACACATTTGGTTCAGTTGTATCATTTAGAAGATAGCGATACATTAAAAATGCTCCATTGAGTTCTGCTGCATAACGTTCCTTGACATTAGAATTTAACAAATGAGCTTCTCTCATTAATTCAGTTGGAGTGTATTTATCTACAACATACTTGCCATATTTGAAAACAAAAATCCCACCAGCTGCTGATTTTTCCACATTAGAATCATCATATAAATCAGCTAAAAATTGGACAAGTTGTTCTTTTGAGTACTGAACATCATCTTCTTTCTTATTCTTAATGAGCTGCACATTGTTTTTTGACGAACTCCCATAAACGATTCCATATTTCCCTGATTGAATAAATTCGGCAACCTTTTTAGCTTTGCCAATTTCTTTAGACATGCTTTCTGTTAGCCCCGCTGATTTAACAAGTTGAGCAATGTTGATGTCATTTAATTCCTGAGCATATTTTAAACCGAAAATATAATAAGCGTATGAGCCTATTTGCAAATTAAGGTTTTTCAACTCATCTACAAGTAATTCAAAATCCATAAGACGTTACTTTACTTTTCAAACACCATTTCCCTATGCCATTCCAAGAACTGCTTATTCGGCAGGTGTTCTTCGGGCAGGGAGATTTTTTTATTTTCTATAGATGCGAAATGCTTGTCATAGAAGTCGCATTTCGCATACTCTTTCAGTCTATGAGACAACAGAATGCTGTAATCCGAATCAATGGAAATCAATCCCTGGTCAAAGGCCTTATCGTACAAAGCCGAAAGGCAAATTCCATTTTCGGGATTCAGTCGTTCTTGCTCGTTTTCGGCCCACGGCACAATGTGGCTTGCCACCAACAATTCAGGAACCGCAATACCTGTAATGGCACAAGTGGAGTTGTAATTGGCTAAAATCATTGAGCGGAAAACATTCTGGTTTACGCGCTGCTTCACCACCGCTTCACGCGTTGTGCCTACAAGGTCGGCGGCGGGAATGTGCAAAGTTTGCTCAATGGGCTGTTTCAACATTTGGGCTTTAATGCGTTCGGCTTCAATAAAAAGTTGTTCACGATTGTTTGCAAACTCATCCCAAATGGGTTGGCAAATTCGTTCACCACCTGACATTCCATGTCGACCAGTAGCTAAAATATAAGGGTCGCAGGCGGCAAAATTCACCAGCCGCAACGCTACCGAGTTGTCGGTACGCCCCAATATCGCCGCCAACTGCTTCACTTCGGGCGTGCCGTGGTTCAACCGTCCAAACGGCAGCTGGAAGTAAAGTGCCAGCGTCATTATCAGCTCTTCTCTCGTCCAAAGGTTGCGTGCCATAACTGCGTTCAATAGTTAATTGCTAATGTTTTTTATACCCACCGCATCCAGCGAACAAATCTATGAATGTATATTTTTTCTTTGCCATAGTTCATCCTATTTCCATCGGCATTGCCTGAAAGACTTTGCCATTGATTAGTTTTCCGTTTTGATGTTTGTTGCGTTTTATGCCATCACTGCCCCACGTACCCCACTGCTTGAAAAAGAAGGCAGAACCTTGTCTTTCGGTTTGCTTTTGGATGGAAAGCACCCATTCTTCTTTCATCGGACGGGCCTGCGGACCGCTTTCGCCACCCACAATCACCCAGTCGATGTTTTCCAGATCCCAATCGCCCAAGACCTCAATCAGCGGCTCGCACGACAAGAGCCGTATGGGCGCGTTAAGTCCGCGCAGACAATCAATGCGGCTCTTTGATGATTGAGCTTCAACCGTAACTCCCAGCCAAGCATTTTGAGGAACCTCGCGCACTGAAAAATATTCGGCCATTCGCTCAGCGCGTTTTGTCAGCAACTGGTAACGATGCTGCGGCGTACGGCGAATAACATCCATCACCTTGTCAACAAACTCAAAAGGTACATCCTTATGGAACAAATCGCTCATCGAACACACAAAAATAGTGTGCGGCTGCTTCCAAGCCAACGGCTCATCAAGGCATTCTTCGTGCAATGTCACTTCAAACCCATTCGCATATTTTGCTTGCCGCATAGCCATCAGCCGTCGCGTCATCGTCTCGGCATAGCAATGGACGCAACCCGGTGAAATCTTGGTGCATCCCGTTATGGGATTCCACGTCTTATCTGTCCATTCTATTTTCGTCGTTTTCATTTCCTAAGTAATTTATTTAAGTTTCGCAAGTTGATTTCACCCTGCATTTTGTAGGGGTTTCAAATTCACTATTTTTGTAAATCTTTCAGGTTCAGCTATATACTTTTCCAGCAGATTTTCAGGTTCTATTTCGAGCATTTCCGCTATCTCATTGA
>JAZRYT010000159.1:0-23699 GCA_045600905.1 Bacteroidales bacterium
GTTCCAGCGGATTTCCCAATGCGTTCAACATTGAAGTTCTTTCTTCTGAATCAAATAAACCTTGGTTGCCAAGCTTTCTGTATGCCCTTTTGTATGTATCCATTTTTCTCTTCAAATTCGCGGCAAATATACAAATATCTATTTGATTATCAAAGAGTTTTATTTAGAACTGCCCTTGTTACTAAATGAGTTGCAAAATTGCACTTTTGGATAAGCCGTGCCCAGACGACTGTATTTCCCGCTTTGGTTCTTTGAAATAGGCGGCGTCTTATCGCTTGGGCAAAGAATATCTCGGATGGAATTGAGCGATATTGCTTCGGATGTAGTCTTTGTCAAGGTGCGTGTAGATTTCCGTTGTGGTGATGCTTTCGTGGCCGAGCATCTGCTGTACCGCACGTAAATCGGCACCGCCTTCTACCAGATGTGTGGCAAAAGAGTGGCGGAAAGTGTGCGGACTCACGCTCTTTTCTATGCCGGCCTCCTTTACCCATTTTTTCACCAACACAAAGACCATCTCGCGCGTCAGGTGGCTTCCCCGGCGATTGAGAAAGACATAATCCTCTTCACCCTTCTTGATTTTCAACGAAGCGCGTGCGCCCTCGACATACAACCTGACCATCTTCAGCGCCACCTCGCCAATCGGCACAAAACGCTCCTTGTTCCCCTTACCCACAACCTTGAGGAAGCCCTCTTCGAAAAAAAGATTAGAGAGACGTAACGTCACCAATTCGCTCACACGCAAACCGCAACCGTACAACACTTCCACCATCGCCCGATTACGATGGCCCTCCGGCGTACTCAAATCTATGCCGTTTATTATCGACTCTATTTCAGCTATGGATAGAAAATCCGGCAAATGCAGACCAATCTTGGGAGCATCTATCAGTTCGGTAGGGTCTTCCGCCAACGTGCCATCATAAAGCAGAAAGTTATAAAAAGCCTTTATCCCGGAAATGATTCGCGCCTGCGAACGCGACGACATCCCCGTATCATACAGATGTTTCAAGAAAGCCCGCAAGTCCTCAACCGTTGCTGTCTCCACAGGTTTATTCTGCATAAAATCATCCAACAACAGTATATCGTGCATATAGGCCTCCACGCTCTTGGGCTGGAGCCCCTTTTCAAAGATCAGGTACTGTTTGAAACGGACGATATAGGATGTCATAATTTATATTTTCATCATCTCGTAGAGACGGTGCGGTGCACCGTCTCTGACATTATAACACACCGGTTATCCACGTGAGACGGTGCGGTGCACCGTCTCTACAGAAGATCCTTTTCAATTTCAATGCGGAGCATATTGAGGGCGGCATATGCGGCACGTTCCACAATTTGGGCGCGGCCGGTGCGTTTGCCGAAATGGAATTCCTTAGTGACCAAGCGGACAGGTGTGGCGACGGCAATCCATACCGTACCCACCGGCTTTTCGGCCGTACCGCCGTCAGGGCCGGCAATACCGGATGTGGCAATAGCATAATCCACATCGAAAAGCCCCATTGTATTGAGAGCCATATCGCTGACGACCTCCTCGCTCACCGCGCCACGGCGCTTGAGGTTGTCCTCGCGCACGTTGAGCAAGTCGCGTTTGACTTCGTTGCTATAAGAGACCATTGAACCTTGGAAATACTTCGAACTTCCGGGGACAGAAGTTATCAAATTGGCGATTCGGCCTCCCGTACAACTCTCGGCCGTGGCCAACTGACGACCGCTTTTGGCCAGAAGTCGTCCTACAACTTCCTGCATTTCAATATCTTCATCCGCAAAAGCATATTCTCCGGCAATTTCCTTCAACTTCTCAAATTGCTCGTTCAAGACGGCATTGAGCGCTTCGCGGTCATCGCTTTGTCCGGTGAGGCGCAAACGGATAATACCCGGTTTAGGCAAATAGGCCAGCTTCAACTCGGCCGGCAGCTGGCTTTCATAATCGGTCAGCAAATCCGACAAACCGCTTTCCGTGATATTGGTACATTGCAGCACCTTATACAAAATGGCGTGATGTTGGCTGTCGCGTTCCTGCAGGCGCGGCAGTACCTCATCCTTAATCAGTTTTTCCATCTCAAAGGGAACGCCGGGAAGCACGATAAGTACCTTTCCCTCTTTGTCCAACCACAAACCAGGAGCCGTGCCCAATGTGTTGAACAACACGGTGCAGCCCTCTGGAACGGCAGCCTGCTGACGGTTCGTCTCCGTCAATTCCATTCCACGAGCGGCAAATATATCGGTAACGTGCTGCAGCACTTTATCGTCCATCACCAGTTCGCGTTGGAACATTTCGCAAATCACCCTCTTAGTGATGTCGTCGCGCGTGGGTCCGAGGCCGCCCGTCATAATCACCACATCCGTTTTTTGAAAGGCATTTTCCAACGTCTGGCGGATATTGGCACCATCATCGCCAATGGTAATAACATCTGTTAATGAAAATCCGGCAGCAGCCATCTGCTGACCGATGAAAGCGGCATTGGTGTTCACCACCTGGCCGATCAGGAGTTCGTCTCCAATATTGATAAGTATCATAATATTTCCTATTGTTTTTGTTTCATAACATCCAACACTTCAATACGTTGGACCATATTTTTAATATAAGGGTTGTTCGGATATTTTTCCTTCAGAGACATCGTCAATGTCCTCAAGATATCGTAATCTTCATCTTCAGTAAAAAAACTCCTTCTATTATAGTTTTGATAGAAAGCAATATAGGAAGCCATATTGTTAGGATGCTGTTTAATGAAATTGGTCAGATAGGCCTTGTGGTTTTTCAACATTTCCAAATATTTTTGTTCGATTCCTTCACGCACGGAATCGTTTTCCACATTATTCATATAGACTTCATACATCTCTTCCGCCGGTTTGACGAATGAGGTCAGCGCGCTATCCAGCTGTCCCATTAAAACAGCCTCCTCACTACCTTGCACGTGGTAGGTAGTTATCATATCCTTGGCATCCGCCTGAATAGTGATATGGTCGCCACCCTGTGCGAGAGTGGTCATTGTGTTATCGTAGGATAAGATAATCTGATAGAGCATAGGCGATGCCAACCTGTTTTTTTCCATATCGGTTTCCGCCTTGACGACAAATTCGAAGTGTCCGTCTTTCAATTTCACGGAATCCAACATCACCATATCATCCGCATCCACCAGTGCAAGACGCACCAAACCATCTTTGGCATTCGTCAAATCACCTTCTATTACAAATTGATTTTGTTTGTTGTTACAGGAAACCAGCAAAATGCAGGCTAAAACAAAAAAGAGAAGACGTTTCATTTTTAAAAATTTTCAGTGATTAGTTGTGTGAAACAGAGTGTGTCGCATTTCGGTTGGGAGATATTTTCACAACCACAATGTCTGTCGCGACGATGCGGCGTAACCCCAATGATTTTTCTAGAGCAAGATGTAAAAAGCAGAAGAAAAACACTGACTGCCAACAAGATGAATTTTCTTTTCATTGCTATAGGTAAAAGATTTAAAGAGCGGCAAAAGTACACAAAAAAAACTTTTTGTTCTGTCCTTATTATTCTACTGCCGAATGAGGCACCCTATCTTGTTAATAATTAAAAGTTGCACAAAATATTTTTCTTTAACTGTGATGGTTGTGCAATATGAGAGAGCGGTTATTATCAATTGTCAATTATTCAATTCTCGATTCGTGAAACGGGTATGGAAATAGGATTTTTTTGTTTGCACAGTAAATGTACTTCTTTTTCACCTTAGCATCCCCTCTCTTCTTTGGGTACATTATCCCGATAGGCACAAAAAAAGAACCCCAACCGTATAGGTTGGAGTTCGCTTGGTGTCTCAGCTGGGATTCGAACCCAGGACCCCATCCTTAAAAGGGATGTGCTCTACCTGCTGAGCTACTGGGACATCCTTCTCTTAACGAGGCCGCAAAAATACACTTTTTTTTATTCGGTGTTCCACTTAAATCCTACTTTTTTTATTTTTTTTATATTTGTCTGAATATAAGTGATTTATATAAAAAAATATTTTTTATTATTTTTACCTTTCGTTTAACTTTATTGTTATATTTGCATAATAACATATTGATTACAAAAGTGTTAAAAATGCTATGCAACATAATGTCAAATAGTGCTGATTTTGAGCCGAAAAATGACAAAAAGATGAAAATACTTTCAATTTTCGAAAAGTTGCAATTGGTTTTGTGCAATAACAATATAAATGATATACGATGAAAAAGATGATTCTAACTCCGAAAAAAGACACTGTGGTACTTTGTCTCCCTTCCGACTGGGTGGGGAAACCGATGGTTTGCATTCTCAAATCTCCATACGAAAGTGCTGATGATGAAGATGTGGTATCGTATGTGAGTGAAGATGCGATGTGTTATAGTGCCAATAGATTTCGTATGCCGAAACCTCGTAGCAGATCGCGGAGAAAAGTCAGATTGGTGCGAAGAAGAAAGAGAGGGAACTAGTGCAATTCTGCGCCGATGAGGTGCATAAATTCCTGACGGGTATTCTCGTTTTTCAAAAAGGCACCCGTAAATTCAGAGGTTGTTGTCACAGAATTCTGTTTCTGAATGCCGCGCATAGACATACAGAGGTGTTGTGCCTCGATGACGACGGCAACGCCTAGTGGATTTAAGACTTCCTGAATGCAGTCTTTGATTTGCGTGGTCAGACGTTCTTGCAGTTGCAATCGGCGGGCATAACATTCCACTACGCGGGGGATTTTACTCAATCCGACAATTGTTCCATTGGGAATGTAGCCTATGTGGGCTTTCCCAAAAAATGGGAGGAGGTGGTGCTCGCACAATGAATAAATCTCAATGTCTTTGACAACTACAATCTGTTTGTAGTCTTCGTGGAAAAGGGCGCTTTCCAAAATTTTCTTGGGGTCTTGGCGATAGCCGTGCGTAAGGAAGTCCAATGATTTGGCGGCGCGCATCGGCGTTTTCAATAATCCTTCCCGGTTAGGATCTTCTCCTATATTGGTAAGTATATCGTAATAGCTGTCCGCAAGTTGGTTGAGTGTTTTTAGGGACAGGGTGGGGATTGCGTTGGGTGAGTCTTTTTCCATTTCAGTTTTTTATAGATAAGGGTTGGATTTTCTTTCGTTGCCGACAGTGGTCAAATCGCCGTGTCCGGGGTAGATGGTCACGTCGTCGTCCAATGTCATAATCTTTTGGTTAATCATATCAATCAGCAGAGAGGCATTTCCAGTGGGAAGGTCGGCACGGCCGACGCTGCCTTCAAAAATCAGGTCTCCGCAGATCACGTACTTGTTGTTGGCATCGTAAAGCGAAATGCTGCCGTCGCAGTGGCCGGGCGTGTAAAACACTTGCAGACATTGTTGTCCGAAATGCAGCTCGTCTCCTTCCTTCAGGAATCGGGTGGGATATGGCAGTGTGTCAATGTGCATTCCAAAAGCGGCCGCGTAGGCAAAGGCTTTGTCATAAATGGCCATTCCGGCATTATGACTGCAAAGCGGGACCCCGTATGTCTGAACACACCACGCATTCCCGGCTATGTGGTCGATGTGCGGATGCGTATTGACAATGTATTTTACCGTCAGTTGATGTTGACGGATATATTCTTGCAATTGGGTGTCTTCGTAGGACGCGCAATTGCCCGGATCAACGATAACGGCTTCACCACTTTCATCGTGCAAAACCATCGTGTTGACCATTATCGGATTAAAATGGAAGGTTCGGATTGTCATTGTAGGATAGCTTTTTGTCAAATTATGAATGAAATTTGACAGATTTGTGTGCTTTTTCTGCATTTTAGAATGGTCTGCCGTTGGAAGGATCTGCAACGTAGAGCTCTTTGACTTTATGGCCTCTTTGAAATAATACGCTGTAATAAAGGGTGCCGTCCGGTTTCCAGCAAGACCATTTGCCGTCACGCAGACGACCTTTGAAGCTACCTTGGAAATGTTTGGTGCCATTGTCGTAATACTCCATGAATTTTCCTTCCGGAACGTCATTGACGAAGTTCTGTTCTCTGATTTTCTTTTCGTGAACGTTGTAAAATGCCCACTTGCCCTCCTTTTTATCATTTGCGTATTTTCCGGCATTGAGGATTTTTCCGTTTTGAGCGTATTCTTCCCAATGGCCGGTTCTGAGGTTTTCTTTGTAGTTGCCTTTGCGGGACATTTTGCCGGTTTCTTCCCAATAATAGCAGTAGGAACCGTTTAATTTGCCGTTCTTATAGTTGATGGCGTATTTCTGCCAGCCGTTTTCATACCAGCCGGTCCAAAGTCCGTGCATCTCGGCATCTTTGAAAGTGCCTCTATCCTGTACTTTGCCGTTTTGATAGTAGGAGACCCACTCGCCGTTTTCCAGGTCTTTGATAAATGCACCCTGGCGTTGGAGTTTGCCATCTTCATAAAAGGCTTTCCATAGGCCTTCGCGTTTGCCGTCAACGTAGTTGCCTTTTTTCCAGACAGCGCCATTGTCATAGAAATAGACCCATTCTCCATCCTGGAGGCCCATTTCGAAATTGCCGGTACTGCCCACTTCGCCGTTTTCGTTATAAAAACTCCAAATGCCTTGTTGCAGTCCGTGTACGGTATTCCCCTCCATATCTTTCTTGCCGTTTTGCTGCCACCAGCAGGCGTAACCTTCGAGTTCCCCCATCTTGTAGGTTCCTTCAAAATATTTTTCGCCCGTGTCGTAATATTCTGTGACTGGACCATTTACACTGTCTTGCAGATAGGTGACTTCCTTGAACAACTTTCCGTTCGGATGATAGAATATCCATTTGCCTTCTCTCTTCCCGTTTACAAATTGGCCTTCAAATTCCAGTTTTCCGGAAATGTACCAACTTTTGAACGGGCCGTTTTCAGCGTTATATTCTTGATTGAGAGTCCCATCATCGTACCAGGATTTCCATACGCCGACTTTTTGGCCGTTACGATAATCGCCTTCCGTCCATTTGGTGCCGTTGTAGTGGTAGTAAATCCAATGGCCTTCTTCCACACCGGCTTTTTCCACACCGGCGGACATCAGCTTGTTATTCTTCCAATATGTTTTGACGGTGTCTTGTGCAGAAACAAAGGAAAACATTAACACACAGCAAATTAAAGCAGATAATTTTTGCATATTCGATTTGGTTTTGAGGTGGCAAAAATAATAAAAAACGACATAGTCGGCATTATGAATTTCTTAGCTGGCAATGCTGGAAATCATTATGACGATAAGAGCTAAGGGTGCGACATATCGCAAAATGAAATAGTATAATTCAAAAGCTTTGACTTTGAGTGTTCCGCCATTGGATAATTCGTCGCGGACTTCTGTTTTGGGGAAGAACCAGCCGAGGAAGATGGTCATAGCCAACGCGCCAATGGGCATAATATAGGAAGCGGTGACTTTATCGAAGAGGTCGAAAATGGTGTAGCCGAAAATGTGGACGTCACTCATTGGGCCGAAGGAAAGGGTACACAAGGCTCCCAAATTGAAGACACAGAGGGAGGCGATGATGGAGGCGTTGATGCGTTTCCAATGGAATTCTTCGACTGCAACTGCCACGATGATTTCTAAAAGGGAGATAGTGGAGGTAAGGGCGGCAATACTGAGCAGTAGGAAGAAAATTATGGCGAACACAGTTCCGCCGGGCATATTGTTAAACACATTAGGCAGCACCACATATACGAGTTTCGGTCCGCTGGAAGGGCTCATCCCGAAGGCAAATACGGCAGGGAAAATAACGATTCCCGCCAGTATGGCGACTAATGAGTCACAGCCGGCAATCCACAAACTGCTACTGAAGAGCTTGTCCTGTTTGCGGATGTAGGATCCGTAAGTCACCATCGCACCCATACCGATGCTGAGGGAGAAGAAGGACTGACCGAGTGCGGACAACAGGCAGGAGCCGTCAATCTTGCTGAAGTCGGGTTTGAAGAGGAAGGAAAGTCCCTCGCTTACGCCGTCGCCTAATGTCAGGGAACGCACGCTCATCAATATCAGCAGAAGGAACAATGCGGGCATAAGCACTTTGGACACTTTTTCGATGCCTTTTTGCACACCGAAAATAATAACGCCGCCTGTTAGAGACAGGAAAAGAAATTGATATAGCAGGGGCCAAAAAGAATCTTGCGTGAAATCCGTGAACAGCTGTGTCAGGGCTTCCGGCGTTTTCCCTGCGAGGTTGTTTCCGCAGGCCAATACCAGGTAGTTCAAAGTCCATCCGGCCACCACGCTGTAGAAGGCATATATGAGGAAGGCTCCAATGACACCGAAAATGCCGATTATCATCCATCCTTTTTTGCCTGAGAGTATTCTGTAGGAGCCGACTGCATTTTGTTGGGCGCGTCGGCCGATGATGAATTCGGTCATCATCAAGGGTATTCCGATGAGCAGGACGAAAAAGACATAGATTAGCAGAAAAGCACCGCCGCCGTTATTGCCAAGCATATAGGGGAAACGCCAAATGTTGCCCAATCCCACGGCACCGCCGGCAGCTGCCAAAATCGCACCGATGTTGGATGTGAAACCTCTGTTGTTGTTTGTTGTCATAAGCCGTATTTGAATTATAAACGTACGATAATTTTTGAAACTGCGTAGAGACGGTGCAGTGCACCGTCTCTGAAATGCATCGTTATTTTGTATTGTTATTTTATACCGTTTGTCATCGTAGAGACGGTGCAGTGCACCGTCTCTACATTGCACCATTACATTGCGCCGTTTACGGTATTTGATTAAAAACGTCCTCCCGCACCTCCACCGCCGAATCCGCCTCCGCCGCCGAAGCCTCCAAATCCACCGAAGCCTCCGCCGCTGGAACCGTCAAATCCGCCGAAACCTCCATAACCGCCATATCCGCCGAAAGGTGATGGCCCCATAAAGATGGTGCGTCCGCTTTGGCCGCCGTTGCCGCCCGTATAGTTTCCGTTACCTCCACTTTTTTTGGAGATATGTATGAGAATCAAAATGGGGACGACGATGCATAATATGCTGATTAGGATGAACAGGGGAGAATCTTCTTCTTCCAGGTCGCTGGCGGAGATTTCGCCAGAGGCTAAAGGCAGGATGTAGGCCAATGCCGAATCAAGGGCAGCTTGGTAACGGCCTTCGCTCAGCTCTGGTATCATCTTCTGTTCGATGATGCGCTTGGCTATGGCGTCGGGAATGGCTCCTTCCAAATCGTATCCCACGGAGATATAGACGTCACCGTCCCCTTTGCCCGTGCTGGGCTTGATGAGGATGACCACGCCGTTGCGTTTGTTCTTGGAACGGACTCCCCAACGGTCGCCGATTTCGTAGGCGAACTGCGCCGCCGAATAGTCTCCCAAATCGTTGACGGTAACTACGCAAATCACGTTGGAAGTACTATCGTTGAAATCTACCAAACGACGTTCCATTGTTGTTATGTCTGCGTAACTCAGCACACCGGCAAAGTCGTTGACTAACCGTGGCGGGTCAGGCACAGCAGGTATCGCATCAGATTTGTCTTTCGCAAATCCAATGGATAGGATGCTCATAAACAGCAAATAGAACGCAAGCTTTTTCATTGGAATTTATTAGTCGAAGTTGAAATTGACATCAGGAGCATTTTCCGCACCGGCAGTTGCTTTGAAGTAACCTTTCTTGTCAAAGTTGAACAGACCGGAAATGATGTTGTTCGGGAATCTGCGGATGTAGGTGTTGTAATCGCCTACGGTTTCGTTGAAATTGTTGCGTTCTACGGCAATACGGTTTTCCGTGCCTTCCAACTGAGCTTGCAATTCCAAGAAGTTTTGATTGGCTTTCAACTCGGGATAGCGTTCCACCGTGACCAGCATTTTGCTCAAAGCGGAGCTCAATTCATCTTGAGCGGCTTGGAATTTGGCAATGGCTTCTTCCGTCAGATTGTTGGCATCTACTTGTACGGAAGTGGCTTTTGAACGGGCGTTTATTACGGATTCCAATGTTCCGCGCTCATAGTCGGCAGCACCTTGAACTGTTTTCACCAAGTTGGGGATAAGGTCCAAACGGCGTTGATAGGCATTTTCCACATTGGCCCAGGCCTTGCTGCAGGTTTCGTCCTTTTTGACCATATTGTTGTAAGGTTTGACAAAGATGGCAAGCAGAATCACTACAATAACTACAATGCCGATGAGTGTTTTAGGAATGTTTTTCATAACTTAATTGTTTTAATAGCAGCGTTGCTTATGATGAATATTAGTTGATATTAATTTTGCGGATAATCTTGTCAACGGCGCCGATATTTTCTTCCACGTATTTTCGGCAGATGTCGCAGGTCTTTTCGTAGTAGTCCGGTTGTTCGTTGAAAAGGCGCACAATTTCTAACATTTGCGCAGCCGATGTGATGGAGAAGGCGCCCTTACGTTGCACAAGCATCACAGCCTCGTTGAATTTGCTGTAATGTGGTCCGTAAAACAGAGGAACGCCGAAAACGCCGGCTTCCAAAATGTTGTGCAGCCCGGTTTTAAAGGCACCCCCGATATACGATATCGTACTGTATTTGTAAACTTTGCTCAGCACGCCGATGGTGTCCAGGATAAGGATGTCGTAATCGGCAAGGTCCTTGTCCTGCATTTCCGTGTAACGGATGACTTTGAAGCTGGCGAATGTATTCAGCACTTCCGAGATTCTATTGATTTCGTGCGGGGCCACAATCATCTTGTAGCCTTGTAGTTGGGCAAACAGTTGGGACAAAAGTTGCTCGTCGGGTTGCCAGGTGCTGCCGGCCACAAGGAGTTTGCGGTCTTGCTTGAACAGTTCGACGAAATCCAAAGTGTAAGGCTGGGAGGCTATGTTGTAAACCCTGTCAAAGCGCGTGTCACCGCAGATTTCAACATTTTGCACGTCGATGCTTTTGAGCAGTTGGGCAGACTCTTCGTTTTGAACGAAGAATTCGGATGCCTGACGCAGTTGGGCGGCAAACCATTTTCCAACAGGTTTGAAAAAATACTGTGTCGGGCGGAAAATGGCGCAGACATAGTAAAACGGCACTTTCCGTTTGTTTAATTCGCAAATGTAGTTGAACCAGTACTCATATTTGACAAAGATGGCCATTTGTGGCTGCACAATGTCCATAAAGTGCCGGGCATTGCGCATAGAGTCGATAGGCAGGTAGAAAATATAGTCTGAAAGAGGGTCGTTTTTGCGGATTTCGTAGCCGGACGGTGAGAAGAAAGTGGCCAATACTTTGGTGTTGGGAGATTGTTCCTTGATGCGTTGGATGATGGGTTTGGCCTGTTCGTATTCGCCTAAAGACGCGCTATGTATCCAGACGGGATGGTCTTCGGGATCAATGGCAGCGGCAAGTTTTTGGAAAATGTCCTTCCTGCCGCATTGCCACAATTTGGCCTTTTCATTAAAAAATGAAGCTATAAAAATACCTATGCGGAAAAAGATAATGCCGATGGAGTAGAGTATGCGCATTGTTTATCGATAATAGAAAGTGGTCACGGTTTTCTTTTCATACAGAGGAATGTTCCAACCTATTTTGAGGCCGAGAAGACAGCTGAATTTGCTTTTCATATTGGCAGTATGGCCTTCAGGGAAAACAAAGTTCCGATTAGGTTTGGTCCAAATTTCAAATACTTCGATACCGCCGTAAAAGTTCAGGATTCTGTTTTTTTGGATAAATAGGTATCCGATGAATTGGTTCAACGCGAAGCCGCTGGAGCGGTGGTCATAGAGCTTCAGGTAGTCGCCATCCAGTTGGGGAACCTGGTAATCGTAGTCGTTGATTCTGATTTTGTGTCCGAAGTAGCTGGCACCGAATCGCAGCCAGATGCCGGAGTTGCGCCATTTGTTTACGGGTATGACCTTGCCGATGCTAGGACCGAGGCTCCAGTAGCGGCCTTCGAAATAAAGGGTGGCTTCCATACCGTTTCCGTCAATAACCAGAGGCCTGCCGCCAACGACTCTGACCATATCGCCTAAGAAAGAGGCTGTCCTGTCTTGCAGGTTGGCACCGAACATATAGGTGCCCGTCAGGTCAAAAGTCCAGTTGTTTTTCGTTTTTGCTGTAAAATTGGCACCCACCGCCAGATTGGGCTTGAAAGTGCTCTTCAAAGTGCCAAATGGGAGCTGGCCGTCCATACTGACACCCACCCAAAGCATAGTGGCCCCAGTATCCACATAGTTTTTACTGCTATAATCAGTTCTGATGTCGGATTGTGCCTGGGAAAACAAAGGGAACAAAAACGCAATTATTAAAATAGGTATCCAAAATTTTTTCATAAGTGGTGAATTTTACAGCGGCGCAAAAATAGAAAGTTTTTTTGAGTTATAAGTTGTGGAAATAGAATTATGAGTTGACAGGGAATTTGGCTTTTTTCAAGGCCTTTAAGATAAGATTGTTGACTTCAGGGGAGATTTTCCAATAATAAGTCGCACTGACTCCGATGAGTAATAGGACGATATTGCGAATGACGGCTTCAACAACAGCGGCGAAAACCGTTTTTATCGGCAGAAGCATACATAAAGGCGTGATAGTGCTTACCCATACTTGATTGATGGCGAATAAGGCTAAAACAACGACTATAACCTTCAATTGTTCTTTGGAAAAAACAGAAATGTTCAATTTCCATTTCACCAAAGCCAATAGGAATAGATAATAGACAAAATAGGAACCGAAGTTTGCCAATGCCGAGCCGTTCATTCCCATAGTCGGTATTAATAGAACGTTCAGCACAATAGCGGAGATGGTTAACAGCAAGGTGAAGACCAATGACAAATAGTAGTATTTGGAAAAACTTAACGCGCTGCCTCCGATGCTGAATGTGGAATTGGACAGGCGGGCGAAGCCGAGAATGAGGATGACGCTTTTGCCGGTGGTGTAATCGGCGCCGTTGCGTAAAATCATAAACAGCAAATCCACGTTTATCCAAATGAAAAAGAAGATGAACGTGCTGGAAAGTAGCAGATGCAGTGAGACTTTTTTGCAGAGCGATTCTGCCTGTGTCCAGTTTTCATTTTTCACTGCCTCAGATAGTTGCGGGTTAGCAATCGCATTCAGCGAGCGGTTGGGAATTTCAACAACGGTGGCTATATAGTTGGCAATGGCGAAAACGCCCGTATAGGTCAAGCCCATTTTCGCGCTGACGAAGAATGAGCTCAGCAACGGCGTGATGTTGCCGGCAATGGCCGCCAATATCAGAAAAAGCGTGTATAACAGTATATTGCGTATGAGAGGTTTGGTCAGAAATTTGAAATCCGGTTTCAAGGAGATTTTCTGCAAGGAGAAAAGATAAGCCATATCTATAAGAACGGCAAGCAGATAGGTGATGCAGAAGCCGACGACCAGGCCGTCCAAGGAAATGACGTGAAAGCCGTATAGCAGATAGATAAGGAGCAGGCCCGCGCGTATGCCCACTTCACGAACCAGTTTGGGTACCACGATGCGCATCAGCACGTTTGAATTGGCTTCAAACACAGACTGATAGAGCATAAAAAGCGAAAGAGGGATGACAAAGCGGAAATAGTTTACAAACAGGGGCGATTTCTCGGCGAAGACGTTGATAATGGGATTCTTGAAAATGAGAAACACTAACAAAAACAGCAGGAATCCAACTACGGGTACGATGAGTGTCCAGAAGAAGAAACCGTGGTTTTTGCCTTCCTCATCTTTGAAATAGGGAAAGAAGCGGACGATGGACGAGCTGGTGCCCAATTGCGCGAAACTGGAGAAGAGCACGGCGGCATCGATGAGCACGCGGGTAAGGCCAACCTCCTCTGTTGTCAGATAACTGGTGAGGATGAAAAACGTGGTGACAAACCCGATGGCAATGCCTAAGTAGTTTACCAGTGTTCCTTTAATGCTCTGCCTTATTATTACTCCCATAAATTATTAAAAAGGCCGCAAAAGTACACAAAAAATCGGAGGAAAACAAAGAGGGATTTCAGGGTTGTTCACCTCGCTCTTATTCTCCTTGTAGCTCAGCAAAATCTAACAAGTTGTGGATTTGCTTTCGCTTGATGCGTCAAAACAAGTTTCATGTAAAATTAACTTGGTATATAAAAATCGTACTTGTATGAATTAAAAATCAATCGGTGTTTTGCAATCATTGGGCAATCATTCATTACCTGATAAACACATTAATTTTGTACATTTGCCGCCCTTATGAAACTGCAGATCTTCCTTCTTATTGTATTCGCTTTATCGCTTTTTGTACAGCATTCGTATGCGCAAAACAGGAACAAACGTGACAAAGGATACATCGGGCACGTTGGAATAGTCCTAGAAGTGGATAATGCACTCGATTCCAAATTTTTACCATAAAATCAAGCAGGGAGAAAAACTGTCCTCTATTGCCCGAAAATATCACATATCCGTCAACCAACTGAAAAAGTGGAATAACTTGAAATCTGACTTTATACGTGCCGATGCGAAATTGAAAATCTATAAAAAATAACACCTATGAAATCCATTATCAAACGCAGTCTGCTGAGCTTTATGCTCCTTTGGATAACGAGCGCGGCCTTTGCACAACTAGCACCGACCTGCTATCGGCTCACACTTACGGACAAAAACAACTCACCCTATTCCATCAACAATCCGTCGGAATATCTCTCCGAACGAGCCATTGCCAAGCGCGTTCGTTTCAACATTGCCATAACGGAACAGGATTTGCCTGTTAATCCGCAATACATCCAGCAAATTCAGGCTGTCGGTGCGGACATCCACATCCTGTGCAGCTGCAAGTGGTTCAACACAGTGACGATTTATTGTCCGGACAGCAGCGAACTCCAACAGATTTCCGAGCTGCCGTTTGTCTCCGACATTTTGGCAGTCGCCAACTACGACCTTAACGCGCGCGGTCCAAAACCGAGTGCCGTTCCTGAAATTGGGTATGAGCCTATCGTGGCCAACCACTTCCGCGACAGCATCGTTCCCTATGATTATGGCTATGGCATTGCGCAAATTGCCATCCACAACGGCCAGCTGCTCCACAACGAGGGCTTCCGTGGTGACAGTATGCTCATCGCCGTTATTGACGGAGGATGGAACGGGATGGACACGGGTGTCTTTTTCCGCAACCTCTATGACGAAGGCCGCCTTTTGGGAACACGCGATTTGATTCCGTGGAGAAACTACGTTTATGACGGCCATTATCACGGAACCATTGTAACTTCCACCATGTCAGGCGATATGGAAAGCACATTGGTAGGCACGGCACCACGCGCCAGCTACTTCCTGATTCGTTCGGAAGAGCCTAACCAGGAGCAACCTATTGAGGAGGATTTCTGGGCACAGGCGGCCGTTATTGCCGACAGCATCGGTGCCGATGTCATCAATTCCTCATTGGGGTATGTCCAATTCGCTAATTTTCCGCAAACCGTGCACACATACGATGACTTGAACGGCGTTACGAGTATTGCCTCCCGAGCAGCCACCACTTTGGGGCAAAAAGGCGTGGTGGTTTGCGTGAGTGCCGGCAACGAAGGTGTCAACGAATGGCATCGCATAGGATGCCCCGCTGATGCGACAGATATTTTGGCTGTTGGTGCAGCAGACATCTACGGTAATATCGCACCTTTCTCCTCTAGAGGACCTTCCGCCGACGGCCGCGTGAAACCAGACGTCACCTCCGTAGGTGTCAACACTATTTGCGTATTTCCGGGAGATCAGTTGGGAACCGCCAACGGCACCAGCTTGGCTAGCCCCGTGCTCGCCGGACTGTGCGCCTGCTTGTGGCAGGCATTACCCGCAGCTTCCTCCACCCAAATTATGCAGTACGTCCGTGAAAGCGGTTCCTGCTACCAAAACCCCAATGACTCCTTAGGCTACGGCATTCCCGACTTCTACGCCGCCTATTCCCAACACGTCGGCATTGCCACGCAAACGATGAAAAATGTGGAGGTTTTCCCCAACCCCACAAGTGATTTCGTGCATATCGCCAACGGCAACCTGCAAATCAGCAGCGTGGAATTCTACAACATTTCCGGCCAATTACTGAAAAACATCGCCTCTTCCAATGATTTCCTTTTGAATATCAACATTCAAGATTTGCCCAATGGCGCATTGATGGGAAAAGTCCACTTCCAAGATGGAACTACCGGCACTTTCAAATTGATGAAATTGTAAGAAACCTTACTTCCTCTCCCCTCTATAAAGTTCTATCACCTTCATCTGGTACATAAACTCGTACTTGGCGCGGGCGAGGTTGGCGGATGACTGCATATAGTTGCTCTTGGCTTCGTTGAACTCGGTGATAGAGGCCTTGCCGACTTCGTACTTGGCGCTCGCCACTTCAAAAGCCTCGCGGGCGCTCTCCTCGGCTACTTGGCTGCTCTCGTACTTGTCGCGCGCCGCCACCGCCCCATAGTAGGCCTGCTGGATTTCCTTGTACAAGCCCTTCTTGACGTTCTCCAACTGCAACTGCTCGCCGCTGAGCTGCAACTTGGCGCTGCGCACGTTGTTGCGCGTCACCAAACGGTCGAAGATGGGCACATTTAGCGAAAGCCCCACGTACGGGCTGAAGTTGTTCTTGAGTTGCTCGCCGAACCCGCGGCCCGTCAGCCCCAACAACGCATAGTAATCCGTGACGATGCCGCCGCTGAGCGACAATGTTGGATAGTAGCCGCTTTGGGCAAGTGTGATGTTCTGCTTGGCGCAATCCACGCGGAGCTGCTCGGCCTGCACCGATGGCATCGTGCGCAGCGCGTCGGCATAGACCTCATCCGCTGCAGGCAGCGCACTATCGTCCGTTATGTCGTATTCGGGACGCGCAATGCTGAATCCCTCCGGACTGGGCAACTCCAACAGCTGCGACAAGTCGAGGAGGGCGAGGCGCAAGTCGTTGTTGGCCTGCGTGGCCGTGAGCCTGCTCTGCGCCAGCGCGGAACGCTGTGCGGAAACCTCGGTGGCACTGGCCTTGCCCACTTCCTCCAATGCCATAAGGCGCACCACCTGCACCGAATCGACGGCTATCTGCTGCCGGGCCACATCACATACCTCCATAGCATACAGTATCTGCACGTAGGCCTGCGTCACCGCGATACGAATGTCGTACTTGGCCTTCTCCAAGTCGGCGGTGGCCGCCGCCAGGTTGAGTTTGCCCATCTCGATGTTACTCTTGACGCGCAGTCCGGTGAACAGATCCACGCTGCCGCCGATGCCGAACGACGTGTTGGCCGTGTTGGAGCTCACATACGTGTTGTCCTCGGAGATACCGCGCCCGAAGGAGAAGCTCTGCGATGCGCTGCCGCTGACGGCCGGCCACATACTGTTTTTCGCCGTGCTGAGGTTGTTCTCCTGCTGCTGCACGTTCAACGCGCCTTGCTGCACCGTCAGGTTATGCTCCACCGCGTAACGCACGCACTGGTCGAGAGACCAAGGAGCGGAAGGCGTTTGGGCACCCAAGAGCATTATAAATGAACAATGAATAATGAATAATGAATAATTTAGTTTCATTTGGATTTGGATTTTGCTGTTTTTATTGAAGAAGTGAGTAGTTTTAATAATTCGCTGCAATCGGTGGAAATACTTTGAAAAGAAGAAATATCAATAGACTCTGATTCGTGTAGAAGTTCCAACCAATATTCTGTTTCGGCAGTTTCTTTCAAAGCAATAGTAAATTTTGATACAAAATCTGCTTTTGATTGCGCATAACCACCTTCTGAAATATTAGCACCAATACTGGTTCCACTTCGCAGCACTTGTTTTGATAAAACATATTCACTTTTTTGTTTACATAAATACTTGTATAAATTTATGATTCGCAAGGCAAATGCCTTTGATTTATCTCTTAACACATCACTCTTTTTCATTTCACCTCCCATTATTCATTATTCATTGTTCATTATTCATTATCTTGTTTCCTCGAACGACATCACCCTTCTTCAAGCCGGATTTGATTTGGATATTCAAGCCGTCGCTGAGACCGGTGACGACCTTACGACGCTCGTATTGTCCATCGGATTTGCGGACATAGACGTAAGTGTCTTCGCCTTCGTACTCAATGGTGCTTTCGGGAACAACCAGGACCTGTTTGGCACTTTGCAGGACGATTTGGGCATTGGCGCTGTATCCCGAGCGGATGACGTGTTCTTTGGGACTCTTCACCGCAGCACGGATTTCAAACTGGTTGGCGCCATTGGTCTCCACCGCCTTCGGGGAGACATACTCCAGAGTGGCCTCGAACTTGTAGTCCTGCAGCGCCCCGATGGTGATAGTCACGGGCATGCCTTCTGTCAATAAGCCGACGGAAGTTTCATCCACTTTGCCGGTGAAAACAAGGTCGTCCATATTGGCCACTGTCGCAACCGTTGTCCCGTCATTGAAGGCATTGGCTTGGATGACGGAGTTACCCACCTTCACGGGAATATCAAGGATAAGGCCGGAGATGGTGGAGCGCACCAATGTTGAGGAAGAGGTGGAGTTGGAAGATGACACGCCGTCGCGGACCACCTCCAAAGATTCCTGTGCCGCATTGCGTTCCTCCTTGGCCTGATTGTAGGCCTGCAGCACATTTTCATACTCATCGGCACTAATCAGCTTCTTATCATAGAGCGCCTTTTCACGCTCATAGTTGGTTTTAGCCTGCTTGAGATTGATTTCAGCCAGACGCAGACGGCTCTGCGCAGAACTGAGCTGTCCCATATCGGGAATGACTTTGAGTTTGGCGATGATGTCATTCTCCTTGACCTCCTGGCCGGCTTCCTTGTAAAGTTCCGCAATGATACCGTTGATTTGCGGCTTCACGGCAACCTCATCGCGCGGCCCGATTTTGCCTGTGATAAGCGTTGTCTTCTCAATATCCGCATATTTTGCTTCAACATTCTCATACTCAACTTTTTCTGGTTTTGACTTTTTAAACAAGAACAAGAAAGTTCCTAAAAAGACAATCGCTATCAAAGCGAAAATGATGTATTTGAAAACTCTTTTCATAATATATTGTTTTATTATTTTCTACTAAATGACAAAACTACACCCACTTATTATCTCCTGTCACCTACCGATATTGAACCCCTAATCGGGGTTTGGCTCATACACCTCATACCTACTTTCTATTATTCATTATTCATTGTCCTTACTCGTCTCTCATTGCGTCAACGGGTTTGATGCGCATCGCGCGGACGGCGGGTGCGAGGCCTGCCAGCACACCGAGCAACACCAGCAAAAGAGCCGCCGTCACGGCAGTCCAGAAGCTGATTTGGAAATTGGCGGGGACATCCTTGGAAGCCACCTTTTCCGCCACATTCAAAATAAGCACGGAAAACACAATCCCGAACGAGCCCGCCGTCATGGTCAAGGCGACGCACTCTAAGATAATCTGCGAAAGAATATCCGATGGCGTGGCACCGATGGCACGACGAATGCCGATTTCGGTGGTGCGTTCCCGCACGGTTACCATCATTATGTTGCTGACTCCGATCGAGCCCGCCAACAGCGTGCCGATACCGATGAGCCAGATGAAGAACTGCAATCCGCGGAACAGCGTATCCACAATGGAAAAAATCTGCTCGCAGTTGAAAATCAGCAACGCCTCCTTGTCGGCAGGATCGAAAATCTTTTCGCGGGCAATGATGGAGCGCACGCGCGCCTCGGTTTCCTCCATTTTCACCCCCGGACGTCCCACCATACTGATCTCCTCCACCTTGTCGCCAAATTGGTAGATGCGCTGCATCACCGTGATGGGCAGCACGATGTTGTCCTGCGAATTGCCGTTGATGTTGATATTGGAAACGCAGAAATCGACACCGATAATCTGATAATAGATGTCGCCGATTTTAATGAATTTCCCACAGGGATTGCCGCCCGCCGGGAAAAGCTGCTGATAGATTTTCTTTCCGATGACGCAGACTTTGCGTTCATAATGTACATCGTCCTCATTGATATAGCGGCCGTACTTCATATTGGGGGCCTGCACTTTCACATAGTCGGCCTTCAGTCCGCTGAGATGGCATTCGGACGTGCGGGCGTCGCACATCGCCGTAAAACCCCACATCGAAATCACGGGCGTCACCACCTCGAATTCTGGGACCATCGTTTTGAGACGGTCCACGTCATTCAACGTAAGGGTGACATCCCTACCCTTTTGAAAACCGTGATAGGGTTTGGAGGTTTTATCCGCATAAATCAACATCGAGTTGGAGGCGAAGCCATCGAAGACCTGCTCGAGGATGCTTTTCACACCGTGTCCGCCGCCCACGAGGAAGAGCAACATAAAGAGACCCCAGAAAATACCGAAGCCCGTGAGCAGGCTCCGGCGCTTGTTCCGCACGAGTGAATCCGCGATTTCCCGATAAAAGTCAATATCCCAACGCATCACTTACCAGATTTTAGTGCTTCAATAGGTCTTACTTTCGCAGCTTGCAGCGCTGGCGACATTCCCGCAATCGTGCCTGCCACAATCAATACGATGGTTGCCTCAACGGCCACATCCAGTCCGACGCGCGGATTGACGAAAATGCTGAAGGACGCCGTCATTATGTTAATGGCGGCGTTGCCCACGGTGGCATCCATAATTTCGCAGGCCAGCAAACCCAGCAGCATACCAAAGATGCCGAAAAGGGCGGTAATGCTGACGCTTTCCGCCAGAATGAGCTTGGTGATGGCCCAGGGTTTCGCGCCGATAGCCTTGCGGATGCCGAACTCGTGCGTACGCTCCTTGATGGTGATGAGCATAATGTTGGACACGCCGACAATGCCGCCCAAAAGGGTGAAGATGCCCACCACCCACAACGCTTTGGTCAGAACGGACGTGGCCTTGTTCATACTCATATCCTGCGTGAAGCGGTTCCAAATATAGATGGCGCCCTCATCATCCGGTGCAGCATCGTGCCGCTGGTTGAGGATGGCGCGCAGTTTTTTCTCAAATTCTTCGTTTTCCTTTTCCGTATTCAAACCGTGGAAGGTGAACGTGATACGGTCCACCTCATCGTTGTTGCCAGTCAGCATTTTGAAGGTGGTGTAGGGAATGTGTATGCGGTTATCGCGCCACATACGGTCACTTTGGCGAATGCCCACCACTAAGAAAGTGGAATTGTCGATGGAAATAAAACGGCCCACAATGGCTTCGTAATTATGATGACCGTTCAGCAGTTCTTCCGCTTGAACATCCGTTATAACGGCAACATTTTGTTTGTGGTTAATGTCATTGTAGGAAATGTAACGACCTACCTTTATGCTTTCACAGTCCATCGTTAGCTGTCCCGGATAGGTGCCGCTAAGCGAGACTTCTTTCGTTTCCGTACCATAAACGAGCTTGCTGTTATAACTGGTTTTCATCACGGAAACCTCATCGATGATGTCTTCAAACATCTGGCTTTTCAGCAGTTGAACATCAGACTCTTTCAGTTTCACATAGCGTCCATGCTGCAAGCCGGCGTATGGTTTGGTGGTTTGCCCACCGTCCAAACGCATCGTGTTGGTGGCCACATTGTCTCTTTGCTGGTTGAAGGCGTTCATCAGTCCGTTGCCGGCACCCAGCAATAGGATGATGATGAAAATGCCCCACGACACCGCCAAGCCCGTCAAGCAAGTGCGGAGCTTGTTGCGCTTTATAGATGACCATATTTCGTGTATTAAATCGTGCACAGATGAAAAGCTATGAAATTATTAAGTTATTAAATTATTAAGCTATGAAATTATTAAGCCATGAAATTATGGAGTTGTGTATTGAAACCTTGAACTTTAAACTTTGAACTTTAAACTTTGAACCTGAAACCTTGAACTTGAAACTCCTACTTAATGCCCGCGCAGACATTGAAAACAGAAGCGTTGTGCTGTCGGTTTTCTTCGATGGCTCCAATCAGGCCATCTTTGATGTAAATGATTTTGTTGGCGCAGTTGGCCACACCGCTTTCATGGGTAACCACCACAACAGTGACGTTTTCCTCTTTGTTGAGTTGGGACAGCAGGTCCATCACTTCAACAGAGGTTTGGGAGTCGAGGGCGCCGGTAGGCTCGTCGGCAAGGAGGATACGCGGGTGCGTGATGAGGGCACGCGCGATGGCGACGCGCTGTTTCTGACCGCCGGACATCTCATTCGGATAGTGCTTCGCCCAGTCCGACAATCCCAAACGCTCGAGATAGGCCATCGCCATCTCGTGGCGCTTGCTTCGACTCACGCCTTGGTAAAAAAGCGGAAGCTCCACATTTTCCACCGCTGTCTTAAACGAAATCAGATTGAAGGACTGAAAGACAAATCCAATCATCTTGTTACGATATTCGGCTGCCTCGCGCTCCGTCAAATCCTTAATCAACTTGCCGTTCAGGAAATACTCCCCTTCATCGTAATTGTCAAGAATGCCCAAGATGTTGAGCAAGGTCGATTTCCCAGAGCCGGATGCCCCCATAATGGAGACGAACTCGCCCTGGTCAATATTGAGGTCAATGCCCTTGAGCACGTGCAACGGCTGTCCGTTGTCGTAAGTCTTGTGTACGCCTTTCAGTTCTATTAACATAATGTATGAAAAACAAAAAAAACGACGCGCCCGTCGGTTAATGGCTATGAAAAACGGGCGCGCCGGAAAAATGAATAAGTTACGGTAACATTTTCTCCAACATCCGTTTCATCAACTCCATAAACCCCACATTGTCGGTGTGTTGAACAGATACGGAGGAGGGAACAAAAATGGTAGTGACTGCCTCGCATCGACGCTTGAGGTAAAGTCCACTCTCGACATTCACCGTAATGTCAGCAGGTCCAGAACTTTTTGAGGCATCCTTTCTTTCTGAAATTATGATGATGTTGTCGGCATTGGCTTTGGCTTCTTCTTCGGTCTTGCCATAGCCGGTGATTTTGATTTCACATTTTATGGAGTTGCTTTTGCTCTCTTTCAAGACGACTTTGCCGATAACGTTTGCCCAAAATTCATTATTGGTGTTTTTAAAGGTATATGTTTCGGAGCGCACGTATTTGTGAGGAGCGTTGCTTTGCGCCTGCACCACGCCGAAGCCTAACAACGAGCAGATTAGCAATGCGATAGTTATTATTCTTTTCATAATTCTGTCTTTATCAAATTAGAAAATCTGAATACCTACTTCCCATTTCGGAAGATCGTTGCCTTCTTTCAAAATATCAGTAATACGATATTGGCCGTAGATGGCAAACCAGTTGGTGAAACCAAGGCGCAAACGCACACCGCAGTTCAGTTTGTACATACCATCTCTGTAATAATGTTTATCGATATTAGTAAATTTATGGTCACCAAACTCAGCTTTGGTTTTCAAACGGCTGCCGGTAATCCAATCGCCATACACGCCTGTTTCCAAATAAAACTTGCTGTTGGAAAGATTGGCCAAAATGAAACGTTGGTAGAGTTCCAAATCAAACTGCGTGGTCTTGAGGTTGTGTTTTCTGATGTCGTAATCAACCACATCCTTAAAATCCGTATAATCAATATTGTAATATAAACCGGCCGGATCTTGAAAATCCTGCAAAGCATACCAGGAAGAGCCGAAACCTAAACGGAAACCGAGTCCATATACTCTGGCCACCTGCCAGTTGTTGACAAAACTAAAAGAAAAAGAACGTGAAATTCTGTCTGTCTGATGGATGTTTTCTGTCGGCGTCCACATAGAGGGAACCATAAAGGAAGCATTGAGCACCAAGCGACCTGAGTAAATATCGCGTCTGCTTTTTTTGTAGAAATCCATGTCCGGTTTGCTTCTATGACCATAACAGCCGCTGAAATCGCCACCCTTCCGCAAATTGAGCGCATAATTATAAGAGGAATTGTCTATTTGACGAACTTTATCTTTGCCCACCACATATTTGGCATATTGTCCGTTGTACCATATATTTACAATTTGTCCCTCTTTTAAAGAGGATTTTCTA